>JBBDSX010000229.1:0-18391 GCA_040904725.1 Egicoccus sp.
CTTCTCCTGCGCGAACGGCAGGTAGACCTCGCGCCAGTCGCCGACGCGCTGGTCGGCCGGCCGGCGGGCCGGCAGTTCGCGCTCGTGCTTCAGGAATCCCCGGACGTCACCCATCGTGTTCTCGTCTCGTCGTCTCGCCCGCGAGGAGCGTGGTCTCGGCAGTGGTCCGCAGCTTCAGCCGCGCGCGGAGGCCATGATCGCCTCGTCGACGTCCTGGCCCTGCTCCTCGGCCAGTCGGCTCGCCTCGAGGACGCGCTTGTAGTCGCGCGGCATGACCTTCTTGAACCGGCGCACCTCGTTGTGCCAGTCGCCGAGGAGGCGCTGCGCGACCGTCGAGCCGGTGAGCTCGCGGTGGGTGCGGACCTGCTCTCGCAGCCAGCTCTTGTCGGGCTCGTCGAGCTGGTCGAGGTCGACCATCTCGGGATTGAGTAGGCCGCGGAAGGTGTGGTCGGGGTCGTAGACGAACGCGATGCCGCCCGACATCCCGGCCCCGAAGTTGCGGCCGGTGGCGCCCAGGACCACGGCCCGGCCGCCGGTCATGTACTCGCAGCCGTGGTCGCCGACGCCTTCGACGACGGCGATCGCGCCTGAGTTGCGCACACAGAACCGTTCGCCGACGACGCCCCGGACGTAGGCGTGACCCGCGGTCGCGCCGTACAGCATCACGTTGCCCGCGACGATGGACTCTTCCGCGACGAAGTCGGGATGGAGCTGCTCGGGCGGGCGGATCACCACCGTGCCGCCCGACAGCCCCTTGCCGACGAAGTCGTTCGCATCGCCGTACAGCCGCAGCGTGATGCCCTTCGGAACGAACGCGCCGAAGCTCTGTCCGGCCGAGCCACGGAAGGTCACGTCGATGGTGTCGTCTGGCAGGCCGAGCCCGCCGTACCGCTTCGTGAGTTCGTGGCCGAGCAGCGTCCCGACGGTCCGGTTGAGGTTGGCGATCGGCAGGTCGATCGTCACCGCCTCACCGTGTTCGAGTGCCGGCTGCGCCAACTCGATCAGGTGGTTGTCGAGCGCCTTGTCGAGCCCGTGGTCCTGCGACTTGGTGCAGTGGCGGTCCTGCTCCCACGGCGAGGTGGGCACGTGCAGGATCGGGCCGAGGTCGAGCCCCTTGGCCTTCCAGTGCTCGACGGCGTCGGCCACCTCGAGCGCGTCGACGGCGCCGATGGCCTCGTCGAGGGTGCGGAAGCCGAGCTCGGCGAGCAGTTCACGCACCTCCTCGGCGATGTACTCGAAGAAGGTCACGACGAACTCGGGCTTGCCGGTGAACTTCTCGCGCAGCTCGGGGTTCTGGGTCGCCACGCCGACCGGGCAGGTGTCGAGGTGGCACACGCGCATCATGATGCAGCCCGACACGACCAGCGGGGCGGTCGCGAAGCCGAACTCCTCGGCACCGAGCAGGGCGGCGACCACGACGTCGCGGCCGGTCTTGAGCTGGCCGTCGACCTGCACCACGATCCGGTCGCGCAGCCCGTTGACCAGCAGCGTCTGCTGGGTCTCGGCCAGGCCGAGCTCCCACGGGCCACCGGCGTGCTTGAGCGAGTTGAGCGGCGACGCCCCGGTGCCACCGTCGTGGCCGGAGATCAGCACCACGTCGGCCTTGGCCTTGGAGACCCCGGTCGCGACCGTGCCGACCCCGACCTCGGCCACGAGCTTGACGTGGACGCGGGCCGACGGGTTGGCGTTCTTGAGATCGTGGATGAGCTGCTTGAGGTCCTCGATCGAGTAGATGTCGTGGTGCGGCGGTGGGCTGATCAGGCCCACACCGGGCGTGGAGTAGCGCGTCTTGGCGATCCAGGGCCACACCTTCTGCCCCGGTAGCTGGCCGCCCTCGCCGGGCTTGGCGCCCTGTGCCATCTTGATCTGGATGTCGTCGGCGTTGGTCAGGTACTCGGAGGTCACGCCGAACCGGCCGGACGCGACCTGCTTGATGGCCGAGCGGCGCAGGTCACCGTTGCCGTCGGGCGTGAACCGCTCGGGGTCCTCGCCACCCTCGCCCGTGTTGGACTTGGCACCCAGACGGTTCATCGCGACGGCGAGGGTCTCGTGTGCCTCGGCCGAGATGGACCCGTAGCTCATCGCACCTGTCGAGAACCGCTTGACGATCTCGGTGACGGGCTCGACCTCGTCGATCGGGATCGGGGTCCGCTCGCCCGCCTTGAACTTGAACAACCCGCGCAGGGTCATCAGCCGCTCGGACTGCTCGTCGACCCGTGAGGTGTACTCCTTGAACACGTCGTAGCGCTGGGTCCGCGTGGCGTGCTGGAGCTTGAACACCGTGGCCGGGTCGAACAGGTGCTCCTCGCCCTCGCGCCGCCACTGGTACTCGCCGCCGCCCCACAGGTCACGGTGGGCGACCTCCTCGGGCCGGTCGAGGTGGGCGAAGCGGTGGCGCAGGGCCACCTCCTCGGCGATCTCGTCGAGGCCGATACCGCCGAGCTTGGTCGAGGTGCCGGTGAAGCAGTGGTCAACGAGGTCCTGTGACAGCCCGATCGCCTCGAACACCTGCGCACCGGTGTAGGACGCGACGGTGGAGATGCCCATCTTGGACATGATCTTGAGCACGCCCTTGGTGCAGCCGTCGATGTAGTTCTGCACTGCCTCGTCGTGCCCGACGTCACCGAGAAAACCCTCGCGGATGAGGTCGTCGATGGTCTCGAACGCGAGGTAGGGGTTGATCGCCGTGGCGCCGTACCCGATCAGCAGCGCCATGTGGTGCACCTCGCGGGCGTCGCCGGCCTCGACGACCAGCCCCACCTTGGTGCGGGTCTTCTCGCGGATCAGGTGGTGGTGCACCGCCCCGGTCAGCAGCAACGACGGGATCGGCGCCAACTCCGCGTTCGAGTAGCGGTCCGAGAGCACGATGATGCGGGCCCCGTCGGCGATGGCGGCGCTGACCTTCGCGCACACCTCGTCGAGGGCGCGGCGCATCCCCTCGCCGCCCTCGGCGACCGGGTACAGGCCGTCGATGGCGAACGGCTCGAAGCCGGCGTGCTCGCCGTCCTCGTTGATGTAGAGGACCTTGGCGAGGTCCTCGTTGGACAGCACGGGCTTGGGCAGCACGATCTGCCGGCACGACTCGGGGCCCGGCTCGAGCAGGTTGGCCTCGGGACCGATCATGCCGGCCATCGAGGTGACCAACTCCTCGCGGATCGCGTCCAGCGGCGGGTTGGTGACCTGCGCGAACAGTTGGCTGAAGTAGTCGAACAGCAGGCGCGATCGCTGCGAGAGCACCGCGATCGGGGTGTCGGTGCCCATGGACCCGATCGGTTCGTAGCCGATGCGGGCCATGGGGCCGAGGATGATCTTGAGTTCCTCGGTGGTGTAGCCGAACACGCGCTGGCGCTTGACCACCGACGCATGCTGCGGGGTCAACAGGTCACGGTCGGGCAGGTCCTCGAGTCGCAGCAGTCCGTCCCGCAGCCAGTCGGCGTAGGGCTCGGCCCCGGCGAGGTCGGCCTTGAGTTCCTCGTCGGCGACGATGCGTCCCTGCTCGGTGTCGACCAGGAACATGCGGCCCGGCTGCAGCCGGCCCTTGGTGACGACCGTGGCCGGGTCGATGTCGAGCACGCCGACCTCGGACGCCATGACGACCAGGCCGTCCTCGGTCACCCAGTAGCGCGAGGGACGCAGACCGTTGCGGTCGAGGACCGCCCCGATGACGCTGCCGTCGGTGAACGCGATCGACGCCGGACCGTCCCACGGCTCCATGATCGCGGAGTGGTAGGCGTAGAAGGCGCGGCGCTCGTCGGTCATCGAGGTGTGGTTCTCCCACGCCTCGGGGATCATCATGAGCACGGCGTGCGGCAGGCTGCGGCCGCCGAGGTGGAGCAGTTCCAGGCACTCGTCGAAGCTGGCCGTGTCCGACGCCCCCGGCGTCATGATCGGCAGCGCCCGCTGCAGGTGGTCACCGAACAGCGGCGACGAGATGCCGCCCTCGCGGGCCCGCATCCAGTTGCGGTTGCCCATCACCGTGTTGATCTCGCCGTTGTGGGCCACCATCCGGTACGGGTGGGCCAGCGGCCACGACGGGAACGTGTTGGTCGAGAACCGCGAGTGCACCAGCGCCAGCGCGCTGTCGAGACGCTCGTCGCGCAGGTCGAGGAAGAAGTCACCCAACTGCACGCTGGTGAGCATGCCCTTGTAAACCAGTGTGCGACCCGACAACGACGGGAAGTAGACCAGCGACGGCGCCGACTCGGCCCGCGACTCCTGTTCGGCCGCGCCCATGCCGACCTCGTGCTCGATGCGCTTGCGCAGCACGTAGGCGCGACGTTCGAGGTCCATGCCCGACAGCGGGGCGTCACCCTCGCGAGCGGCCACGATCAGTTGCCGGAAGGTCGGCTCGACGGCGCGCGCCATCGACCCGATCGCGGAGTCGTCGATGGGCACCTCGCGCCACCCGACCGTGCGCAGCCCCTCGTCGGCGACGATGGCGTCGACGGCCTTGGCCGCCGCGTCCGCCTCGACGGGGTCCTGGGGCAGGAACGCCGTACCGATCGCGTAGGTACCGGGGTCGGGCAGCGGGAAGTCGCAGACCTCGCGCAAAAACGCATCGGGCACCTGGATGAGGATGCCCGCACCGTCGCCGACGTTGTCCTCGGCGCCGGTCGCTCCGCGGTGATCGAGGTTCTGCAGGGCCTTGAGCCCCAACGAGACCATGCGATGGCTGCGCCGGCCGTGCATGTCGACCACGAAGGCCACGCCGCAGGCGTCGTGTTCGAACGCCGGGTCGTACAACCCCTGGGCCGACGGGGCCGACACGTGGGCCGAGGAAGCTGCGAACGAGGACATGGGTGCCACCACGGCGATACCCCTACCGGTCGAGGACGGATCGGACAGGCGGGGGCGCCGTTGCCACCAGCAGGACGTAGCGTAGCGGCCGACCGTCACGAGCCGGTAACACGCCGGACCCACGGCCGGGCGGTCACGCGGATTTCGACGTCCGACGCCAGCGGTGCAGGATCGGTTCGGTGTAGCCCGAGGGCTGCTCGCGACCGGCGAAAACCAGTTCGCTGGCGGCGGCGAAGGCCGGGCCGTCGAACCCGGGCGCCATCGGCTGGTAGAGCGGATCGCCGGCGTTCTGTTCGTCGACGACCGCGGCCATGCGCTGCAGTGCTTCCGTGACCTCGTCGGTCGTGACGACGCCGTGGTGGAGCCAGTTGGCGACGTGCTGCGAGGAGATGCGGCAGGTGGCGCGGTCCTCCATCAACGCGGTCCCCGACAGGTCGGGCACCTTGGAGCAGCCAACGCCGTGCTCGACCCAGCGCACCACGTAGCCGAGGATCCCCTGCAGGTTGTTGTCGAGTTCGGCCTGCCGTTCCTCGTCCGACCACGGCGTGCCGTCGGCGACGGGCAGGGTGAGCAGGTCGTCGAGGGACGCGCGCGTTCGCCCGGTCAACTCCTGCTGGCGGGCCGCGACGTCGACGTGGTGGTAGTGGGTCGCGTGCAGCGTCGCGGCGGTCGGCGAGGGCACCCAGGCGCAGTTGGCCCCGGCCATCGGGTGGCCCACCTTCTCCTCCAGCATCGCCGCCATCCGGTCAGGCGCGGCCCACATGCCCTTGCCGATCTGGGCCCGGCCGCGCAGCCCGGCGGCCAGCCCGACGTCGACGTTGCGGTCCTCATAGGCCTGCAGCCACGGCTGCGCCTTCATGTCGGCCTTGCGCACCATGGCGCCGGCCTCCATCGCCGTGTGCATCTCGTCGCCGGTGCGGTCGAGGAAGCCGGTGTTGATGAACGCCAGGCGGGCGCCGGCTGCGGCGATGCAGGCGGGCAGGTTGACCGAGGTGCGCCGTTCCTCGTCCATCAACCCGAGCCGCACGGTGTTGGCCGGCAGGTCGAGCAGTTCTTCGACGGCCGTGAACACCTCGTCGGTGAAGGCGACCTCGTCGGGGCCGTGGAGCTTCGGCTTGACCACGTAGACGGCGCCGACCGCCGAGTTGCGTTCGGTGTCGCGCTGCAGGTCGTGGCGGGCGGCGAGCACGGTGAACACGGCGTCGAGCAGGCCCTCGAACACCTCGTCGCCGTGGCGGTCATGGATCGCGGGCGTGGTCATCAGCGGGCCGACGTTTCGGACCAGCAGCAGCGCACGGCGACGTCGATGCATCTGTGCACCGTCACGGCCGGTGAAGACCAGGTCGGGTTCGAGGCGCCGGGTGAAGCTGCGCTCGTCCTTGGTCACCTCGGCGGTCAACTCTGCGCGCATGAGGCCGAGCCAGTTGCGGTAGACCCCGACCTTGTCGGCCGCGTCGACGGCGGCGACCGAGTCCTCGGCGTCCATGATCACGGTCACGGCGGCCTCGAGTTTCACGTCGGCCAGACCCGCCGGGTCGTCGGCGCCGACCGGGTGATCGCGGTCGACGACCAGGCGGATGCCGAGCCGGTGATGCTCGAGCAGGACCTCGTCCGGCGCATCGGCCGTGCCGTCGTGGCCGAGGAACGCGTCGGGGTCCCGCAGTGCGACGTCATCGCCGTCGCGGGTGGTCGCCGCGAGATCACCGTCGCGGACCGCGTAGCCCGTCACGTCGGCGTGGGAAGCGCCGTCGAGTGGCACGGCGGTGTCGAGGAAGTCCTTCGCCCAGGCCACGACCCGGGCGCCACGGGCCGGGTCGTAGGGGCCGGCGGGCGGCGGATCACCCAGGGCATCGGTGCCGTAGAGCGCATCGTAGAGCGATCCCCACCGCGCGTTCGCGGCATTGACGGCGTAGCGGGCGTTGGATACCGGGACCACGAGTTGCGAGCCGGCGATGCTGCCGATCTCCGGGTCGACGGGCGCATCGGGAACCCGGACCTCGGCCGGCTCGGGCCGCAGGTAGCCGAGCTCGGCGAGGAACCCGCGGTAGGCGGCGTGGTCGTGGGCGTCGCCCCGGTGGTCGCGGTGCCAGGCGTCGATCTGCTGCTGCAGTTGCTCGCGCACGTCCAGCAGTTCGCGGTTGCGTGGCGTGAACCGCTCGATCAGGTCCGCCAGGCCGGGCCAGAACCGTTCGCCGTCGATGCCGCTGCCGGGCAGCAGTTCGTCGGCGACGAACCGGTGCAGGATGGCGTCGACCTGCAGACCGGCGACCTCGACCGTTGCGTTGTCCGTCATCGGTTCGCCTCTCTCGGTGGTGGCTGTTTCGCGCCCGGACCCACCAGCGGCGGCTGGCTCGACCAGGGGAACTCGATCCAGCGGTCGGTCGCCTTCCAGACGTAGTCGCACGCGACGACCGACTGGGGCTTCTCGTAGAGCACGCCGACGCGCGCCTCGGCGACCCGGTCCTCGCACAACCGTTGGACCAGCCGCAGGGTGTGACCCGTGTCGGCGACGTCGTCGGCGATCAGCACGCTCGCGCCCCTGGCCTCCTCGAGGTCGAGCATCGGCGGCAGCACGATCGGTTCGTCGTGACGCTGGTCGATGCCGGTGTAGTACTCGACGTTGAGCACGAAGCAGGGCTTGACGTCGAGGGCGTAGGCGAGCGACGCGGCGACGACCAGTCCCCCGCGGGCGATCGAGAGCACGATGTCGGGCCGGTAGCCGTCGTCGACGACCTGTTGGGCCAACTCCCGGACCGCCACCCCGTAGCTGGCCCAGTCGAGGCGTTCGCGTTCCTCACTCAACGACGACTCCTTCAGCGGGCCGCGGGACGCGGCGGTAGTTCGACCCCGGTCCGTTCGCCGACCTCGGCCGACTCGACCGCGCCGCAGTCGACGGCGCGCTGGACCTGGTGCAGCATCGCACGCACGGTGGCGGGCTCGTCCATCACGCCGGCGGCCGAGCTGCCGCCGTGCCAGGCGGCGAGGCGGCCCAGCACCTCGTCGAGGTCGCGCAGCAGGTCGGCATAGACCGTGGTGTAGCGCGGCACGAGGTGCGAGGGATGCAGGTCCCAGCCCTGGACGAAGCCGTGGCGCAACGAATGGCGCACGTCCGAGGAGTGGCGGCGCCAGACCCGCTGGACCTCGTCCGTCCCGTCGTCGGCGGGTACGGCATTGGTCGACCCGTCGGACAGCCGCACCTCGCTGCCGGCAAACGTGATCTGCAGCAGGTGTCGCGCGGCGTCGAGGGCAGGGTGGTCGAGCCGCTGCTCGGCAGGCGGCAGGCCGAGCCCGGCCGAGTAGTCGTAGACGCCGACGTGGGCCGCGCACATCCGCCCGGCGCCCGCGTCCCGGATATCGCGTAGAGCGACGCGCCCGTCCGGACCGAGGACGGACGGGGTCGTCTCGATCTGGGCCTCGAAGCGCAGGCTGCCGGCCTCGAGGCCGTACGCCGCTTCGAGGGACCCGAGCACGTCGACGAACGCGGCCACGTGCGCCACGGCGACGATCTTGGGGAAGGTGATGGCGAAGCCGGCAGGCAACGCGCCCCCCGTGCCGTCGAGCAGTGCACCGAGGAAGCGGTCGAGGGTCGCCACGCTGCGCCGCGCCAGGCCATCCGTGAAGGACTTGACCCGCAGGCCGACGAACGGCGGCGCGTCGTCGCGGGCGAGCAGGTCCGCCACGGCCCCACCGGTGCGCACGGCATCGGCGGCCTCGGTGGCCTCGTCCCGGCCGAGGTAGCCGTCCTCGAAGTCGACGCGCAGGTCCTCGAGCGGTTGCGTGGCCAACTTGGCCGCGACCCGCTCGCGCACCCGCAGCGCGACGTCGTCCGGAAGCCCGTCGATGCCGCAGGCGGCCAGCAGGGCCGGGCCATCACCGGCGTGGGCGGCGAGCAGGCCCGCGGCGGTGGCGCCGGCGTCGGTCGCCGTGTCGGCATCGACGCGGTCGGCGGGCAGGTAGTAGACCTGGACGGGCTGGCGCGTCTGCGGCGCTCCCGGCCACCCGCGTCGGACGTCCGCGTCGGCCTCCTCGACGCCGGCGAGCAGGCGCTCGACGGCGGTGGCGTCGAGGCGGTGGTCGTCGGTCACCAGCCAACCTCTGGCGCATGACCCTCGCGGACGACCGTGCCCTCGATCACGCCGTACGGCCGGTCACCGACCAGGAACACCTCGCCCGGGTTGTCGAGCCCGTAGGGCGCGAGGTCGACCAGGATGTGGTGCTCGTTGGGGAGCACGAACCGGATCCAGGTCACCTCGGGATGCGCCTCGATGACGGCCTGGCCCATGGCGTACAACGTGTGCTGGACCGACTCGCTGTCGTCGTGGGTCGCGAAGCGGGCGAGCGCCGTCGCCGGCACCGCCCGGGCCAGCCCCTCGTGATCGGCGTCGGGCGTCGTACCCCACGTCGCGTCCATCGTGGTCGCCATGATGCGGTCCCGGACGGGCGGCAGGGTCGTGTACTCGTCGCTTCGGAAGTCGGAGAACGCCGACCCGGTCGTCTTGAGGACCCGGGCACCGCGCACCCCACCCATCACCACCGGATCGGCCCCGCGGTCCTGGACGAGCGTGACGACCGACTCGCCACCGGCGGCGGGACGGAAGGTGTGCGGGTGGGGTGCGCCGTCCACCTCGACGCGCTCCCAGGGGAACGAGAAGATGCGCACCCAGACCCGCCCTGCCGCGGGCGAGGCCGCCAGCAGGCGCGTCGCCAGGCGGCGTGCGAAGGCGGCCGGGCTGTCGATCCCGTCACGGGCGAGTCCGTAACAGGTGCCGCGCATCGTGTCCGTGGGCACCACCGGCGAGTTGTCGCCGTCGACGTGGACCGGGTCGAAGTCGCCGGCCAGCCGGATCTCGATCTCGAGGTCGACGAACGTGTGCGTGTCGCCGTCGCGTTGCACGGTCGCCAGTCGGATGCCCGACTTGCCGTAGCGGTTGTCGCCCATGGTGGCGGTCATGTCAGCTTCCTCGGTAGGTGCTGTAGCCGAAGGGGCTGAGCAGCAGGGGGACGTGGTGGTGTTCCTCGGGTGCGGTCACCTCGAACACGATGGAGACCTCGGGGAAGAACGTCGCGGTGCCGACCTCTGCCGCCCAGTCGGCGACAGCGAAGGTCAGCCGGTACACGCCGGCAGCAAGGGCGCCGGCCGGGACGAGCCGTCCGACCCGGCCATCAGCGTCGGTCTGGGCGGCGACGACGTGGCTCCATCCGCCGTCCTCGGTGCGCTGGTCCAGGAACACCTGCACGCCCGTCGCGGGGCGGCCGACACTGGTGTCGAGGACGTGGGTGGACAGGCTCATCAGGCGCCTCCTTCGCGCAACAGTTTGTCGAGGCGCAACGCCATGATCTCGCGTTGCTGGGCCGCCGCGACGTGGACCTCGGTGTCCGGGTCGTTGTCGAGGCGTTCGCGCAGGGCGGCCAGCATCTCGTCGGCCGTACGTCCCGCGGCGCGGATCAGGAACACGTGACCGAACCGCTCCTCGTAGTCCCGGTTGCCCTGCTCGAGGGCGTCCAGCGTGGCCTGCTCGGCGGTGCGGGCACCGGCCTGCTCGTCCGAGGACCAGCGCTTGGTCGTGGTCCGCTCGCCGATGCGGGGATGGGCGGCGAAGGCCTCGAGCCAGTCCTGCGGCGCCAGTCCGTCCCAGATCCGTCCGGCGACCTGCTGCAGTTGCTCCGGGTCGTCGAAGGGTCGCACCTCGAGCATCTGCTCGACCCACCGGGTCGAACCGCAGCAGGCCAGCAGCGCCGCCCCGGCAGCCGACGGGTTGGCGGTGCGTAGCCTCCGCAGGCCGACCTGGCGCCAACCGTCCTCGGTGACGGGCCCGAAGGCACGCAGCCGCGCGACCCCGCCGTCGGGCAGCACGCGCAGGCGCAGGTGGGTGGCTTCGGCCGAGTCGGCGGTCACGTCGAACACGTGACGCTGGTGCGGTTCGAGCGGCGTCGGTGGCAGCAGCGTGGCCCAGCCGTCGATCGGCAGGTCGGCCGGGTCGACGTCGGGAGCGTGCAGTGCCTCGACGACGACCCGGTCGGGGTAGTTGCCCTTGAAGTTCGTCGTGTCGATCTCGAGCCGTTCGACGACCCCGGCCGCGGCCAGTTCGAGCACCGCGAGGTCCTCGCCGGGACCACGGCGGCGCCGGGTCTCCCAGCCGTCGGACATGTCGCGGGCATCGCCGATCTGGATCAGGTTGGTCGGTGACGAGAAGAACGCGTCCGAGCAGGCGACGGCCCGGCCGCCGTTGACGACCGCCGCCAGGTCGAATCGCCCCGACGCGTCCGCGAGGTCGTGCAGGTCGGGCAGGCCACGGCCCAGGACGCGCAGCCGGGCGACGCCGCCGTCGGGGAAGATCGACAGCCGCACGTGGGTGGCCCGCCAGGCCGCGGCGACCGGGAAGCGCTGGACCGCGTCGCCCTGCAACGGCGTGCGCTCGACCAGCGCGAACCAGGTCGTGTCCCCGGTCGGCGGCCCCTGGCTGACACAGCCCTCGAGGGCGAAGGCCTCGGGGAAGTTGCCGCGGAAGAAACTGGTGTCGACCACGACCTGTTCGACCACGCCGGGGACGCCGAGCCGGACCACGCACCAGTCGACGTTGCCGTCGTCGTGACTGCGGCGCGTCTCCCAACCGTCCATCACCTTGCCGCGGTCGGCGTACGCGTGCGGGTCGAAGACCGCGGGCAACGGCTCGAGCAGGTGTTCCTTCGGCGCGAAGAACTCGTCGTTGGCGGCCAGCACCATCCCCCCGAGGCGACGGGCGGCGAGGTCGACCAGGCCGAGGGGCTCGGGGGCCGGTGCGGGGTCGGGGTCGGGGGTCGGTGCGGTCACGGACGTCCTCGTTCGAGCAGGCGGCCCTGCGGCGGCCCGGGGTCGGCAACGCTACTCCCGGCGACGGCGACACCGGCGAGATAGGTCGTGTCGACCACGCCGCGCAGGGTCCGGCCGGCATACGGCGTCACGGCATGACGGTGGTGGAGGCGGTGCGGGTCGACCTGCCACGTCGCGTCGGGATCGAACACGACCAGGTCGGCGTCGGCGCCGACCTCGATGCGGCCCTTGCCGGCCAGCCCGGCCAGACGCGCGGGGCCGGCCGCCATCCAGCCCGCGACGTCCGCGAGGCTGGCGCCGCGCGACGCCGCCGCGGTCCACACCAGCGGCAGACCGAGTTGCAGCGAGGCGATGCCGCCCCACGCCGCCACGAAGTCGCCGCGGTCGGGGGCCTTGTCGGCGGGCGGGCAGGGCGAGTGGTCGCTGACGACGGCGTCGATCGTGCCGGCCAGCAGCGCCTGCCAGAGCCGATCCTGGTTGTCGCGGCCCCGGATCGGGGGTGCGCACTTGTGGTCCGTCGCGCCGTCGGGGACGTCCTCGGCGGCGAGGGTCAGGTAGTGCGGGCAGGTCTCGACCGTGATCGCCACGCCGTCGGCACGGGCCGCGGCGACCAGCGCCGCCCCCTCGGCGGCGGACAGGTGCAGCACGTGCACGCGGGCACCCGTCGCCCTCGCCGCGTCGATCAGTGCCGCGATCGCGGCCACCTCGGCCTCGGGCGGGCGGCCGTCGAGCCAGGTGGTGTAGCGGCGCGGGTCGGCCCCCGAGGTCGTGACCTCGGCGGTGGCGGCGGCCACGATGCCGGGGTGCTCGGCGTGGACGATCAGCATGCCGTCCACCGCGGCCACCCGGGCGGCGAGGTCGAGCAGAGCGGCCGGGGCGAAGTCGCCGTACTCCGGCACGCCGCTGTCACACGTGAACGCCTTGAACCCGCACACCCCGTCCGATGCCAGCGCGGCGAGGTGCCCCTCGCTACCCGGCACCACCCCGCCCCAGAACGCGACGTCGACGTGGGCCTGCGGGACCGCCACCTCGCGCTTGGTGGCCAGCGCCGCCGGGTCGATCGTGGGCGGCAGGCTGTTGAGCGGCATGTCCACGATCGTGGTCACCCCGCCGGCCGCCGCGGCCCGCGTCGCGGTGGCGAACCCCTCCCAGTGGGTTCGCCCCGGCTCGTTGACGTGGACGTGGCTGTCGACCAGGCCCGGCAGCACCACCAGGTCGCCCACATCGCGACGCGGCGCATCGGGCGCATCGGCAGGATCGGTCACGGCGACGATGCGTCCGTCGGCGACGACCACGGCAGCGGGCCGCTCGCCGTCGGGCAGGACGACGCGGCGGCTGGACAGGACGAAATCGGTCGGCATGGAACTTACCCTCGTTCCCGCCACCGGGGCTGTCAACCGCGTAACGTTCGCGGAACAGACGCGACACGTGGCGTGGATCGGGAGCCGCAACCGTTCGCGTCCCATTGGGAGGAAGAACTTGGGCATCACGCGACCACGCGAACTCGGAGAGGCGATCGACGCCCTCGCCGAGCGACCCGACGCACACGTGCTGGCCGGTGGTACGGACCTGATGATCGAGGTCAACCACGGCCACCGCCGTCCGGAGTCCGTCGTCGCCATCCGCCGGATCGACGACCTGCGCGGCCACCGCTACGAGGCCGGCGTGCTGGAGTTGGGCGCCACCGTGACCTACGCCACGATGCTGTCCGACCTCGCCGAGACGGCGCCCGGCCTGGCCATGGCGGCCCGCACGGTCGGCTCGCCGCAGATCCGCAACACCGGCACGGTCGGCGGCAACCTCGGCACCGCCAGCCCGGCCGGCGACACGCTGCCGTGGCTGGCCGCCCTCGACGCCGAGGTCGTGCTGGTCTCGGTCGACGGCGAGCGCACCCTGCCCCTCGACGAGTTCGTCGTCGGGCCCAAGCGCACCGCTCGCCGCGGCGACGAACTGATCCGGGCCGTGCGGGTGCGGATTCCCAACGGTCCACAACACGCCGCCAAGATCGGCCCCCGCAACGCGATGGTGATCTCCGTCGCGGGCGTGGCCGTGATCGTCGACACCGACCAGCGCCGTGTCCGGGTCGGGCTCGGTTCGGTGGGCCCGACCCCGGTCCGGCCGACCGCGGCCGAGGACCTCGCCAGCGAGGCCATGGACTGGGACGCACTGACCTGCCCGGACGACGCGGTCGAGGCCTTCGCCACGGCCTGCGCCGATGCCGCGGCCCCCATCACCGACCACCGGTCGACGGCCGAGTACCGGCGCCACGCCGTGCGCGTGCTGACCGGACGCTCCCTGCGGAGGTGCCTCACATGACCATGTCCGACGTCCCGGCGGGCGAAGGCCCCGCACCGACACCCGAGGCCTACGCGCTGTCGGTCAACGACCGTGACCACCGGGTCCCGTCCGCGTGGCTCGGCGAGAGCCTGCTGTACGTGCTGCGCGAGCGGCTCGGTCTGCCCGGCACCAAGAACGCCTGCGACCAGGGCGAGTGCGGCTCCTGTTCGGTGCTGCTCGACGGCGTGCTGGTCTGCTCGTGCTGCGTGATGGCCGCCGATGCCGTCGACGCCGACATCCGCACCGTCGAGGGCGCCGGTGGCGACGGCGCGACGAGCGACGTGCAACAGGCCTTTCTCGACGAGGGCGCGGTGCAGTGCGGCTTCTGCACCCCGGGACTGATCGTCGCCGTCCACGACCTGCTCGACCGCAAGCCCGACGCCGACGAACTCGAGGTCCGCGAGGCACTCAGCGGCAACCTGTGCCGGTGCACCGGCTACGGACGCATCTTCGAGGCGGTCGCGACCGTCCAGGCACGGCGGGCGGGCGCATGAGTACCGCGACCCCGCCCCGCACCCGCCCCGGCGTCGACGGCGGCGTCGGCGAGACCGTCGACCGTCCGGACGGCACCCCCAAGGTCACCGGCGAGTTCGCGTTCTCGTCCGACCTGTTCGCCGACCGGATGCTGTGGGGCCGCACGCTGCGCAGCCCCCACCCCGCCGCGCGCATCCGCGCCATCGACACCTCGGCCGCGGCCGACATGCCGGGCGTCGAGGCGATCCTGACCGCCGACGACGTACCGGGCTCGCCCACCTACGGGCTCGAACACAAGGACCAGCCGGTGCTGGCCCGCGACGTCGTGCGCTACCAGGGCGAGCCGATCGCGCTGGTCGCGGCCGAGCACCCCGAACAGGCGCTGCGGGCGATCGAGGCCATCGAGGTCGACTACGACGTCCTCGACCCGCTCACCGACCCCGAGGCGTCACGCGACGCCGAGCCGATCCATCCGGACGGCAACGTGTTCCGTCACCTGCCGCTGCTGCACGGTGACCCCGATGCGGTCGAGGGCGATGTCGTCGTCGAGGGCACCTACGAGGTCGGCATGCAGGACCAGGCCTTCCTCGGGCCGGAATCCGGCCTCGCGGTCCCGACCGGCGACGGCGGCGTCGAGCTCTACATCTCGACCCAGTGGCTGCACGTCGACCACGAACAGGTCGCGGCCTGCCTCGACCTCCCGCCCGAGCAGGTGCGCCTGACCCTGGCCGGCGTCGGCGGGGCGTTCGGCGCCCGCGAGGACGTCAGCCTCCAGGTGCACGCCTGCCTGCTCGCGCTGCGGACCGGACGGCCGGTGAAGATGCAGTATTCGCGCGAGGAGAGCTTCTACGGCCACGTGCACCGCCATCCCGCGCGGCTGCGCTACCGCCACCACGCCACCCGTGACGGGCAGCTGGTCAAGGTCGAGGCCGAGCTGCTGTTCGACGGCGGCGCCTATGCGTCCACGTCGCCGGCCGTGCTCGCCAACGCCGTCTGCTTCGCCGGCGGCCCCTACCGCATCCCCCACGCCCGCATCGACGGTTGGGCGGTGCGGACCAACAACCCGCCGTGCGGCGCCATGCGCGGGTTCGGCGTGGTGCAGGTCTGCTTCGGCCACGAGGCCCAGATGGACCGCCTGGCCGCCGAGCTCGGCATCGACCCGGTCGAACTGCGGCTGCGCAACGCGCTCGAGACCGGCGACGAACTACTGACCGGCCAGGTGATCACGGGCACGGCGCCGGTCCGCGAGGTCATCGAGGCCTGCATCGCCCACGACCTGCCGCCGGCGCCCTCGCCCGACGACCCGCCGATGCTGCTGCCGGGTGGCGCCGGGCTGACCGCCACCCGCGACGACGTCCGCCGCGGCACCGGCATCGCCGTCAGCATCAAGAACCTGATGTACGCCGAGGGCTTCGACGACTACTCCACCGCCGGTGTGCGGCTGGAACTCGATGCCGGCGGCACGCCGTTCGCCACCGTCCACTGTGCCGCTGCCGAGGTCGGCCAGGGTTTCGTCACCCTCGCCCAGCAGATCGTGCGCACCGAACTGCACGTCGAGCGGGTCCTGCTGCGTCCCGCCGACACCACCATCGGTTCAGCCGGATCCAGCAGTGCGTCACGCCAGACCTGGATGAGTGGGGGCGCCGTGCAGATCGCGGCCAGGGCGGTCAAGGAGGCGCTGCTCGCCCGCGCCGCCGAACGTGAGGGCGAACCGCTCGAGGGGGCCCGACGCCTGCGCTTCGACCTGCGCGGCGACGAGGTCGTCGAGGTCGACACCGGCGTCGCCGTCGCGATCACCGAACTGCTCGCCGACGCAGCCATCGAGGAGATCCGCGAGCACCACCACCCCCAGACCGACCCGCTCGACGAGCACGCCCAGGGCAACGCCCACGTGTCGTTCGCCTTCGCCGCGCACCGTGCCGTGGTCGACGTCGACCCCGAACTCGGCCTGGTCCGGGTGCTGCAGGTCGCCACCGGCCAGGACGTCGGCAAGGCCCTCAACCCCCGCGCGGTGACCGGCCAGATCGAGGGCGGCATCGCCCAGGGCGTCGGGCTGGCCGTCATGGAGGAGATTTTGGTCGAGGACGGCCGGGTCATGAACCCGTCCTTCACCGACTACCTGATCCCGACCGCGCTGGACATGCCGACGGTCGCCCAGACGCTGATCGAGCAACCCGAGCCCGGCGCACCGTTCGGCGCCAAGGGCGTGGGCGAACCCCCCACGATCTCCTCCACGCCCGCCGTCGTGGCCGCCATCCGCGACGCCACCGGCCTCCCCCTCGCCCGCGTCCCGGTCCGCCCCGAACACATCGCTCTTGCGCCCCGCGCGCGAGGCGACGCCCTGGCGCACCACGCCCGGGGCGACGCCCCGGGGACACCATGACGCGGGTGGTCGTGCGGGACGCACGCTGGCCGGGCGACGTCGCCATCGAGGACGGCTGGATCACGGCGGTCGGCGACGTGCCCGCCCGCGACGGTGACGAGGTGCTCGACGCCGACGGTGGCATCGTCACCGCCGGGTTCGTCAACACCCACCACCACCTGTACCAGTGGATGACCCGCGGCCGCGCCGTCAGCTGCAACCTGTTCGACTGGCTCACCACGCTCTACCCGGTCTGGAACCGGCTCGACGTCGAGGACGTGCGGGCGGCCGCCCGCGTCGGCCTGGCCGAACTCGCCCTGTCGGGCTGCACCACCGCGGCCGACCACCACTACCTCGTCCCGCGGGGCGACGACACCGTGTTCGACGCGATCGCCGAGGCGGCCCTCGAGGTCGGCATCCGGCTCCACCTCGCGCGCGGCTCGATGGACCTCGGCGCCGCCGACGGTGGCCTGCCACCCGACGACGTGGTCGAGGACCTCGACGCGATCCTGGCGTCCACCGAACGGGTCGCCGACCGCTGGCACGACGGCGAACGCATCGCGGTGACCGTCGCCCCGTGCAGTCCGTTCAGCGTCACCCCTGAACTGATGCGCGAGTCGGCCGCCTTCGCCCGCTCCCGTGGCCTGCGCCTGCACACCCACCTCGCCGAGACCCGCGAGGAGGAGATCGACTGCCTCGACCGGTTCGGGAAGCGACCGCTGGCCGTCATCGAGGACCTCGGCTGGGTCGGCGACGACGTCTGGTTCGCGCACGGCGTCCACTTCGACGACGCCGAGATCGCCCGGCTGTCGGCCGCGGGCGCCGGCGTCGCCCACTGCCCCTCGAGCAACGCGCGGCTCGCCGCCGGCTTCTGCCGGACCCCCGAACTGCTCGCCGCCGGCGTGCCGGTCGGACTCGGGGTCGACGGGGTCGCCTCCAACGAGCAGGGCACGCTCGTGACCGAACTTCGCCAGGCCCTGTTCTCGGCCCGCCAGGGCGCACAACGGCCCGACGCGCTCACGCCGGCGGACACGCTGGCGATGGCCACGGCCGGCGGCGCCGCCTGTCTCGGCCGCGACGACATCGGCCGCCTCGAGGTCGGCGCGCGCGGCGACGTCGCCATCTGGCCCGCCGACGACCTCACCGACATCCCCGACGCCGTCGACGGACTGGTGCTCGGACCCGATCGACGGGTCCGCCACGCGCTGGTCGGCGGCGTCCCCGTCGTCACCGACGGGCAGCTGGTCGGCCTCGACCTGGCCGCCGCCCGCGCCGACCTCGGCGCGCGTGCCCGCAGGCTATGGACGTGACGAAGAACTCCGGGGATCCCACCCGGCTGCAGCACCGCTCCGGGGGTCGGAGCGTTCGGAACGCGGGGCCCGGCGCCCGCAGGAAGGCAACACGATGAGGGTGCGACGACAACTGGTTGCCGTGCTGGCGCTCGCGCTGGCGACGGCAGCCTGCGGCGGGGCCGACCCGGCCGATCCGGAGGCCGAGGACACCTCGGCCGAGGAGAACGCCGACGAGCCCGCGGAGGAGACCGAGGACGAGGCGCCCGAGGCCGAGGACGAAGGCGACGAGGAGGCGGCCGGCGACGGCGACGTCCTGCG
>JBBDSX010000230.1:0-2945 GCA_040904725.1 Egicoccus sp.
ACGTGCTGGTGCGCATGGAGATGGACGACGAGGTCTGGGGCATCGTGCGCCACACGCCGGCCGTCACCGGCTTCGTCGGCTCGCCGGGCACGCGCCCGGTACCGTTGCCGCTGCGCGAGGTGGCCACCACCCTCAAGCTGCCCGACGTGTACGTCGAGGAGGTCGAGCCCGAGGAGGGTGCGGCCCCCACCCAGCCCGAGAAGGTCGTGGCCGAGATCGACCTCGAGGTCGGCGAGACCGTGCGCGTCACCGGCGGCCCGTTCGCGGACTTCACCGGCACCATCGCCGAGATCAATCTCGACCAGGCCAAGCTCAAGGTGCTCGTCAGCGTCTTCGGACGCGAGACGCCCCTGGAGTTGCCGTTCGACAACGTCGCCAAGCTGTAGGGCGACCACACGCAAGGCGTCGCGGCGCTCGTCGCCGCACGAACCCCGAAACCGCGCGCCGGAATGTCCCGGCACGCGAACGACGTGGGAGGCCGTCCACGACGGCCGTCTGACCACGCGAGGAGAACACACACCATGGCGAAGAAGGTCGCAGGCTTCATCAAGCTGCAGATCCCGGCCGGCCAGGCGAACCCCGCCCCGCCGGTCGGTCCCGCGCTCGGTCAGCACTCCGTGAACATCATGGAGTTCTGCAAGGCGTTCAACGAGCGCACCCAGCCGATGATGGGCGACATCGTCCCGGTGGAGATCACGGTCTACGAGGACCGTTCCTTCACCTTCATCATGAAGACCCCGCCGGCGGCCCAGCTGCTGATGAAGGCCGCAGGCCTGAAGGGCGGGTCGGGCACGCCGAACACGGTGAAGGTGGGCAAGGTCAGCCGTGACCAGGTCCGCGAGATCGCCGAGAAGAAGATGCCCGACCTCAACGCGATCGACATCGAAGGCGCGATGAAGATCATCGAGGGCACCGCCCGCTCGATGGGTCTCAACGTCGAGGGCTGACCCCACTTTCCCCTTCTACCGTGGGAGACGGGCCCGGCCCGTCGTCTGACCACGAGGAGTGCATGACCTCATGGCCAAGCGAGGCAAGAAGTACCGCGCGGCACTCGACAAGATCGAGGCCGACCGACTCTACGGCCCCAAGGCGGGCCTCAAGCTGCTCAAGGAGATCGACTCCGCGAGCTACGACATCACCGTGGACTGCGCGTTCCGGCTCGGCATCGACCCGCGCAAGGCGGACCAGATGGTCCGTGGCGCCGTGTCGCTGCCGCACGGCATCGGCAAGTCCGTCCGTGTCGCCGTCGTCGCCGGTGGCGACAAGGCGGCCGAGGCGCGTGAGGCCGGCGCCGACCACGTCGGCGACGACGACCTCGTCGAGGAACTCGGCAAGGGCGACCTGCTCGACGAGATCGACTCGGTCATCGCCACGCCCGACATGATGGGCAAGCTCGGTCGCCTCGGAAAGGTGCTCGGTCCGCGCGGCCTGATGCCGAACCCGAAGTCGGGCACGGTCACCATGAACGTCGGTCAGGCGGTCAAGGAGATCAAGGCCGGTCGCATCGAGTACCGCTCGGACCGCAACGGCAACGTCCACACGATCCTCGGCAAGGCCTCGTTCACGACCGAGCAGTTGGTCGAGAACTACGCCGCCCTGCTCGACGAGATCATCCGCCAGCGTCCGTCGGCCGCCAAGGGCCGCTACCTGCAGACGGTGGCCGTGTCGACCTCCGCGGGCCCGAGCATCCCGCTCGACCCGGGCAAGTCGCGCGACCTGCTCACCGAGGACGAGTAGCAACCACCTCCCGGCCCGCTCAGTTCGCCAGGACGCGCGCGGGCCGGTACGCTTCCCGACACTTCAAGCCGAAGACCGCTGGACGCCCGTTCCGGGCCGAAGGTCACGGCGATGCCACCGGGCGTCTCTCGAAACAGAGACCTCGACGCGTCCCGTGCGTCCCGCGCAGGTGAGATTCCGCGGCCCGTCCCCGACGTGGCCAACCGGGCTCCCCTTGCGCGGCGCGCAAGGGGATCGTCGTTTTCCGGGGTCTCACCGCGAACCGTTCGGACCAGACAGCGTCCGGCGTACACGATGCCAGACGGAGGAACCCGTGCCCCGTCCCGACAAGGTCGCCGTGGTCGACGAGGTCCGTGAGGGCCTGTCGAACTCCGCCGCGACCCTGCTGACCCACTACCGCGGCCTGAGCGTCACGGAGTTGGCCGAACTGCGCACGAAGCTGCGCGACGCCAACGCCCGGATGCGCGTGGCCAAGAACACCCTCGCGCGTCGCGCTGCCGTCGACGCCGGTTTCGAGGACCTCGCCGAGCTGATGACCGGGCCGACCGGCCTGATCTTCTGCGCCGAGGACCCCGTCGGCCCGGCCAAGGCGCTGCGCGAGTTCGCCAAGGAGCACCCGGACCTCATCGTCCGCGGCGGCTACCTCGACGGCGCCGTGCTCTCCGAGGTGGAGGCCAACAAGCTCGCCGACCTCGACAGCCGCGAGGAGCTGCTCAGCAAGCTCGCCGGCCTGATGTACGGCGCGCTGGCCAACACCGCCCGTCTGCTGCAGGCCCCGATCGAGAAGCAGGCCCGCCTCGTGCAGGCCCTGGTCGACGCCGGCGGCTACGCGGATGCGCCGAAGGACGAGGCGCCTGCCGCCCCGGCCGACGCCGAAGCAGACGCCCCGACCGACGAGGCTGCCGCTGAGGCTGCCGACGAGCCGGTCGAGGAAGCTGCCGGCGAGCCGGTCGTCGAACCCGACGAGGACGCGCCCGCGGGCGAGGCGACCGACGAGGTCGCTGCCGCCGAGGCGGACGAGCCCGCCGAGACCGCGTCCGACGAGGACGCGACCTAGCACCCGTTTTTTCGCCGGCCCGCGCCGGCCGCACGTCTCCCCTTTCAGACCACAGCAAGAGGAACCACCACCATGGCCAAGCTGACCACCGACGAACTCATCGACGCCTTCAAGGAGCTCACGCTCATGGAGCTGAGCGAGCTCGTCAAGA
>JBBDSX010000231.1:0-2941 GCA_040904725.1 Egicoccus sp.
TCAACCTCACCGCCGCCAACCACGTCATCCACTACGACCGCTGGTGGAACCCGGCCGTCGAGGACCAGGCCACCGACCGCGCGTTCCGGATCGGGCAGCGCCGCGACGTGGTGGTCCGAAAGCTGGTGTGCGCCGGCACGCTCGAGGAACGGATCAGTCAGCTCATCGAGCGCAAGAAGGACCTCGCCGAGCGGGTCGTCGGCACCGGCGAGGGCTGGCTGACCGAGCTGTCGGTCGACGAGTTGCGCGAGGTCATCCAGCTCGGCGCCGACGCGGTCGCCTGACCGCCTGTTGTTCGAAGGAGGCATGCCCCGTGGCACCTCGACGTCCGACATCCCGCGGGCAGGACTGGTATCCGCCGTCGGCGCCGGCGCGGCCCGTCGAGGGCGGCCTGCGGGCCAGGAGCCGGCGCGGCCCCATCGCCGAGAGCTGGTGGTCGCACCGCTTCCTCGACCTGCTCGAGTCGCTCGGCATCGGCGGACGACTCGACCGCGGCAAGACCTATGCCCGCAAGGGGCAGGTCATCTCCCTCGACGTCGCGCGCGGGGAGGTCACCGCGCAGGTCCAGGGCTCGCGGCCCCGCCCATACAAGGTCCGGATCGGCCTGCCACGCCTGTCCGAGACCGACTGGCGCCGGGCCGAGGAGGCGATGGCGTCACGGGCCGCGTTCCTCGCGCTGTTGCTGGCCGGCCAGATGCCCGACGACATCGAGACCGCCTTCGCCGGGTGCACGGCATCGCTGTTCCCCGCCGGCCGGGGCGAGCTGGACCCGAACTGCTCGTGCCCGGACTGGGCCTCGCCGTGCAAGCACGTGGCCGCGGTCTACTACCTGCTGGCCGAGGCGTTCGACGACGACCCGTTCCTGATACTGGCCTGGCGTGGCCGCCCGCGGGAGGAACTGCTCGGCAACCTGCGTGCCCTGCGTGGCCGCGTCGAGGGAGCTGCGGCCGACCGCGCCGACCACGACCCGTGGGCACCGATCGAGCAGGTCGAGGTCGCACCGATGGCCGAGCGGCTGGCGCAGTTCTGGCGGGCCGGTCCCGAGCTGGCGGGGTTGCACCTGGACCCGAGGACGCCCCGTCCGGCCGACGCGGCCGTGCGGGCGCTCGTCCCACTCGAACGGGAGGTCGCGGGTCGACCTCTGACCGAGCTGCTGCAGTCGGCGTACGAAGTGCTCACCGCCGACGCCCGCGATCGGCTGCTGTCCGGCGGGTGACCGTTGCCGTCACGGGAGCGCGCCGTCCTCGAGATCCGCCACCAGATCCAGCAGACCGGCCGCTTCCCACGTCCGATTGCGTCGCCCCCCGGACAGCGGCAGAAGCACGCCCGCCTGCACGAGGTGCTCCAGGCCGGTGTGGACCGCCGCCTTGGCCCGACCGGTGGCGGCCGCCGCCACGGCCGAACTGATCACCGGGTGGCCGGGAAGTGCCTCGATGATGGCCCACGCCGCGGCGTCGGCCCGGGGATCGACGCCGGCGCGAAGCTGTTCGCGCCACCGTTCGGTCAAAGCCGCGACCTCGACCAGGTATGCAGTGGCGAGATCGGCTGCCCGTTTCGCCGCCACGGCGAACTGCTCGACCCAGGCGTCCACGTCACCGTCGCGGTACGACGTCAGCCCGGCGATGTAGCGGTCGCGGTCGGCGGCGAACATCACGCTGATCGGCGGCACGTAGTGGGGCGTGAGGCCCCGACGTCGGAGCACGACATGGACGAGCGCCCGACCGGTCCGACCGTTGCCGTCGTCGAAGGGATGAATGGTCTCGAACTGCGCATGCACCAGCGCGGCCTGCACCAGCGGTGGAAGACCGTCGTCGTCGACGGCCAGGCACAGATCGTCGAGCAACGACAGGACACGGTCAGGCGGAGGCGGCACGAAGTCGGCACCACACGGGTTGTAGTCGTTGCCGCCGATCCAGTTCTGCGTGGTCCGGACCAGGCCCGCGATCCGCTGGTTCGCTGTCGTCATGAGCCGCGCATGAACCGCCGTGACCTGCGAAGGGCCGAAGGTGGGCACGTCCGTGGCGTCGTCGACCGCGAGTTCCATGGCGTCGATGTTCGCGAGCACCTCAGCCATCGTCGGTGCCACTCGCCCACCGGTGTCCGCGCGCGCCTCACCGCGTGCCAGGTCACGGGCGTCGACATCGAGACCCTCGACCTTCGAGGAGGCGATCGACTCGGTACGCAGCAACAGGCGCGCCAGGGGCGCCAGCGCCCTGGCATGTCCCGTGCCTATCCGCACCAGTGCCTGTTCGGCATCGGAGACGACCGCGCTCGTCTCGGTCGACAGCGTCGGCGCGTATCCCCGGAGTGCGTCCGGAAGGAAGACGTCGTAGCCGCACGCGCGGCGATAGCGGGGTGGGGCATACACGCTTGGATCGTGCGGCCACGAGCGACGCTCGTACTGACCACGCATCCCGAACCGCCTCATGTGCTTAGTTCAGTTTAGATCATAAGTTGAACTAAGTTGAGCGTGACGTTCAGAATCCACAGGGACCAGATGGTCCACGGCCCTGACGTCTCCCGGCAGACGTACGGTCGCCGTTGCCATCACGGGGAGCCGATGTCACCATGCCTATCGACGAACGTCGACGCATCGCGTTGCGCAGCCAGATCGCCACCACGTGGGGCGAGGAGGCGGCGCAAACCTTGTTCGAGCTACTCACCCCCGCGGGGCAAGAGATGGCCACCCGTACCGACCTCGAAGCTGGTTTCGCCGCCATGGACGGCCGGTTTTCGGCTGTGGATGCGCGGTTCGCCGTGCTCGAAGAGCGCCTCGACGGTATGGAGGAGCGGTTCAAGGAACACGTCTCGTCGGAGTTCAACCGGCTGGACGCGAACTCCGAACGTCGCATCAACCAGGCGATCACGATGCAGACGCGCACGCTCGTGTGGTCGCAGCTCGGCGCCCTCGTCACTGTCGCCGCCCTGGCGTTCGGACTGC
>JBBDSX010000232.1:0-17889 GCA_040904725.1 Egicoccus sp.
TCGCCGTGGCACGCCGCCGAGACGACGTCGGTCGGATCGCCAACACGGTCAGCCTGCTCGTGATCGTGCTGATCGGGCTGCAGGTGTTTTTGATGACGGTCGCGATCGACGCACTGCACGCCGGTGAGGCGGCGCAGGCCTGGGTCGCGGCCGGGTTCTCCGCGCTGCTCGCCGCCGGGTCGATCGCCATCGGGCGCTACCTGCGGTGAGTTTCAGCTTGGTGCGCGCCACCGTGGATAGGGCAGTCCGGCGAGCCGGTTGATGAAGTAGCCCTGCAGGACGAGCAGCGTGACGGCCAGCATCAGGACGGCGAGTTGCCACGGTTCGCGCAGGATGCCGAGCGCGACGATGAGCGTCGTCGCGCCCGCCGGCGGGTGAGGGACCTTCAGCCACACCATCGCGCCGCTGGTGAGCCCGAGTGACAACGCGGCCGCCCCGACCCGTCCCGCCGAGATCGGCGCGTTCGCCTGGAACGCGACGTCGAGCAGGCCGAACACCGCCAGCGACAGGTACCCGGCGAGGGCACCGATCAGGTGCCCGCCGAGGGTGTTCCGTGGTGACGAGGCGGGTGCGAGCGGCGTGTAGAACAGCAGGAACGCCGTCGGGCCGAGCGACGGGAAGATCAGCGGATTACCGGTCGCCAGCGCCGCGGTCGCCATCAGGCCGATCGAGATCAGGCCGTTGATCGCGGCGAAGGCCCCGAGTACGGCGACCGACGAGTGGCGGTCGACGAGCGCCGGCAGCCGGAAGCGCTCCGCCAGCCCGAGCACGCCGGCGGCGAGCATGCCTCCGACCGGGCCGGTCTCGGGCCTGCGGTCGTTCGAGCCTGGCGGCGTGGGTGTGGTCACGCGGTCGTCCTCCGTCGGTGGCGGCATTCCATGGGCATTGCCGGCGGCCGTCAATCGCCCACCCAGCCATCGGCGTCTGCGGACTTCCGGCATCGGTTCGTTGGCCGTCTCGGTACGCTCGCCGGGACGAGGCAGGATCGACGATGAAGCTCACGCTCGGCAAGCGGGCCGACTACAGCGTGCGTGCCGTCGTCGACCTGGCCCACCACTACGGGCAGGGGCGGCGGACGGCCCGCGAGATCGCGGCCGAGATGGAGATCCCGGTCAACTTCCTGCCCGCCCTGCTCGCCGAGTTGGTGCGCGCCGGCCTCGTCGTCTCCGTGGCGGGGCGCAGCGGTGGCTACGGCCTCGCACGGCCGCCCGCCGACCTCTCGCTGCTCGAGGTGATCGAGGCCGCCGAGGAGGAACCGACGCGTGAGTGTGTGCTGCGTGGCGGCCCGTGCCGCTGGCAGGACGCCTGTGCGGTGCACGAGCCACTGGCCGACGCCCGCGAAGCCCTGCGCCGCTCGTTGGCCGGGACCAGCTTCGCCGACATCCTCGCGCGTGACGCCGACCTCGAGTTGGCCGAACAGGCGCGTGTCGCGGGCGACACTGCCTGAAAGGTCAATGGACCGCGGCTGCCACCCCGGCGACGAGTCGGTCGACGTCGTCGTCGCTGGTGTAGGGCGCGATCCCGGCGCGCACGGCGCCTTCGTCACCGAGGCCGAGGAAGCGCGATGCCTCGAGCGCGTAGAAGTGGCTGGCCGGTGCGTTGACCCCGGTGTCGGCGAGTTCGCGCGCGACGTCCCGCGGGCGTCGACCGGCGACGGTGAACGCGACGGTCGGGGTCCTCCGGGCCGCGTGGCCCAGCAGCCGGACGCCGGGCAGGTCGCCGAGGCCCGCCTCGAGCCGCGCCGCCAACGCGGCTTCGTGCTGCTCGAGCCGCTCCAGGGCGGTCAGTAGCCGGGTGCGACGGTCCCCGACGCTTCCGCCGATCGAGGCCAGGAAGTCGACCGCGGCGGTCGTGCCGGCCAGCAGCTCGTAGGGCAGGGTGCCGAGCTCGAAGCGCTCCGGGACGGCGTCGGTCGACGGCAGCAGCTTGTCGGGGTGGAGGCGTTCGAGCAGGTCCGGCGAGGCGACGCTCGCCCCGAGGTGCGGTCCGAGGAACTTGTAGGGAGAACAGGCATAGACGTCGGCGCCCATCGCCACGACGTCCACCGGTGCGTGTGGCGTCAGGTGCACCCCGTCGACGTGGACCAGTGCACCGACCTCGTGTGCGGCGGCGGCGACCGAGGCCACGTCGGGACACGTACCCAGCAGGTTCGAGGCCGCGGTCACCGCGACCACCTTCGTGCGCCGGGTCAGTAGTCCGGTGACCGCCTCGGTGGGGAGCTCGCCGGTCTGCGGGTCGAAGTCGGCCCAGCGGACCGTGGCACCCGCCGACGCCGCGGCGATCACCCACGGCCGGATGTTGGCGTCGTGGTCGAGGCGGGTGACCACGACCTCGTCGCCCGGTCCCCAGGTGCGGGCGAGCGTGCGGGCGAGGTCGAAGGTCAACGCCGTCATCGACCGGCCGAAGACGACACCGCGGGGATCGGGCGCGCCGACCAGGTCGGCGATCGCCTGTCGGGCCTCGACCACGATCGCGTCCGCGCGGCGTTCGGCACGGGTGACCTGTCCGCGGTTGGCGAGCGCCGACACCATCGTCGCCGCGACCGCGTCGGCCACGTCGCGCGGCACCTGCGAGCCGCCCGGTCCGTCGAAGTGGGCGGCGCCCTCGGCGAGGGCAGGGAAGCTGGCGCGCACGGCGGCGAGGTCGTAGGTCATGCGGTGCAGTCAACCAGTCCGAGCGGTGCGCGGGATCGCCGCGTATCGTTGCCGCACCGACGGGGCGATCAGGAGCGGGGTGTGGGGCAGGGGCTACGACGGGGGAGCGCCGTTGCGTTGGTAGCGGCGTTGATGGTCGGGTGCAGCACCGGCCCCAGCGCACAGGACCAGGCCGCCGAGGATGCCCGCGTCGCGGCCGAGCAGGCCGAGGTCGAGGCCGCCGAGGCCGAAGCCGCCGAGCAGGCGCGACTCGCGGAAGAGGCCGCCGAGCAGGCCCGTCTCGAGGCGGAAGCTGCCGAGCAGGCCCGTCTCGAAGAGGAGGCCCGTCTCGAAGAGGAGGCCCGCCTCGAGGCCGAGCGCCTGGCCGAGCAGCGCCGCATCGAGGAAGAGCAGCGCAGGGCCGAGGAGGAAGCCAGGCGCGCCGAGGAGGAGGCCCGTCGCAGGGCCGAGGAGCGTCGGGCCCGCACCCTGGCGACCCAGGAACGGCTGCAGGCACTGGGCTACCTGATCGGCGCCGCCGACGGCGAACAGGGCCAGCAGACGACCGCGGCGATCATGGCCTTCCAGGCGGTCAACGGCCTGCAGGTCGACGGCGTCGCCGGACCGAACACCCAGGCCGCGCTCGCCGAGCCGCTGGCGTCACCGCAGCTGCAGGGTGGCCCCGACACCCGCATCGAGGTCGACCTGACCCGCCAGGTCCTGCACCTGGTCGAGAACGGCGCCCGCACGGTGACCATGAAGGTGTCCTCGGGCAACGGCACCGAGTACGAACGCAGCAACGGGACCACCGCGAAGGCCCGCACGCCCGTCGGCTCCTTCGTGATCGAGCGGCGCATCGAGGGGGTTCGTGAGTCGAGCCTCGGCCTCGGCACCCTGTTCGACCCGATGTACTTCCACCTCGGCTACGCGATCCACGGTTCGAACAACGTGCCTGCGGGTCCGGCCAGCCACGGCTGTGTCCGCGTCTCCCGGGCCGACGCCGTCTGGCTGTTCAACCGGCTTCCCAACGGCACCCCCGTCATCCTCTACGGCGGCACGCACGTGTTCTCTGCATAGCCGACGATTCCTCCACCTGGGGCACGTCTGCCCACCGGTGGCGTCTGCCTGACGGGTCATCGTCGGCGGCGCGGTCCGAGGTTTGTCCGCTCCGTGCCGGTCACCCCACCTGGGCGTCGTCGGCGGCGTCCTTGATGGTCGCGTAGGCCGAGTCGCGCAGCTTGACCACGGCGGCCCTGCCGACCCAGGCGTCGACGCCCTCGGCCAGTACCCGCTGCACGTTCTCGGGTGGGAGCCGCAGCGCCTCGAAGCCGAGCCGGGCGAGCTGCGGGCCGGTCAGGTCGGTCACGGTGTGGCGCCGCAGGATCGACACCGTGTCGAGGATGCGGTCGGGCGCCGGGTCGGCCACCACGGCCTGGTGCGCGGTGGCGAGGATCTCGGCCTGTGACCGTGAGCGGGTGAAATCGCCGCCCGCGCGGGTCTTGCGGTCGCGGCCGTACGTCAGCGTCTGGCTGCCGGTCAGCTCCTGGACACCGGTGGTGGTGATGTCCGCACCACCGTGGGACACCGGCACGGCGACGTCGATGGTCACCCCGCCGAAGGCGTCGACGGCGCTCTTGAACGCGTCCATCGAGGTGGCGAGGTAGCCGTCGACCTCGATGCCGAAGACCTGCTCGACCGTGGCCATGCAGCGCTCGCCGCCGCCGAGCAGGCAGTTGTTGATCCGTCCGTTGCCGCTGCCCGCCACGCTCACCCACGAGTCACGGGGGACCGAGACGAAGGTCGCGTGCTGGCGGTCGCCGCTGACGAACAGGATCTGGAACCCGTCCGCGCGACCCGCGGTGATGTCGGTGCTGCGCGGTGGCCCCTCATCGGACCCGAGCAGCAGCAGCGTCAGGACCTCGCCGTCACCGCCGGGCAGGACCGTGTAGCGCTCGACCGCGACGGCGCTGCCGGCGAGCAGCAGCGTGGCCGCCGCGAGTGCGGCGACGAGGCGGCGCGCGCGTGCGGCCCTCATCGGCTCACCGCCAGTACCTGTGGCGGCTCACCCGGGGCGAACACCAACTCGGTGTGTTCGGTTGCGCCGTCGAGCAGCGTGACATCGACGTTCGCGCGTGCCCACTCGGGCGTGCCGCGGACACCGATGCGCAGCGCGATCGTCGCCGTCCCGACGGGACGGTCGGCGTCGGCGAGCGGCAGCGCCGCGTCGGTGGCGAGGGTGCCGTCGCCGCCCTGCTGCTGGTCGAGCAGGTGGGCGTCGACGGCCGCGACGATCGCGTCACGGAAGGCATCGACCGCGGGCTGGTCGGTGGGCACGGCGCCATCGCCGGGGTGCCCCGATCCGTACAGCCCCGTGGACGTGGCCGACAGGTCCTCGACCACGACCTCGCCGAGGACGGCGGACACGGGTTCGGGTTCCGGTTCGGGTTCGGGTTCGACGACGGGACGTGGCGGTGGCTCGGCCGACGCGGTCGGCGTCGCGGAGACGTCCGCGACCGGAGGCGGCCCCTCGTCGTCGGACGTGAGTCCGATCGCGATGCCGAGGATCGCGAAGGCCGCGCCGGCGATGGACACGCTGGCGAGCACGGCGGGGTTGCGTCGGCGTCCTGTCATAGCGGCGCCGACGGTAGCCAGCGTGGTCGGAAATGCCCGGAATCCGGTGTCCCCGTGCGCTGTCGCGGCCCTGGCGTCGCGGGCGTGCCTGTAGCACGCAGGAGTCGTTGATTCGGGCGCAACGCCGCCGACGGGGGAAGGATCCGGTGCATGGCCGACGTGCTGGTGGTCGACGACGAACCGGCCATGCGCCTGCTGTTCGACCTGCTCCTCCGGGCCGACGGGCACCAGGTCCGGCAGGCCGCGACGGTCGAACAGGCACTGCTCGCCAGCGCCGAACAGCGACCCGACCTGCTCCTGCTCGACGTCAACCTCGCCGGGCAGCGCGGCGAGTCGTTGATCCCCCTGCTCGATCGGGGTATCGGGCGGCCGCGCCGGGTCTGCCTCGTCTCGGCCCAGCCGGTCCCCGACCTGGCCGCGGTCGCCGCGGAGCACGAGGTCCGCTGGCTGTCCAAGCCCCTCGACCCGGCCGCGCTGCAGCGACTGCTCGTCGAGGTCGAGGCCGACGTCGTCGGGCATCGCGACCGCGGGTGACGGCCACCCCACCGGTAGGCTCGCGCCCCGTTCGCGACCCAGCCGCCGCAGCCCGGAGTGCGCCATGCCCCGCGTCGCCATCGACGTCCTGCTCAAGCGCGAGATCCTCGACCCCCAGGGCCGCGCGGTCGAGCGAGCGCTGCCCGGCCTCGGCTTCGACGGCGTGGACGACGTGCGGGTCGGCAAGCACCTCGAACTCGACGTCGAGGGTGACGGCGACGATCTCGCCGACCGCGTCAAGCGCATGTGTGCCGACTTCCTGACCAACCCGGTGATCGAGACCTACACCTGGCGGGTCATCGGCGACGACGAGCGCGCCGACGCATGAGCCAGGTCTGCGCATGAGCGACGACGCGCGTCGGTCGACGCCGTTGCCGCCCCTACGCGACGACGGCAAGCCGACCCTGCCGACCGGCGAACCGGTGCTGCACCGCTGGTTCGTGCTCGCGATGCTGCTGCTCGTGCCGGCCGCGATCGGGGTCACGATCTGGGCCGCCACTGCGACCTTCGGCCGCGACACGTTGACTGCCGCCGAGCGTCGACCCCCCGGTGGGACCGAGGTGACCGTCGAGCGGGGCCAGGCGCAGTTGAGCCCCACCGACGAGGTCGAGCAGGGCCCGGCCTGCTTCCAGGGCGGCCAGATCAGCGGCGACGAGGGTTCGCGCGCCGCCGCCCGCGTCGCCATGATCGGCGCATGTGACCTGATCGCCGCCGGCGGCTACGACCTCGCGATCGACGGCCTGCGCGCCTGGGCCCGCTCGAACGGGCGTGTGCGCATCGCCGCGTTCCAGATGTCGGGCGTCGAGTCCTCCGCCCGCCTCGAGGACGACCGGCTGGTCATCGAACTCAACGCCGCGTTCCAGTTCGAGGACGCAACCGCCGCCGCCCCGGCGCTGCTGCACCAACTCGTGCTGCTCGGCACCCCGGGCTTCCCCGGTGGACCGATCCCGGCCGAACGCGAACTCGAGGCCGCCCGCCTGCAGCAGCGGGCCTGCGGCGACATCCCCGCCGACCTGCGCACACGCGGCTGCGCCGACGTCGAGGAACTGCTCGCCTCGGACGATCCGCTCGGCGACCTCGTCGACGCCGGCTGGCCCCGCGGGGAGCCGACGCCCACGGGCTAGGTTTCGCGCACGACCCGATCTCCCTCCCAGAAAGCTGCCCATGCGCGTTGGCGTGGTGACCTTCCCGGGCTCGCTCGACGACCGCGACGCCATGCGTGCCGTCGAGTGGTGCGGCGGCCAGACCGTCGCACTGTGGCACGACGACGCCGACGTCAAGGGCGTCGACGCGGTGGTCCTGCCCGGAGGGTTCAGCTACGGCGACTACCTGCGCTGCGGCGCCGTCGCGCACCGTGCCCCGGTGATGGAGGCCATCACCGCGTTCGCCGCCGACGGCGGCCCGGTGCTCGGCATCTGCAACGGCTTCCAGGTCCTGTGCGAGGCCGGTCTGCTGCCCGGCGCGCTGCTGCGCAACGAGCACCTCCGTTTCGTGTGTCGGGACGTCCCGCTGCGGGTCGAGACCAACGAGACCGCCTGGACGACCGGCTACCGGACCGGCGACGTCCTGGTCGTGCCCGCCAAGCACGGCGAGGGTCGCTACTACGCCGACGACGCCACCCTCGACCGCCTCGAGGCCGAGGACCGCGTGGTCGTGCGCTACGCCAACGGCCACAACCCCAACGGGTCGCTGCGCGACATCGCGGGCGTCACCAACGAGGGGCGCAACGTCGTCGGTCTGATGCCCCACCCCGAGCACGCGGTCGACCCGGCGCTCATCGGCGGCAGCGACGGCCAGGGCTTCTTCCGCGGCGTGATCGAACGCGCGACCGTGGGGTCCTGACGCCCGGACGGACCTGTCCGGACGCTGCTGCCGGCCCGATGCGTCCGTCGGGCGGCCCTGCGAGCCTGTGGTCACGACCGCAGGAGCCCAGATGATCGAACCCGACCCGACCCCCAGCACCCCGCTCGGCGGCCCCGAGCACGGGCCCGCCGTCGACATCGACGCCATCCTCGCCGAGATCGCCGAGCTCGCCCGGCCGGTCGCCCGGCAGGGCAATGTCGCCGACTACATCCCCGCCCTGCGCGACGCGGACCCGGACGGCTTCGGGATCGTGCTGTCGGACTTCGACGGCGTCGATTACGCCATCGGTGACGTCGACCGGCCGTTCGCGATCCAATCGATCAGCAAGGTGTTCGCGCTGGTCCTGGCGATCCAGAAGGCCGACAGGACCGAGGGCGTGCGCAAGGAGTTGTGGGACCGGGTCGGGGTCGAACCTTCCGGCGACCCGTTCAACTCGCTCGTCCAACTGGAACACGAGAAGGGCGTGCCCCGTAACCCGATGATCAATGCCGGCGCGCTGGTCATCGACGACATCCTGGTCAGCCACTGCGACGACCCGCGCGCCGAACTCCACGCCCTGGTCGAGAAGGTCGTCGGCGAGCCGGTCGAGGCCGACGAGGACGTCCTGCAGGCCGAAGAGGACACCGGTGCGCGCAATCGCGCCATGGCCAACCTGATGCGCTCGTTCGGCAACATCCACAACGAGATCGACGACGTGATGGCGCTGTACACCTACCAGTGCGCGTTGTTGCTCACCACCCGCCAGCTCGCCCGTGCCGCCCGCTTCCTGGCCAACAACGGCGTCGATCCGATCTCCGGCGATCGGCTGCTGCGGGAACCGCTGTCACGCCGCGTGGCGGCACTCATGCTGACCTGCGGCACCTACGACGCCGCCGGCGAGTTCGCCTACCACGTCGGTCTGCCGAGCAAGTCCGGGGTCGCGGGTGCGATCATGGCGCTCGTGCCCGACCGGTACGGCATCGCGGTGTGGTCACCGCCACTCGATGCGTCGGGCAACTCCAAGGCCGGCCGCGTGGCGCTGCACGAACTCACCGAACGCCTCGAGCTGTCCATTTTCTGATCACGTCCGCCGCAGTGTCTCGCGCATCCGCACGGACACGTCGAGGCCGCTGCCGGCCGTGATCAGTGCGACCACCACGACGGCCGTGGTCAGCGACCAGACATCGGCGACCACGCCGGCGACCACGGCGCCGACGGCGAAGCCGATGTCGCGCCAGAGTCGGTAGACGCCGACCGCGGCGCCGCGCCAGCGGGGGTGGGCGACGTCGCCCACGGCGGCGATCAGGGTCGGGTAGGCCATGGCGGTGCCGGCGCCGAACAGCGCGCTGCCGACCGCCCAGACGGCGACGGTGTCGCCGGCGGCGATGACGAGGAGCCCCGCGGCCTCGGTGAACTGCCCGCCTGCGATGAGCCACTTGCGGCCGATCCGGTCCGACAGCGCGCCCGTGCCGAGTTGCCCGATGCCCCACACGGCCGGCGCGACCGCGACCAGCACGCCGACGGTGGACAGTTCGAGGCCGCCGGCGGCGAACAACACCGGGAACAGGCCCCACGCCATGCCCTCGTTGAGGTTGTTCACCAGGCCGGCCTGGGATGCCGCGGAGAGGGACCGGTCGCGCCAGGTGCCGAGCGCGAACACCTGCCGGCTGGTCAGATCGCCGCCGTGGCCTGCGGGCGGGGCGACGTGGTTGGCGACCTCATGGGCGACGTGCCCGGCGGTCTCGCGGACGAACACGGTGGACAACCCGATGCCGAGCGCGGCGAAGGCGAGGCCGAGCAGGAACGGTGCGGGTCGCAGACCGCTCGTCTCGGCGATCGCGCCGGTCACCCAGGCGGCAGCGGCGACCGCCCCGTAGCCGGCGGCCTCGTTGAACCCCATGGCGGTGCCGCGGCGGTCGGGCCCGACCAGGTCGATCTTCATGATCACGGTCACCGACCAGGCCAGGCCCTGGTTGACGCCGAGCAGGACGTTGGCGAACACGACCCAGCCCCAGCTCGGGGCCCAGATCAGCAGCAACGGGACGGGGACGGCGAACACCCAGCCGGCCAGCAGGACCGGCTTGCGGCCGAACCGGTCCGCGAGGGTGCCGGCGAAGTAGTTGACGATGGCCTTCGTCACGCCGAAGGCGGCGATGAACGTCAGTATCGCGGTGTAGGCGGTCAGGCCGAACTCGTCCTCGGCGAGCAGCGGCAACACGGTGCGTTCCTGGCCGACCATGCCACCGACGAGGGCGTTGACGGCGACGAGCAGCACGAACTGCGGCAGGTTCGCCTTCAGGCCCAACTGCACCGGGCGGCGCCGGTCCGTGCGGCTCACGCCTCGACCTGGCCGGCTGCGAAGGCGTCGATCTGGCGGACGTCGACCACCTCGGCCCCGTCCTCCATGGCGGCGGCGACCTCGTCGACCGTGAGCCCGCCCAGCAGGCGGGCGACGCCCACGTAGGCGCTGTTGCCCAGCCCTTCGTCCACCAGCGGTACGACGTCCACGGCACCTCGATACTCAAGTGATTGTTTGAGGATGAGCGTGCACCGGGTGGCAGCGAAAGTCAAACGTCCGTTTGAGTAGCTACGATGCCGGACGATCGGGAGGCGGAGACCCATGGCGGTCAGCACGGCAGCAGCACGCCGAGTGGCGAAGGACGCCCTCTTCGACGGGTTCGCCTCGATCGCGAAGGCGCTCGCCTCCGGCCGGCGGGCCGAGATCGTCGAACTGCTCGCGCAGGGGGAGCGCAGCGTCGACGACCTCGCGGGCGAACTCGGCCAGTCGCTGGCCAACACCTCGCACCACCTGCGCACCCTGGCCCGCGCCGGCCTGGTGACCAGTCGTCGCGACGGGACCCACGTCCACTACCGCCTCGCGTCCGACGACGTCCTCGAGCTGTGGTGGGCCATGCGCACCGTTGCGGCGACCCGGGTCGACCGTCTCGAAGAACTCGCGAGCGGCTACCTCGGCCGGCGTGGCGAGATCGAGACGATCAGCCGCGACGAGTTGCTGGCCCGGGTCGAGGCCGGCGAGGTGATCGTCGTCGATGTACGGCCGCGTGCCGAATACGCCGCCGGGCACCTACCGGGCGCGGTCCACGTCCCGCCCGACGAGCTCGACCGGCTCGACGCGCTCCCGGCCGGCCGCGACGTCGTCGCCTACTGCCGCGGCCCCTACTGCGTCTACGCCGACGACGCGGTCCGCCGGCTCACCCGGGCGGGAAGGCGCGCGCTCCGACTCGAGGATGGCCTACCCGAGTGGCGCCACGCAGGCGGCCCGGTCACTACTGGCTGACTTGGGCATCGGGTCTCGGGGATTGGGCCCACCGGCGTTTGCGGCCGGACGGGGACCAACATGTGCGCAACGGCTGCGTGTTGCCACGGTTGGGCGGGCACTGGGCCTAGCCGTGAACACCGGCTGCCGGCCTCACTGCCGGGTGAGGTCGGCGAGGCCGGCGTCCATCTCGCGGCGGCGCTGGTTGCGCAGCCAGGCCCACAGGCCGAAGTGGGCGGCAATGCCGACGCCCATGACGGTGGCCGGCACCCACTGTCCGTCGAAGGCGAGCAGCAGCGCGGCCACGAAGGCGCAGCCGACGAGTACGGCACGCAGGGTGTTGAGTGCGTCCACGGGTGGGCTCCGGTTCTCGACGGCGTCGACCTCGAAGGGTATCGACCCCTGGGGCTAGGCTCGCGCCGTCGAGAGCTGCCCGGACCGCTGCCAAGGCCCGCCCGTGCCCGAGTCCCGAACCTTTCCCGCGGACGAGACCCTCGCCCCCGAACGCGCCCGTGAGCTCGGCCACGAGCTGGGGCTGCGCGGTGACGAGTACGACGAGGTGGTCGCCACGCTCGGGCGCACACCGACGGTGTCCGAGCTCGGCATGTACTCGGTGATGTGGTCCGAGCACTGCTCGTACAAGTCGTCGAAGATCCACCTCAGGACGCTGCCGACCGAGGGTCCGCAGGTCCTGGTCGGCCCGGGCGAGAATGCCGGTGTGGTCGACGTCGGCGACGGCCTGGCCGTCACGTTCAAGATCGAGTCACACAACCACCCGAGCTACGTCGAGCCCTACCAGGGCGCGGCAACCGGGGTCGGCGGGATCCTGCGTGACATCTTCACCATGGGGGCCCGCCCGATCGCGATCATGGACCCGCTGCGGTTCGGCGACCCCGGCGGCTGGACCGACGGGACCGGGAAGGTCCGCCCGGTGGACGCCTTTCAGCGCCACCTCGTGGACGGCGTGGTCCGCGGCGTCGGCGGCTACGGCAACTGCGTCGGTGTCCCCAACATCGGCGGCGAGACGGTCTTCGACGACATCTACGCCGGCAACCCGTTGGTCAACGTGCTCGCCATCGGGGTGCTGCACCGCGACCGCCTGCAGTTGGCCCGCGCCGAAGCGGCCGGCGACATCGCGATCCTGCTCGGCTCGGCGACCGGGCGCGACGGCATCGGCGGTGCCAGCGTGCTGGCCAGCCAGGAGTTCGACGACGCCCTCGACGACAAGCGCCCCAACGTGCAGGTCGGCGACCCGTTCGCCGAGAAGCTGCTGATCGAGTGCTGCCTCGAGTTGTACGAGCGCGACCTGATCTCGGGCATCCAGGACATGGGCGCCGCCGGCATCGCCTGCTCGACCGCCGAACTCGCCTCGGCCGCATCGATGGGCATGGACGTCGACCTCGACGCCGTCCACCTGCGCGAGCCGTCGATGGCGTCGTGGGAGATCCTGTGCTCGGAGTCGCAGGAGCGCATGCTCGCGCTCGTCTCGCCCGACCGGGTCGACGAGGTGCTCGCCATCGCCGAGAGGTGGGGCGTGCCCGCCTCGGTGATCGGCACCGTCGTCGAGGGCGACGCGCTGGTCCTGCAGCGCGGCGGCGAGGTCGTCGCCGACCTGCCCGCCCGATCGCTCGCCGACGAGGGTCCGACCTACGACCGTCCCCGCGAACGTCCGGCCTGGCTCGACGACTACGCGGCCATCGACGCCGAGACGGTCGACCTGCCCGACGACCTCACGGCCTTCTCGCTGTCGTTCCTGCGCTCGCCCAACGTCGCGTCCAAGCGGTGGCTGTTCGAGCAGTACGACCACCACGTGCTCGCCGGCACCGTCCACGGTCCGGCCATGGCCGACGCCGGGGTGGTCCGGCTGCCCGACAGCCGCAAGGCGGTGGCCTGCTCGACCGACGGCAACGGTCGCTGGTGCGAACTCGACCCGCGCGAGGGCGCCCGTCGCATCGTGGCCGAGGCGTTCCGCAACGTCGCCTGCACCGGCGCCCGACCGCTCGGCACCACCAACTGCCTCAACTTCGGCAACCCCGAGCGGCCCGAGATCATGTGGCAGCTCGCCGAGTCGATCGCCGGCATGGGCGAGGCCTGCGCCGCGCTCGACATCCCGGTCACCGGCGGCAACGTCTCGCTCTACAACGAGACCCGCGGTCAGGCCATCCACCCGACACCGGTCGTCGGGGTGCTCGGCGTGCTCGAGGACGCCGAGGACGCGCTCGGCTTCGCCTTCGAGGACGAGGGCGACATCGTGTTCCTGCTCGGTGGCCCGACCGTGCCGGGTCTCGCCGGCAGCGAACTGCAGCGCTTCCTCGACCTGCCACTCGGCGGCACGCTCGCGCCGGTCGACCTCGACCTGGAGGGCGCGATCGGCGAGGTGCTCCACCACGCCGCCCGCGACGGACTGCTGCAGACCGCCCACGACGTCTCGGCCGGCGGCCTGCTGGCCACCCTCGCCGAGTCCTGCGTGGCCGGCGCCATCGGCGTCGACACCGCCATCGAGTCCGACCTCGACGCGGCCCAGGTCCTGTTCAGCGAGTCGCCCGGCCGGGTCGTGGTCACCGTCGCGAGCACCAACGTGCGCGCCTTCGCCGAACTGTGTGGCGACGCGGCGGTGCCCTTGACCGACATCGGCACGGTCGGTGGCGACACCCTCCATATCCGCGAGTTCGTCGCGTTGCCCCTCGACAAGCTCGAGGACGCCTACCTCAACGGCCTCGGCGACCTCCTGGCCTGATCAGCGGCGCCAGGGCAGGCGCAGGCGCGGCCGGTCGTCCGCGCGGCGCACCGCGGGCGGGTCGCTCGGCACCAGGCCGTCGGCGACGACGTCGATCATCGCCGGGGTGCGGCCGGAGGCGTGCATCAGGCTGTTGGTCGCGATCTCGACGTCGAGGTGGTCGCCCGGCGGGATGGTGTAGGCGATCCCGGCCATGGGCACCTCGACGGTGACCGGTTCGTCCGACAGCGGTACGCGGATCGCCCCCTCCTGCAGGTTGACGACCTCGCCGGTCTCGCGGTGGATGAACTTCACGAACACGTTGACGTCGCCGTCCGTGCCGCCCAGCGCACCGTCGTCGCTGCCCGCGCCGCCGACCAGTCCGCCGGTGGCCGAACCGAGCGGGCCGAGCGTGCCGACCAGCAGGTCGCCGGCCTTGCGCGCCGGCAGTTCGCGGGCGGTGTCACCGAGGGCGGCCGTCGCGGTCTCGAGCGGCACGTGCGTGCCGCGGACCTGCAGGCGGACCCGCGGGATGCCGAGCAGTTCCAGGCCGTCCTCGCCGGCCTGTGCGACCTGGAAGCGGGCCGCACGCGGGTCCCCGTCCTGCGACACCTTGGCCGCGGTGATCGGCAGCGCCGGGATGCCCGACGGCATGCCACCGGCGAGCAGTGCGGCGACCGCCTCGGCGTCGGGGACGTCGGCCACCGGAACGACCGGCAGCGTGGCCGGCAGGGTCGCGAACCGCTGGACGTCGGTACCGGTGAAGTCGGCCGCGTCGCGCCATTCGCCCTCGTTGGTGCGGTAGCTGACGGGCGCGCCAATGTCGACGCGCTGGCCGCGGATGTGGCGGTCGAACCAGGCCACGATGGCGTCGTCGAGGTAGGCGCGGTCACCCGCGTCGGCGTAGCTGTCGGGGCAGGCGACGTGGCCGCCGCAGAAGGCCACGAACCGGGCCGGCACGCCCTGGTCGGCGACGTGACGGAAGATGCGGTAGCCGTCGGTGAGGTCGAACAGCGTGTCGACCGAGCCCTGCATCACCAGCGTCGGGACGGTCACGGGGTCGGTGTCGCCATAGCCGGCGACGCTGGACTTGGCGAAGAACTCGAGCGTGTCGGCCGAGACGCGACCCGCGGTCAAAAACTCCGACACCCCGCGGTGGATGGCCGGGTCGAGCGACGCAGCGGTGTTCGAGCGGCACTCGGGGTTGAGGCCGAGCGCCGTGCCGGTCGCGGTGCCGGCGCCGTAGAGGGCCGCGACCCAACCCTGGTTGACGACGTCGCCGGAGTTGAGCGAGTAGCGCAGGTCCTCCCAGGTGATCTCGGGCGCCAGCGCGTCGATCCGCGGGTCGAACGCCGAGGTCGCCATCTGGATCCCGCCGGCGTACGAGCCGCCGGTCATGCCGACCAGGGGGTCACCGCGCCGATCGGTCGCGATCGGGGCATTGGCGACGGCCCAGTCGAGCAGCACCGACGCGTCGCGACCCTCGACCTGCGGGTCGTCGATACGGGTCTCGCCGCCCGAGCACCCGAAGCCGCGGCTGTCCCAGGTCATGACCGCGTAGCCCTCGGCGAGCAGTCGCGACAGGGTGCCGGCGCCCGGGTCGATCGACGCGCCGTCACCGGCCGTGGTCTCGCGGCTGCCGCCCCAGCCGTGCGTGCGCAGGACCAGCGGCACGGGCGCTTCCGCGGAAGCGCCCGGCGGCAGGAACAGCGTGGTCTCGATCGGGGTGCCGTCGAACGACTCGATCACCTGGTTGGTGACGGTCGGCGCCCCGGCGTCCTGCGCGGTGGCCGGCACGGCGGTGGCGACCAGCGCGAACGCGGCGGTCAGGGCGGGCAGGACGCGGCGGACTCGCACGGGCACACCTCGGCGTGGACGGCACTCGAGGAATCCAACGACCGATCCGGGGCGCGGTGACGCCGGCGGCTACCCGACGGTCGGCAGGCCGAGCAGGCGGGCGGCGTTGTCGTGGAACAGCCCACGCAGTTGTTCGCGAGTGAACGCGAGCGCCGCCAGTCCCCGGACCTGGGCGGCATAGTCGTGCGGGATCGAGGGAAAGTCCGACCCGAACAGCAACCGGTCGCCGATCGCGCGGTAGCGGGGCAGGAGGTCGTCGAGGTCGCGGTCGAAGTACGGCGGGTCGGTCAGCACCATGGCCGTGTCGAGGTGGACCTGCTCGAACTGCTCGGCCAGCGCGAGGAACCCGGGGTGGTCGGGCGTGCCGAGGTGGGCGATCACGACGCGCAGGTCCGGGAACCGACCGAGCAGCCGCCGGATGCCGTCGGGGCCGCACACCTCGTCGCCGCCCTCGACGCCGTACACGGCACTGGCGTGGATCAGCGCCGGCACGCCGGCGTCGGACAGTTGCGCCCACGCCGGATCGAGACGCGGGTCGTCGGGATGGAAGCGTCCCACCTGCAGATGCACCTTGGCGATCCGCCCGCCACGGTCGAGGGCGCGGGCAACCTCGTCGCCGACGCCGTCCTCGGGGAAGAACGTGAAGGTCGGGATGACCTGCTCGTAGTCGTCCGCGGCGGCGAGCGTGTGCTGGTTGCACCACGCCGCCACGCCCGGCTTGTGCCCGTAGGCGAGGGCGGTGTGGCGGACGACACCGAGGTCGCGCAGCGCGGCGAGGCGGGTCGCCTCGTCGTCGCGGTAGGTGATCGGCCAGGGCGGGTCCTCGAGCCGGTCGAAGAAGTCCCACACCGCCCGCTGCAGCGCCGCGGGGAGCAGGTGGACGTGGACGTCGAGGTAGCCCGGCAGGCCGAGCGAGCGCGAAAATGCGGCGACCTCGCCATCGTGTGCGGGGAATGCCGACTCCGGGACGCCGGGGTCCGACGCCGCGGTCACGAGCGGCGGTCGACGAACGCGACGGCGTAGGTGCTGGGCAGTTCGATGCCCGCGGTGGTCGGGGCTGCTGCCTCGTCCCAGTCGCGCACGAGGTCGGTGCGGATCGCGTCCCAGTCGAGGTCGGCCTCGCGGAAGTCGACCTCGACGTGCTCGACGACGGCCCGCTCGCGTGCCCGGTCCAGCATCGACGGGGTGAGGTCGAACGCGTCCACCTCGGCGCCGGCGCGGGCCATCGCGATCGCGGTGTTGCCCGTCCCGGTGGCGGCGTCGAGCACTCGGCGGCCCGCGACATCGAGTTCGGTCGCGAGCCGTTCGCTGACCGGGGCGAACAACTCGGCGATGCGCCGGTAGTCGCCCTCGGTCCAGACCTGCTGGATGCCGGCCAGTCGCTCGTCGCCGCCGATCGTCTCGGCCATGCCGCTGTCCCCTCGTCGCCGTCCGGGCCCGGTCCGCCCCCGGCCACGGCCGGACACGCTAGCCCGACGGCGTCGGCGGTAGGCTCAGGTTTCGCCGCGTGGAGTCCTGGAGTCCCGTGTCCCTCGATGACCGTCCGTCGACCGAGTCACCGGCCGCAGGTTTCGAGCCGCTGCCGGCGGACGTCGACCTCGCTGCCTACGGCGAGGGCCCGCGCGAGGAGTGCGGCGTCTTCGGCATCTTCGCCCCGGGCGAGGACGTCGCCACCCTGACCTACTTCGGGCTGTACGCGTTGCAGCACCGCGGCCAGGAGTCGGCCGGCATCGCCGTCTCCGACGGCCGCCGCATCGTGGTCCACAAGGACATGGGCCTGGTCAACCAGGTGTTCAACGAGACGTCGCTGGCCGCGCTGCAGGGCCACGTCGGCATCGGCCACTGCCGCTACTCGACGACCGGCGCGTCGTCGTGGGTCAACGCCCAGCCGCAGTACCGCGAGACGATCACCGGCGGCGGACTGGCGCTCGGGCACAACGGCAACCTGGTCAACACCGCCGACCTCGCCCGCCAACTCGACATCCCGCCCACCAACGACTCCGAGGTGATGGCCGGCCTGCTGGCCCGCGAGATCGTCGCCGAGGCCTCGCGCGCCGAGGGCGAGGTGTCGCTGGCCGACGCGATCGCCCGGGTCGCGCCGGAACTGCACGGCGCGTTCTCGGTCGTGGTGATGGACGCCAACCGCCTGCACGCCTTCCGCGACGCGCACGGGGTGCGGCCGCTGCAGATCGGCCGGCTCGCCAACGGTGGCTGGGTGGTCGCCTCCGAGACGGCCGCGCTCGACATCGTCGGCGCCGTCTACGTCCGCGACGTCGCGCCCGGCGAGATCGTCACGGTCGACAGCGACGGACTGCACAGCCGCCGTTTCGCCGCGCCCGAGCCGAACTACTGCCTGTTCGAGTGGGTCTACCTCGCCCGGCCCGACCACCGCCAGGACG
>JBBDSX010000233.1:0-2928 GCA_040904725.1 Egicoccus sp.
CGCGACGCGTGACCGGTTCGGGGTCGTGACGCACCGGCTCGGGGTCCGGTTCGGGCTCGGGCTCGGGGTCCACGGGATCGGGGGCCATCGGCGCCGGGTCCGGGTCGGGTCCGACCGGGTCCGGCGCCACGGGCACGGTCGCCTCCGGCCCGACTTCCGGTTCGGCGACCTCGGCGGCGGGCTCGGGCTCCGGGTCGACGGGCGCGGCGGGCGTCGAGCGGGCGGCCGTGACGTCGTCGAGCAGGACGACCTGGGCGTCGAGACCGACGGCCTCGAGCGCATCGAGTCCGGCGATCAGGTCGACCCGTGAGGTCAGGTCGCGTTCGGCGACGACCAGGACGTGGTCGAGCGAGGTCGCGGCCCGGATCGACGGTCGCGACGCCGCGGTCGGCAGCGCGACCAGCAACACGTCGAGGTCGCGGGGCAGACGGCCGGGCAGTTCGGCGAGCGCGTCCATGGCGCCCCCGAGGTCGCGCCCCGCTCCGAGTCGTGCCAACTCGAGGCCGTCCTGATCGAACTCGACGACGTCGGCGAGACGGTGGCCGTGGCGCAGTACCTCGAACAGTCCGGGGTCCTCGGAACGGCCGCTGGCGAGATCGAGCCGCAGCACGCTGGCGTCCCGACTCGCGATCGACACCGCCAGCGCGTCGGTCAGCGCCGCGGTGTGGCGGGCGTCGCGGCCGGCAGCGGCCAGGCCCAGGATCAGCTTGCCACCGGGTTCGCGGGCGTCGAGGACGGACTCGGCGAGGCGGTCGGCGGACGCGGGGTCGACCTCGGGGGGCAGCACGGCGACCAGTTCGCCGCCGGCGGCCCGGACGTGCCGCGGTCCGCGCAGGGTCAGGTCGGCGGTGTCCGCGGCGATCGCGACGGCCGTGCCGAGCAGCAGCGCCGCCAGCGCGACGGCGGCACCGACGGCCCAGGTCGGCGGCACCACACCGGGCGCGAGCCAGGCCGCGGCCAGACCGGCGAGACACACCGCGGCGACCACGGCTCGCAGCAGGCCGGCGCGGCGTTGCAGGATGTCGAGACCCTCGAGGACCCACAAGGGCGTGCGGGAACCACGTGGAGACGGAAGCGGCCGGCTGGTCATGATCAGCGAGGATAACGAGGGCGCACTGCGGGACCCGGCAGGCGACACCGCCCGGTCGGTGGTGCGCGCCCTACCCTGCCTCTCCGCCAAGGCGCCGTGGGCCTCCACGGCCTGCTGTCGCCCCGCCGGGACACCATGACCGCCCCAACCGAGCACGCCGAGCACGCCCACGCTGCTTCCAAGCGGCCGCACGGCCTGCGCGATCTGCGCCGACTGGTCCGGTACGGCATCTCCGGCGGGACGGCCGCGACCGTCCACCTCGGCGTCCTGACCCTGCTGGTCGAGCTGGCCGGGATGCGGCCGGTCATCGCCTCCGCCGTCGGGTTCCTGTGCGGGTTCGTCGTGTCGTACCTGCTGCAACGCCGGTGGGTGTTCGCGACCGACCGCCGACACGGGTTCACGTTCCCCCGGTTCGTGGTCGTGGTCGGCCTCGGCCTGCTGATCAACACGGCCGTGCTGTGGCTCGGGACCGAATACCTCGAACACCACTACGCGCTGGTGCAGCTGGCGGCGTTCGCGGTGGTGCCGCTCAACAACTACCTGCTCAACAGCCTCTGGACCTTCCGCTGAGGCCGCGTCGCCAACCGGCCAGCCACGAGGGTCTCGCTAACCGGCCAGCCGCGTCGCCGTCGGGGTCGCGGCCACCTCGGCGTCGAAGCCCGGCGGCGGGACCACCTCGGCCCAGGCGCGGCGGGCGAGGTCGTGCGCGTCGGCGGCACCGTGCAGGTCCGCCCGCGCGAGTTGGACCGCCCAGGCGATGACCGGCGGTGCGAGGTCCGCGGCGGCATCGAGCAGACGTGGATCCTCGTGGGCGATCGCCCCGAACAGCAGTCCCTTCGCGGCGTGGAACCGCGAGCCGTACGCGGCGTCCGCCGGCTGGCGCGGCGCCCCCGTAGCCTCGTCCCACACGGGGAGGCGGGCGGTCGGGAGCGGCTCGCCGCCGAGCGCGGCCACCTCGACGCCGACCCAGGCGGCGCGCAGTCGCTGCCGTGCGGCCCGGGCACCGTCGGGCAGTGCGGTCACGGCGTCCCGTGCGGCCTCGAGGCGCCGGCGGGCACGGTCGAGGTCGCCGAGGCCGACGGCGTCCGCGGCCAGCGAGATCCGCAGCATCGCCGCATCGACCGGGTCGTCGGCGTCGAGCAGCGCGGGCCACTCGATGGCCTCGGCGCGGGCGTGGAGGCCGAACTCGCGCAACACGCGACCGCGCTCGGCGGCGATCCACGGCTGCAGGGCGGGCAGACGCACGCGGTCCCAGTGCGCCCAGGCGAGGTCGGCCCGTCCGAGCCGTGACCACGCGACCCCGTGCCAGACCGGACGGGCGGCTTCGTGGCGCAACCCCGCCGGACCGGTGACGTCGGGCGGCAGCAGGTCGGCGAGCACCTCGGCCGGCGGGATCGGGGGCGGGGGCGGGTGTCGTGAGGGTCGCAGGTCCACGCCGGGCAGCCTACGCATCCCTATCCCTGCGCCTCGCACGCGCCTCGGAGGTCGCGATTGGCCGATCGCGGGTGACCGTTCGGCGCCGTCGACCCTGGCCGAAAGGGCCGCACCTCGAGGGAACCGACTCGTTGAGCCACTTGAGCGCCTGCGGAGGGCGCCCGGCCGTAGGGCGGCCGCAAGGGACGTACCAGGCGGCTGACGCGGACACCTCACGCCGCTGGTACCGAGCTCGAGAGGTTCAGATTATGCAGACACTCAAGCGACCGGCGGCGATGATCGCCGCAGCCGTGGTGGCACTCGCCATGGTCTCCCCCACTGCCGCGCTCGCCGCCGACGGTGACCGCGGCGAGGACCGCGGTCACGAGGCCAGCGAGCCCCGCGACGACAAGGGCGACCGCGAC
>JBBDSX010000234.1:0-2923 GCA_040904725.1 Egicoccus sp.
AGGACCGCGTCGGAGCGTCAGGTGACGGTGGCGGTCACTCCTCGACGATGAAGGCGCTGACCATGCCGTACATGCCTTCGTCGGTCTCCGCGTGGGTCAGGATGTGGCAGTGGAAGACCCAGGCGCCGACCTCCTCGGCCGTGACCAGCACCGAGTAGCGCTCACCCGGGGCCACGTTGACCGTGTCCGCCCAGTAGGGCTGGTCGAGCGGGAACCCGTCCTTGGCCACGACGAGCTGCGGGAAGCCGTGCAGGTGCATCGGGTGGCTCTGCAGCCCCTCGTTGTAGTAGTGCATCAGGATGTTGTCGCCCTTCTTGGCCACGATCGGAGCGGTGGCGGGGAAGGACTTGCCGTTGAGGCTCATCCCGATGTTGCCGGCGTCGTTGACGACCATCGGAAACTCCTGGTCGATGGTCAGGTCGTCGGGCAGCGTCCGGCCACCGACGGTCGAGCCAGCCTCCGGCAGCGGGACGTCACCGATCAGGACCGTGCCCCACATGCCGTTGGGGATCTTGAACTGCGAGTGGTGGTGCGGGTGGTACATCGACACGTGCGACTCGGTCGCCGTGAACTCGTACGTGAAGCTCTCGCCCGGCTGGATCAGCTCCTGGGTCAAGGGGGCGACCCCGTCGAACTCGTTGTCGATCTTGATGCCGTGCCAGTGGACGTCGGTGCCGAGCGGCAGCTCGTTGTTGACCACGACCTCCACCTTGTCGCCGACGTCCGCGCGGATCATCGGGCCCGGGATCTGGCCGTTGTAGGCCCAGCCCTCGACGACCTCGCCGGGGGAGACCTCCCACTCGATGACCTGCGCGGTCAGTTCGAACTGCTTGGTGCCGTCCTCGAGGATGGTGGGCTCGAGCAGCTGGTTGCCGACGCCCTCGGTCTCCGCCGGGAACGCGGTGATCGAGTCGTGCATGACCTGGTCGAGGCCGTTCCAGTCGATGTCGGGGTTGCTCGGGCTGTGGGCGCCGTGGCCGGCGCTCGATGCCTCTGCGGGAGCGGCGGCTTCGCCGCCACCCAGGATGGTCAGCGTGCCGACCATGCCACCCGACGCGTGGCCGGCGACCGTGCACAGCACCTCGTAGGTGCCCGGCGCCAACGACGACAGGTCGAGCGTCGCGCTCTCGCCGGCGTTGAGCATCGGCGTCGCCAGATCGGCATCGACGACCGAGAAGTCGTGTTGCGCGGCGCCAGCGTTGGTGATCTGCAGGGTGCCACCCTCGGCGATCTCGATGTCGCCCGGGGTGATGGCGAACTCGGTGAGCTCCACCACGACCTCGGCGGGCGCGTCGCTGCTCGCGGCGGGCACGGCCACAGCGGCCGAGTTGCCGCCGCCCCGGGATGCGGTGACCAGGGCACCGGCGCTGAGCACCAGGGCGACCAGCGCGACCGCCGCGACGGCGATGGCACCAACCGTACGTTCTTCCGACATGACGTCTCTCCTCGACATTTCTCCCGGCGACAAGGTGGTCGCCGGATCCGGGGGCAATCCCCGGGTCTCGTCGAGAGAAGGGTCGGTGCTGGACCGGGTTGCAGGCAGGGCGCTGCGTCACCGCTTGGGTGGGACCTTCGGCCCCCCGCCCCTAGGGACCTTCAGTGGTGGAGGCACTATTCGAGCGCCCGTAGGCACTATTCGAGCGCCCGTAGGCACTATTCGAGCGCCCGTAGGCACTATTCGAGCGCCCGTAGGCGACGGCCGGTCACCTCGTCGGGGACGAGGCGCACGATCACGTGACGGATCGAGGTGCCCGCGGCCCAACTGTCGAGTTCGGCGGCGAAGCGGCGCGCCTCTTCGTCGCTGACCGGATGCGCGGTGCCGTGGACCAACACGCTCCAGCCGACGCCGCGGGACGGATCGTGGTCGTCCACCTCGAAGGCGACGGGGCGGTCCATCAGCAGCGCGTCGGTCTTGGCCCCTTGCAGTGCCCGGAACACGACGGTGTTGCCGTCGACGAGGTGGTTGACGGGCACGATGTGGGGCACGCCGCGGTCGACGTAGGCGAGTCGCCCGAGCGGGCGACTGGCGAGCAGGGTCAGACTCTCCTCGAGTGACAGCACCTCGAGGTCGTGACGGTCGGTGACGCTATCCATGGTCGGGCTCCCATGCCGGCCTCGACAGGTGGCCGGCTCCCGCCCTGATGGTGCCGTGCGGGTTCTCCTGTCGCCAGGGCAGGCTGGCCCTAGGCGCTCGGGACCCCACCCGAGGTCAGACCTCGCCGCGCTCGACCTGGGTGTAGAACACCGCCGCTTCCGTGCGGCGCTGCATGCCGAGCTTGGCGAGCAGGTTGGACACGTAGTTCTTGACCGTCTTCTCGGCCAGGTGCATCCGCTCGGCGATCTGCCGGTTGGTCAGGCCCTCGGCGATCAGCGACAGGATGCGGCGCTCCTGCTCGGACAGCGACGTCAGCCGAGGGTCCTCGTCGTCGCCACGGCGCAGGCGTTCGAGCACCTTGCCGGTCACCGACGGGTCGAGCAGCGAGTCACCGGCGGCGACGCGCCGGATGGCGTCGAGCAGGTCGGGACCGCGCACGTCCTTGAGCAGGTAGCCGGCCGCGCCCGCCATGATCGCGTCGAACAGTGCCTCGTCGTCACCGAACGAGGTCAGCATCAGGCAGGCGATGCGCGGGTCGCGGGCCCGGACGTCGCGACAGATCTCGACCCCGTTGCCGTCGGGCAGTCGCACGTCGAGCAGCGCGACGTCGGGGGAGGTCTGGGCGATGCCGGCCAGCGCCATGCCCGCGCTCGCCGCGTCGCCGACGACCTCGAGGTCGTCCTCGGCGTCGATGAGGTCCTTCAGCCCACGTCGCACGACCTCGTGGTCGTCGACGAGGAAGACGCGGACGATGTCGGCCACCAGCACAACTCCGGGACGTCGGGGTGGCAACACTAGTGGCTCCCCCCGGAACCCACCCTGCCTAAG
>JBBDSX010000235.1:0-2907 GCA_040904725.1 Egicoccus sp.
GCGGCGGTTCAGACCGTCGAGTGCCGCCCGGCGCCCGGCGTTCGCGTGCAGGTCGTCGCTCCGAGAGACGGAGCGGAGCGCCCGAACGGGGCGGGCGAGGACGACGACAGCGAATTCATGCTGGCACCGTGCCACCTCGTCCGCATGGGGGCAAGTCCGCCTGACGCGGTGTCGGCCGCCGACACTAGGGTGCGTCTTCCGCGCCGTGACGAAAGCCGCAGATGGACATCCACCTCGCCACGCGAGCCCTGGCCGCGATCCGCATCGCCCTGGGCGTGGCGTTGTTCGTCGCGCCACGTCAGGCGGCGCGTGGCTGGATCGGACGCGACGCCGATGGTGTCGGCACGGCCGCCGCCGTGCGCGGCCTCGGCGCCCGCGACGTCGCTCTGGGAGTCGGTCTGCTGGCCGCGAGCAACCCGGGCGACGACCACCGCGACCTGCACCGTTGGCTCGAAGCCGGCATCGTGGCCGACGTCGCCGATGCGGCCGCGACGGTCCTGATGGGACGGCCCGACCGCAAGCGCGGATCGGTCGTCGCGGTGGCCGCCTCGGGCGCCGCGATCGGCGGTTGGCTGCGGGCCCGCCTGACCTGACGCGGGGATCACCGCGGCCCTTCGGCCGGGGTGGGGCGACGAGTACGGCACCGCCAGGCACGATGCTCTCGGGCAACATCGTCTGCGGAGATCCGACGTGCCCGAACACCCTGACGCGTCCACGTCCGACGCGTCCCCCGAGACCGCCCACTCGCAACGACCCGCGTGGGTTCGAGGTGGCCTGATCGTGGTCGCCGTGCTCGTCGGGCTCGGCCTCGTGGCCGTCGCCGGCGTCGGCATCGCCTTCTGGCGCATCCGATCGGCGGCCGAGATCCCCGCGGCCGACGAACTGGTGATCCCGGACCCGACCGTCGTCATGGACAAGAACGGCGAGACGATCCAGACCCTGGAGCCGGCCGCCGTCCGAGCGAACGTCTCGCTCGACGACCTTCCCGAGCACGTGCCGCAGGCGATCATGGGGGCGGAGGACCGCCGCTTCTACGAACACAGCGGGTTCTCGGCACGCGGCATCGTCCGGGCACTGTGGGTGAACCTGAGCTCCGGCGACCGCCAGCAGGGCGCCTCGACGATCACCCAGCAGTACGTCGAACTCGCCGTCGAGGACGTCGACGACAGCTACCTCGGCAAGTTCCGCGAGGTCGCCGTCGCCACGAAGCTCGAGAGCGAACTCGACAAGGACGCGATCCTCGAGCACTACCTCAACACCGTGCCCTTCGGTCGTACGGCCTACGGCATCGAGGCGGCGGCCCAGACCTACTTCGCCGTGTCGGCGGCGGAACTCGAGGTCGAGCAGGCGGCCGTGCTCGCGGGGATGATCGCCGCGCCGACCGCGTTCGACCCGGCCGACAACCCCGACGGTGCTGCCGAACGGCGCGACTTCGCCCTGCAGGGCATGGTCGAGATCGGCGCCCTGACCCAGGCCGAGGCCGACGAGATGATCGGTACCGACCTGCCGGAGTTGCGCACCCAGCCGTTGTTCGAGTTCGGCCCCGACGCCTACTTCCTCGACGCGATACGTGCCGAGGTGCCCGAACTGATCGGCGAGGGCCAGGAACTCGGCTCGGGGCTGGTCGTGCACACCACCTTGCACCGTGACGCGCAACAGTTGGCGCACGAGGTGATCAACGAGCACCTCGACGACACCGACTACACCGGCGCGATCGTGAGCATCGAGGTCGACAGCGGTGCCGTCCGGGTGCTGCTCGGCGGCCGCGACTACGAGTCGCAGCAGTTCAACGTCGCACTCCGTGGCGAACGGCAGGTCGGCTCGGCGTTCAAGCCGTTCACGCTGACCGAGTTGGTCGCGCAGGGCTACGACCCGGACCGCACCCGCATCGATGCGCCACAGACGCTGATCATCGAGCAGGAGGGCGACGAGGACGCCGAGATCGGCAACTACACCGACCGCGGCTACGGCGAGGTCGACATGCGCCACGCGACCGTCGACTCGATCAACACCGCCTACGTGCGCATGGCCGAGGAACTCGGTTTCGACGCCGTTGCCGACCGCGCCGAATCGCTTGGCATCGACGGCGACCTGCCCGCCTATCCGAGCCTCACCCTGGGAACCGTGGGTGTGCCACCGGTCCAGGTCGCCGAGGCCTACGCCACGCTGGCGGCCGAGGGTGTGCACCGCGAGCCCTACGTGATCGAACGCATCGAGCGTCACGACGGCGAGGTGCTCTACGAACACGAGCACAGCAGCGAGGAGATCATCGACGCGAACGCGGCCGCGGTCGTCACCGACGTGCTGCGCGACGTGGTCACCTCGGGCACGGGGACGGCAGCCGACATCGGTCGTCCAGCGGCGGGCAAGACCGGCACCACGAACAACTACGTCGACGCATGGTTCGCCGGCTACACCCCGCAGTTCGCGACCGTCGTCTGGGTCGGCAACGCGGACAACACGCCGATGGACGACGTGACCGGCGGCTCGCTGCCGGCCGCGGCCTGGGCAGGCTTCATGGGTCCGCTCATGGAGTCGTACGAGGCGATCGAGTTCCCCGAGCCCGATGCGGCGGCGCTCGAGGCCTGGTCACCTGTCGACGAGTCGAACGTGCCGACCGAGGAACCCGAGGAGACCGAGACCGAGGAGCCCGAGCCCACGGAGACCGAGACCGAGGAGCCGGAGGAGACCGAGCCGACCGAGTCCGAGACCCCGGAGCCCGAGCCCACCGAGACCGAACCTCAGGAACCCGAACCCACCGAAACCGAACCTCAGGAACCCGAACCCACTGAAACCGAACCTCAGGAACCCGAACCCACCGAGACCGAGGGGAACGGCGGAGGCGGCGGCGACGGCAGTGGCAGTGGCGACACCAGCGACGGCGGCACCGCGAGCACCGGCGACGAC
>JBBDSX010000236.1:0-1866 GCA_040904725.1 Egicoccus sp.
AGAGCGTTCGACTGTTAATCGAAATGTCGCCGGTTCGAGCCCGGCCCCCGGAGCCCCAGCACCATGACGACGGCCGCCCTCGGGCGGCCGTTCGTCGTTCGGCGGATGTAGGTCGCGATCAGGCAGGCCGGGTCATGACCACCTTGCCGAACAGGTCGCCCTCGACCATGCGCTCGAACGCGGTGCGGCCCTCGTCCATCGGCAGCACGTCGTCGATCAACGGGCGCACGCCGGTCGCGTCGAGCAGGCGGACCAGCCGCTGCAGTTCGTCTCGGGTCCCCATGGTCGAGCCGATCACCGTGAGTTGTCGGTAGAACACCCGCGCGAGGTCGGCGGGCGGATTCGGCCCCGAGGTGGCCCCGGCCACCACGATCTTGCCGCCCGGCTCGAGCGCGCGCAGCGAGTGCTTCCACGTCGCCTCGCCGACCGTTTCGAGTACGGCGTCGACCTTGGCCGGCAAACGCTCGCCGGAGGGCACCCCGACATGGGCGCCGAGTCCGAGTGCGCGTTCGAGCTTGGCCTCGTCGCGGCTGGTGACGGTGATGTGCAGGCCAGCGGCGCGGCCGAGCAGGATCGCGGCGGTCGCGACGCCGCCGCCCGCGCCCTGGACCAGCACCCGGTCACCGGGACGCAACGCGCCGCGCGTGAACAGCATCCGGTAGGCCGTCAGGTACGCCGTTGGCAGACACGCGGCTTCCTCGAACGACAGACCCTCCGGCTTGTCGACCAGGTTGCGTGACGGGACCGCGACCCGGTCCGCGAACGTGCCGTCGTAGCGCTCGGAGAGGATGTTGAAGTCGGGCGCGAGCGTCTCGTCGCCGTCGGGCGTGGCGATGACCGCGTGGACCACGACCTCGCGGCCGTCGGCGCTGACGCCCGCGGCGTCACAACCGAGCACGATGGGCAGGCGGTCGGGGTCGATCCCGACACCACGTAGCGTCCACACGTCATGATGGTTGAGTGACGCCGCCCGCACCTGGACCACCTCCCAGCCGGGAGGCGGCTCCGGGTCGGGGTGGTCCCCCAGGGTCAGGCCCGCAAGCGGGTCGTCGGGCGTTGCGGCAGTGGCGGTGATGGCAAACATGGACCCGACCCTAACCCGTGAGCGAGACGAAAGGATCGCCCGATGGAACGCCAGCTCGGCAGCACCCGGGTGGTCGCCATGACCGGCGACCTGACCGCCCAGCAGGTGGATGCCATCGTCAACGCGGCCAACGCCGAACTGCAGCACGGTGGTGGCGTCGCGGGCGCGCTGGCCCGCGCCGCGGGCCCGACCCTGCAGTCCGAGTCGGACACCTGGGTACGCGAGCACGGGCCGCTGTCGGACGGCACGGCGGCCGTGACGGCAGCGGGCGACCTGCCCGCCAAGGTGGTCGTGCACGTGGCCGGGCCGGTCTACCGGACCGCCCGTGACGACAACGCATTGCGGCTGCGCGCCGCCGTCGTGGCCGCGCTCGACGCCACCGCCGATCGCGGATTGCGGTCGATCGCATTCCCCGCCATCTCGGCCGGTATCTACGGCTACCCGCGTCGTGAGGCGACGCAGGTCCTCGTCGAGGCGAGCCTCGACTGGCTGACCGACCACCCGGACGTCCTCGACGAGGTCCGCCTCGTCGGCTTCGACGACGCCGCCCGCGACGACTTCGCCGCCGCACTCCAGGCCCTGCCGGGCTGACCTCAGAGTCGAACGGCCCTCACGACGCGGTCGAGTCGGGCGGACACTTGTCATGGGTGACCTCGCGGCCACCCGGAGGTGGCCTCATGGACACCACGCTGCACATGCGCGACCAGCTGCCGCCGTCGCCGAGACCGAGGCGCCACCGCTATGGCCGGCTGACCTGGGTGCTAGGGCTCGCGCTGACGGCG
>JBBDSX010000236.1:1966-15560 GCA_040904725.1 Egicoccus sp.
GAGGCGCCACCGCTATGGCCGGCTGACCTGGGTGCTAGGGCTCGCGCTGACGGCGTGGGTGCCTGAGGGGCTGACCGCCGTCCTCGAGGCCTCGCGTCCGACCGGCGACCGGGCCGAGGTCGCCGTGCAGATGCGGTCGCTCGCGACCTCCGGCCCGTTCGTCGTCGACAGCGGCGTCTCCCCCGAGGTTTTCGACCTGGTCCGACACGACGCCAGGTGGCGCATAACGGGCACGCCGTGGCCGGTCTACGACTGCCGAGGATGGTGGTGACCATGTTTCTGCTTGATCTGCTGATCATCGGTGTCGTCGTCTGGATCATCCTCTCGCGACGCGACCCCGCCGGAACCAGGGAGGGCGGGCTGCCGTCGCTGCGGCGGATGCTGCAGTATTCGGGGCTACTCGCCTCGCTGGCGGCAGCCGGCGTCGGGTTCGCGGGCGTGCTGACGCTCGTGTTCGCCGGTGAGGAGATCGCCGGCAGCCGCACCACCGAACTGGCGATGGGGCTGTCGCTGACCCTGGTCGCGACCCCGGTCTGGCTGCTGCTGTGGCGCGGCGTCAGCCGGACCCTGCGGGCTGACGTCGAGGAACGGGGCTCCGTCGGCTGGGCCCTCTACCTCGTGGCGGCAATGACGGGCAGCCTCGTCGTGACCGTCGTGAACCTGGTCCGGCTGGGCGACGCCGTGGTGGGACTCGAGCCGTTCACACCCGCTGCACTGGCGTTCGCGATCGCCGCGGTTGGGATCTGGATCGGGCACCTCGCGTTGTCGCGGCGCGTAGACGTCTCGCCGACCTCGACGATCGCGCGGATCGGCGTCCTCGCCGGGGCAACGGTCGGCCTCGTTGCCCTGGCCGTTGGCATGGGCGAGGCGATCGCCGTCGGCCTTGAAGAGTGGTACTGGGCCGTCTTCGGCCCGCCGCTGGCAGCGGCTACGACGACCGTCACGCTACGGCACGCACTGGTCGTGGCCGCCGTCGCCGCGCCGGTGTGGTGGTGGCACTGGCTGCGCCAGGGCCGTCACGATCCTGGTGACCAGGCCTGGCAGGGCTGGCTACTGCTGGTCGCGGCGCTGGGCGGGCTGGCCACCGGGCTGACCGGCGCAGGGCGGGCGCTGGCGACCACCCTCGAGTGGCTGCTGCGCGATCCCGTCATCACGCCCGCCGCTCATTTCTCCGACCTGCCACCGGCGGTCGCGACCGCAGCGGTCGGGGCCACCATCTGGTGGTACCACCGCAGGGTGCTCGCCCGTGCAGCGGACGGAGGACGGGCAGAGCCGGAGCGCACCTACACCTATCTGGCCAGCGGCATCGGGATGGTGGCCGCGGCCACCGGGGCGACGCTCTCGGTGGCGGCCGCAATCCAGGCGGCGTTCGGCGGCATGGTCGCGACCCGTGATCTTGGCGCGGGCGAGGCGCTGGTGTGGGGTCTGTCCCTGCTCATCGTGGGCCTACCTGCGTGGATCGTGTTCTGGCGCCGCGCACAGCAGCGGGCGCGGACCTCGAGCCTCAGCCCCGCGCCCATCCGGCGCATCTATCTGCTGCTCGTGCTGGGCGTCGCGACGCTGACCGCCCTCGTCAGCCTCGCCGTCGTGCTCTATGCCGTATTCCGTGACCTGCTGCAGCGCGAACTGTCGGTCGAGGTGCTGGCGGAACTGCGGATCGCCATCGGGCTGGTCGTGACCACGGGCGCCATCGCCGCCTACCACGCAGCGGTGCACCGTGTCGATCGAGCCCAGGTTCCCGTCGCGGTGCGCATCGTCCGCCCGAGCCGGGTTCTGCTGATCAGTCCCGACGGGCGACAGCTCGCCAGCGCCGTCGCGACCGAAACCGGCGCGCGAGTGCGCAGCCTGCACCGGCTCGACGCGCCCCACCTCGACATCGACGCGCACGCCGTGTCGGAGGCGATCCTCGCCGTCCGTCACCCGAGCGTGCTGGTCACCGTCGACGCGGACGCCTCGGTCCGCGTGATTCCCTACGAGCCCGTCTGACCAGACCCGCCTGCCAGCCCGGCCGGAAGGTGTTCAGCCGGGCCGGAGGCGAAGGGGCGCGCGCCGGCCATCACCTGTTCGACGAGGTGGGCCGCGAGGTCGGGACCGAGGTGTGACGCCTGTTCGGCCAGGCGGCGCGCAGCCGCCGCCGGACGCGGATCGGCGAGGTGGCGCACGACGGCCCAGCGCAGTCGGCGTGCGGTGAGGTGAGCGGGCCGCAGCGCCCGTCCGATGCCGGCCTCTTCCAGCCGTGAGGCCGCCTCGCGTTGGTCGCCCGCCTGGGGCACGACCACCATCGGCACACCGGCCGCGACGACCTTGGACACGAAGCCGCCGCCGCCGGGACCGATGGCCAACGACGCGTCGGCCAGGAGGGGCCGGTGCGGACCCGCGCCGACCACGAGCCGACCTTCCCGCATGGGTGGCAGGTCGGAGCACGTCACGACGACACGCAGGTCGAGGTGACGGAGCGCCTGGATCGCCGTTCGACCGAGCCCACGCGGAACCCCCGTCGCGGTCGAGTCGGTGACCACGACCAGCGGCTCGTCCCCCGCGGGCGGTTCGAGCGGAGGCAGCGGCGGTTCCACGGCCAGGGAGCCCACGACGTGCGCCCTGGCGGGCCACCGCAGGCGTGCGCGCTCCAGTGCCGGCAGCGTCGCGACCAGCCGCAACGCCGGCGGTGACATGCGCTCGAGGCCGATACCGCGTGCCGCCTCGGCCGCGTGCCGGTCCCCGGCCGCGATCGATGCCCGCTGTTGCGTCGTGATCCGCCGGTCGTCGAGGCGACGCAGCACGTGGCGCGCCGGCCCGCGGCCGAGTCCGACCGGTGGCAGGTCCGCGGCCGGATCGGGCAGGTGGTGCGGGATCGACTCGACCCAGGGCAGCCCGAGGAGTTGGGCCGCGAACGCGCCGGCGCGGGTCAGCAGGTCGGCGACGACGACGTCGAGGTCCTGCCGACGCAACTCGGCGGCCAGCGGCACGGCCATCGCCGCACCACGCTCCCACAGCAGGTGCCCGAAGTCGTCGTCACGCGCGGTCGGGGCGAGCAGGGGCAGTTCGAGGAAGGTGCACCCGTGGTCCGTCGCCAGCGCCGCATGATCGGCACCACTGCAGAAGACGACGTCGTGACCACGGCGCACCAACGCGGCAGCGATGCCGAGCGCGGGATAGGCATGGCCGGCATCGGGGCCGGCGACCACCGCGACCCGTCCCACATGCACTCCTCACGACCGGCCGGCAGCCTACGAGGCGGCCGCCTCAGAACGCGAGGTCTGCGACCCGCGCGTCCGTGGGCGCGAGGAACGCCTCGCACCAGCCGCCGACGCGAGCCGCCAACCGGGGGTCGTGGACGCGGACCAGCACCTCGGTGGCGTCCGGCGCCGGCGCGGCCGGCCAACGCGCCACGGTGATGCGCCCCGACTCGACCGCGAGGCGCTGCGCGAGGTCGTGGCGGACCCCATCGGCGGCGACGCCGACGCCGGCCCGCACGACGACACGGATCCGACCCGGGTCCACCTCAGCCGCATCGCGCAGCCACGTCAGCGCGCGGACCACCAGGTCGGGTCGCGGCCCAGCCAGCGTGACGGTGTGCGGGTCGGTCTCGGACACCGCACTGAGCAGTCCGACCCCGGCGGCGAAGGCGGCGTCGCTGGTCAGCCGCGCACTCGCCTCGTCGGCACCCGCGCGGCGCCCGTCGTCGTAGGCGGCACGGGCGGCCTGGGCCGCCGCGTCCGCGGGCGCCACGGTCGGCCGCGGCACGGCCGACAGGGTCTCGCCGACCCAGGCCCGCACCAGCAGTTCGTCCGCGCGCAGCCGGGTCGCGATCGCCGCCGGGCTCAGACCGGCACGGCGCAGCGCGCGGGCCCGCGCGGGCCTGGTGTCGGTGTGGTCGTCGGGTGGCGCCGCCGGCTCATCGGTCACGTCGGCGTCGGCGCCGGCACCGTCGACGACCGTCAGCGGCGGCAGGCTGGCCGGAGCGACGGTGCGACGGGCACGGGCCGTCAGCGCGAACGGGATCGGCCGCTCCGACTCGTCGTCGAAGGGCAACACGGGCTGCGCCGCCGGCGGCGTGGTCACGTCGGCGGGCGCCATCTGCTCCAGGTTCTCGTCCATACCCCGAAGCTACGCAGGGGGTGTGACATCACGACCATATATATTCCTTGACGGGAATATGTGATGCCAGTAGCGTCGCGTGCCATGAACGCCACCACCTTCGCCGCCCTCGGTGAACCGAGCCGGCTCCAGATCGTGGAACTGCTGCGCGTCGGCCCACTGTCGGTCGGCGACATCGCCGAGACGTTGGGCATCCGGCAACCGCAGGTCTCCAAGCACCTCGGCGTCCTACGCAGGTCCGAGCTCGTGGACGTCGGGGCCGTCGGGCGCCGCCGCATCTACCACCTGCGGGGCGAAGCGTTCGAAGAGCTCGGCTCCTGGCTCGGCTCGTTCGAGCAGCTGTGGGAGACGCGGCTGGACTCGCTTGGAGACTTCCTGAGCTCGATGGACGACCCGACCCCTTCGCAGAAGAAACCTCGATGAACCTGCAGTTGTTCAGCAAGAAGAAGACGTTCGCCTTCGAGCGGACCTATCCGGCACCGATCACGGCCGTGTGGGACGCCTGGACCCGCCCCGAGCAGCTCCGGCAGTGGTGGGGACCGGAGAAGACGTCCGTTCCCGAGTGCGAGATCGACCTGCGCGTGGGCGGGCGGATCTACATCGTGATGGAAGCGGGCGAGGAGATGGGCAAGTACCAGGGGACGCGCTGGCCCCTGGAGGGCGAGTTCACCCAGGTCGAGGCGCCGACACGGCTTGTCTACGAGGCCCGGTCCTGGACCGAGGGCGAGCAGAACAGCTTCATCGAGCACGTCAACGAGGTCGAACTCGTCGAACAGGGGAACCAGACCGTCGTCTCCCTCGACGTCACCATCAACGAGATCGGCCCGGGCGTGAAGGCGAAGATGGCCGCCTTCGGGATGAAGTGGGGCTACAAGGCGCAGCTCGACAAGCTCGAGGCCCACCTCACGGCGTAGCGAGGCGCGGCCGGCACAAGGAGGGCCAGATGGCCAACGACGACGACACGTCACCCGCAGCACTGATCGACGCCACGATCGCCGAACTCGACGACTGGCGCGGCCAGATGCTTGCCACGTCCGTGCCCTGATCCACGAGGCCGAACCGGACGTGGTCGAGACGGTCAAGTGGCGCAAGCCGTCGAATCCCAACGGTGTGCCGGTCTGGGAACTGGGCGGCATCATCTGCACCGGCGAGACCTACAAGGACAAGGTCAAGATCACCTTCGCCCAGGGGGCCGCGCTCGACGATCCGGCAGGCGTCTTCAATGCCAGCCTCGACGCCGCCACCCGCCGTGCCGTCGACCTCCGCGAGGACGACGAGCAGCTCACCAGCTGGTTCGAGCAGGCCGCTGCGCTGCCGGGCTGGACGCCGTAACCCTCTGGCCGGTCGGACCCACTGGGGACCGACCGCTGGAGCGGTCAACCGCGCAGGTAGCCCTCGAGGGCGTCGGCCAGGGCGGGATGGCGCAACTTCGCCAGCGCCTTCGCCTCGATCTGGCGGATCCGCTCGCGGGTCAGCCCGAGTTCCGAGCCCACCTGCTCGAGGGTCTGCGGCTGGGCGTCGTGCAGGCCGAACCGGCGCTCGATCACCGTCCGTTCCCGGAGCGACAACTCGTCGAGCACGTGTGCCAGGTGCTGCTGCAGCAACAGGTAGGCCGCGGCGTCGGCCGGCACGACCGCATTCGCGTCCTCGATCAACTCCCCCATGGACGCGTCGCCTTCCTCGCCGACCGGCGCGTCCAGCGAGGTCGGGTCCACGGCCAGGCGCCGGAACTCCTCGATCTTCTCGACCGGCAACTCGACCGCCGCGGCGATCTCCTCGGTGGTCGGCTCGCGCCCCAGTCGCTGCACGAGTTGCCGCTCGACCCGCTTGATCTTGTTCATCGTCTCGACGAGGTGGACCGGGATGCGGATCGTGCGGGACTGGTCCGCGATCGACCGGCTGATCATCTGCCGGATCCACCACGTCGCGTAGGTCGAGAACTTGTAGCCACGCGTGTAGTCGAACTTGTCGACCGCCCGCATCAGACCGAGGTTGCCCTCCTGGATCAGGTCGGGGAACAGCAGGCCCCGGCCGAGGTAGCGCTTCGCGATCGAGACGACCAGGCGCAGGTTGGCCTCGGTCAGCGCGGCCTTGGCGTCACGACCGAGCCGTTCGACGCGCCGCAGCCGTGCCCGCTGCTCGGGCGAGAGTTCGAGCATCGAGTCGAGCACCGCCTCGGCCTCGGCGCCCGCTTCGACGCGCTTGGCGAGGTCCACCTCGGCCTCGGGGGTGAGCAGGTCGACGCGGCCGATCTCGTTGAGGTACAGCCGCACGGCGTCGACGTTGCCCGACCCGTCGGCGGTCGGTGCCGCCGGCGAGGCGCCATCGGCAGGGCCGTCCTCGACGATGGCGATGCCGGCTCGCCGCAACTGCCGGCCGACGACCAGCGCGACCGCGCCGTCAAGGCCCGCCACCTTGAGGGCCTTGGCGACCTCGGAGGTCGTCACGAACCCGCGGTCGCGGCCCGTCTCGAGCAGTTCGGCCACCTCGGGGGTGCGCGTGATCGCCTCGCGCTCGGCGAGGTCGACCACGTCGGCGTGCCGCTTCGCGTCCGCGGCCGCGGCCGCGACGTCCTCGCCGTGACCGCCGTGATCGCCGTGGTCGGTCGCCTCGGCGGCCAGGTCGGCGTCGGTCGGCTCCGGCGATTCGGGGCGTGGTGGACGCAGCCGGGTCACGGTCGCGCCCGCACCACCCGGGTTCGGCAGCCCGGGGTTGCGGGGACCATCGGCAGGCGGCAACGCGGTTCCTCTGGTCGGCGGAGCGCGGCGTGGTCTCGACCGGCGTGCGCAACGACCACCCCCGGCGGCCGGTGCGTCGTTCGACGCCGGATCAGGCTAACGGCCGGCGGAAGGCGAGGCGGGCGGTCCGGGGCAGGGCGCTCGGGTCGCGCACACCCCGCACGAGCACTACTCCTCGATGCCGCGCAGCGAGCGTCGTCGCTGCTCGAGTTCACGCAGTTGCCCGAGCACCGCCATCAGGTCCTCGCGGTCGCTGGCATGGTGCAACGTCTGCAGGCGCTGTTTGAGCGCCCCCTCCTCGGCCTCGAGGCGGTCGGCCAGCAGCGAACGCACCCGCCAGGCCGCCCCGCCGGCGTCCAGCGGCGCGGTTTCCTCCTCGAGGGCGATCTCGCGGATCTTGGTACGCACCTCGTCGTCGGACGCGACCTCGAAGATGGCGGCCAGGTCGACCCCGGCGCCACCTGCCGCCTGCACGGTGGCGAAGACCTGGCGGGCGACCGGGTGGGTGAAGTCGTCCTCGACCAGTTCGAACCACTCGTCGGGCAGCCACTGCGGCGTCTGCAGGGCGGTGCGCAGCACGTCGCGTTCACGCCGCACCCGCGTGCGGTCGAGCGAGGTGACCCCACCGATGCTGCCCCCACGACCCTGCCGGGACTGGCCGAGCGGTGCCACGCCCTCGTGGGCGTCGAGATCGATGCCCATGCGCTTGGCGGTGCTGACCACGAAGGCGTAGTCGACGCCGACGCGTCCGGCCACCTCGGTCCGGGCCCACTCGCGGCGCAGGTCGAGATCCGGTTCGCGACCGACGATCTCGAGGGCCTCGCGCAGCGCGGCGGTGCGGCCCGCCTCGCTGGTGAGGTCGGCGTCAGCGAGGTGGTGGCGGACCACGAAGGGCACGACCGGTGTGGCCGTGGTGACGGCCTCGCGCATGCCGTCCGCGCCGATGTCGCGGACGAGGTCGGCGGGATCACGCCCGTCGCCGAGCACCAGCACGCGCAGGTCGAGGTCGGCGCCGCCGTCGTCGCCCCCGAGCGTGCGGGCGGCCTCCCAGGCCCGTTCGGCCGCCTTCACACCGGCCGCGTCGCCGTCGAAGGCGAACACGACCTGCTGCGCGTAGCGCGACACCATCCGCAGGTGTTCGACGCCGACGGCGGTGCCGCAGGTGGCCACCGCGTTGCCGAACCCGGCCTGGTGCAACGCCATGACGTCGGTGTAGCCCTCGCAGATCAGCACCTGGCCGGTCCGCACGATCTCGGGGCGGGCCTGCGGCACGCCGTAGAGGACCCGGGTCTTCTTGTACAGCGGGGTCTCGGGCGAGTTGAGGTACTTCGGCGGGTCGAAGTCGCCGTAGTCGAGTTCGGGCAGCACCCGGCCGCCGAACCCGATCACGTCACCACCGGGGTCGTGGACCGGGAAGATCAGCCGCCCCCGGAAGCGGTCACGCAGGCCACCCCGGTCGTTGCGTACGACCAGGCCGGTCTCGATCAGGTCGTCGGCCTTGAAACCGTCGGCGGTCATCGCCCGCGCCAGCGACTCCCACTCGTTGGGTGCATAGCCGAGGTCGAACCGCTCGGCGTCCTCGCGCCCGAACCCACGCTCCTTGAGGTAGGTGCGCGCGACCTCGCCCTCGTCGGCGTAGAGGGTGCGGGTGAAGAACTCGAGCGCGGCCTGGGTGACCTGGACCAGGCGTGAGCGCTGCCCGACCGCCTGCAGGTCGCGGGCGGACATCTCCTCGTAGCGCAGCGTGAACCCGGTGCGCCGGGCGAGCGACTCGACCGCCTCGGGGAAGTCGAGTCCTTCGATGCGCATCAGGAAGTCGTAGATGTCCCCGGAGGCATCGCAGCCGAAGCAGTGGAAGAAGTTGCCGTCGGGGGCGACGGTGAACGAGGGCGTCTTCTCGTTGTGGAACGGGCACAGCCCCTTGTAGCGGGCGCCGGCGCGCTTGAGCGTGGTGTAGTCGCCGACGACCGTGACGGCGTCGGCCTGCCGGCGCAGGGTCTCGATGTCGTCTTTGAGGATCCGCCCGGCCACGAGTTCACGCCACCAGGTTGGTGTCGTCCCAGTCCGGGTCGAGTTCGTACAGGAAGCCGTCGATGCGCTCGACCTCGGACTGTTCACCGATGTCGGCCGCCGCCTTGCGCAGCCGGACCAGGCAGGCGAGGAAGCTCCGGTTGGTCGTCTGCGACCACCGCACGAAGCCGCGACCGCCCCATCCGGCCCCGCGCAGGGCGTCGAGGCCGCGGTGGTAGCCGACCCGGGCGTAGGCGTAGCGCTCGATCGGCTCGCGCCCGAGCGCGGCCAACTGTGCCCATCCCTCGAGGAAGGTCGGGTGGTCGGCCACGACCGCGCTGACGGCCAGCAGGCGGGTGTCCGCGTCCGCGGCCAGCGCGCTGGCCAGGGCCTCGCGGGCCGCGTCGGGGGCTGGCGGCAGGATGGTCTCGTGGCGGTCGGCCATGGGCAGTTCTGACACGGGCAGGCCTCGTCGTCGTCGGTCGTCCACAGGCGCCGAAGGTAGCCGTCGCCTGGTGGCTAGCCTCGCCGTCCTCCACCGATCCGGCCCGCCACCGGGAGAACCGCTCGTGACCGTCCGCTATGCCGTCGATCTCCGCGACCGGGTGCACCACCTGGTGCGGGTGACACTCACCGTGCCGGCGGACCGGGCCGCCGGTGCGCGGATCGTGCTGCCGGTGTGGACCCCGGGCAGCTACGTGGTGCGCGACTACGTCCACCACGTGCAGTGGATCCGCGCCGTCGACCAGGACGGCGACGAGGTCCCCCTGGCCCCGGACGGTCACACGGCGTGGCGCCTGCCCGACGACGCGTCCGGCGACCACGCCGTGACGCTGGAGTTGTACGCCAACGAACTGACGGTACGGACCAACCACGTCGACGACCATCACGCGCTGCTGATCCCCGCCGCGACGTTCCCCTACCTCGAGGGTGCCGAGCACGAACCCCATGTCGTGCATCTGCCCGCCACCCCGGACGGGCACCGCGTCTTCTCGCTGCTGCCCGCCGGTGACGAGCCCGACACCTACGTCGCCGAGCACCGCGACCACCTCGTCGACAGCGCCTTCGAGGTCGGCGACCTGCCGTCGGTCGACTTCGAGGTGGCCGGCGCCCCACACGCGTTCGTGTGGGCCGGTCACGGCGGCCACCCCGACCTCGACGCCATCGCGCGTGACGCGGCCGCGATCGGCGAGGCGGCGGTCGAGTTGTTCGGCGGCGAACTGCCGGTCGAGCGCTACCTGTACCTGTGCACCGGCTGGCACGAGGGCGGCGGCGGGCTCGAACACCGCGACGGGTCGGTGCTGCAGATGCCGATCCGCACGTTCCAGGAGCCCGATCTGACGGCCCGGTTCCAGTCGCTGGTCGCCCACGAGTACCTGCACCTGTGGAACGTCAAGCGGCTGGTGCCCGCGGCGCTGGTCCACCCCGACTACGAACGGCCGACCCACACCGAGTCGCTGTGGGTGGCCGAGGGCTGGACCGCCTATTACGACGAACTGCTGCCCCTGCGCGCCGGCGTGTGGACCCTGCAGCGCTTCCTCGACAACCTGCGCGACACCTGGCAGCGGGTCCTCGACACCCCGGGGGTCGCCCTGCAGTCGTTGCGCCGGGCCGGCCACGAGGCGTGGGTCAAGCACTACATCCGCGACGAGAACACCGCCAACGCCAACACCGACTACTACGGCCACGGTTCGCTGATGGCGTGGTACCTCGACCTGTACCTGCGCGGGCGCCACCCCGAAGGCGACGGTCTCGACGAGGTGTTCCGTCTGCTGTGGAAGCGTCACGCCAACACCGCCGAGGGCTACACCGAGGCCGACGTCGAGGCGGCCGTCAGCGAGGTGGCCGGCGAGGACTGCACGGCGCTGTTCGCCGCCCACGTCGCCGGCACCGACCTGCCCCCCGTCGACGACGCGCTGGCCGCCGTCGGCCTGAAGGTGGTCGCCACCAACGGCGACGAGACGCCCGACCTCGGCGTGCACGTCAGCGAGGACGACAGCGGCGTCACGTTCGCCAGCGTCCTGCGGGGTCGGCCCGCCTGGCAGGCCGGCCTGACCGGCGGCGACCGCCTGGTCGCGATCGACGCGGTCCGGGTCGGACGCGGCGAACTCACGGGCAGGCTGCGGGCGAGCAAGGCCGGCGACCGCATCGAGGTGACCGTGCTGCGCGGGCCGCGACTGCTCACCCGCGAGGTCACGCTCGGCGGCCCCCGACCGGGTCGACGCCTGGTCCGCGACGAGACGTCGGGCGATGCGCAGCGTGACGCGTTCCGGCGCTGGACCGGCACCGCCTGGGCGTCCGCCCCGACTAGCTGATCCACTGCCAGACGGCGGCGAACAGCGCGACGGCGACGACGAGGGCGCGCAGTGGGCCGGCGGGCAACTTCCGACCGAAGCGGCTGCCGAGCAGGCCGCCCACCGTCGCGCCGACCGCGACCAGTCCGACGACACGCCAGTCGACCTCGGCGATCGCGATGAACAGGATGGCCGAGACGAGGTTCGCGACGCCGGCCAGCACGTTCTTGATGCCGTTGACCTGCGGCATCCCGCCAGCGACGAAGATGCCGAGCACCGCCAGCAGGATCACGCCCTGCGCCGCACCGAAGTAGCCGCCGTAGATCCCGGTCAGGAACACGATCACGTACAGGATCGGGCTGGTGCGGATGGCGACCGGCCCGTCCCGGGCCGGCTCCTCGATGGCGGCGACCGACGCGGCGGGCAGGTCGCTGGACGGCGCGTCGGCCGGCGCGGTGTCGTCGGATGCAGGGTCGCCGGCCGACTCGGCGGCGATGCGTTCGCGGCGCGCGAGCACCCAGGCCGACACCCGGGGCTGCAGGGCCGCCAAAACGGCGGACAGCAGCAACAGCGGGGGGATGACCTGCTCGAACGTCTCGGGCGGGAGCACCAGCAGCAGCGCGCCGCCCAGCACGCCACCCACGGCGGACGCCGACACCAGCTGCAACACCAGGCGTTTGCGGCCCTTCAGCGTCGCCCGGAACCCGTAGGCGGCGGCCGCCGAACCGGGCACGAGACCAACCGTGTTCGACACGTTGGCGACGACCGGCGGGAAGCCCAGTGCCAGCAGCGTCGGGAACGTGATCAGCGTCCCGGCGCCGACGACGGCGTTCATCGCGCCGGCGCCAACGCCGGCCAGCAGGATCAGCAGGGCATCGACCAGGGACATGCACGACCTTTGTGCAAACCATTGCGAACGGGTTTTGCGCGAGTTTCCGTCCCGCAGGCTAGGGCACGGAAACGGCTGGGCCGTCACCGACGGGCGGCTGATGCGTGCTGGTGGCGAGCGTGCCGTCCGCGACCGTCCACGTCGTGGCTGTCACCGTGGCCGCGAGTTTCTCGTCGTGGGTCACCAGCAGCAGCGCGCCCGGCCAGTCGCGCAACGTTGCCTCGAGCCGCTCGATCGAGGGCAGATCGAGGTGGTTGGTCGGCTCGTCGAGCACCAGCACGCTCGCCGTGCCCGACAGGAACCGCGCGAGCGCGAGCTTGCGGGCCTCGCCGGGCGAGGGGGCGTCGGTGACCAGGACGCGGTCGGGATCGACGCCGAGCGTCGCCAGGGTGCCGAGCACACGGCCGCGCGCGTCCGGATCGAGCCGCGCTACCTCGGCGACGACCGCGCCCGGGTCTGGCAGTTCCTGGGGCAGCACACCGACCGTCTCGGCCGTCGCCGCAAGGGCGGCGAGGAATGCCTCGATCAGCGTCGACTTCCCCGCCCCGTTGGCGCCGGCGACCCGGACCCGTTCACCGCGGTGGAGGGCGACGTCGACATGGCGCAGCCAGACCTCGCCGCCGTCGTGGGCCACCTCACCTCGGACCGCCGCCAGGACGCGCCGACCGCTGTCGACGTGCCGGAAACCGACGTCGCCGCCAAGGTCGCGGCCGAGGTCGAAGGCGTCCGCGGCCTGCCGCGCCCGTCCGACACGGGCGTTGCCCTGGGTCACGCGTCGTGCCAGTGCGGCCTCGGCCTTGCGCTGGGCGAACTTGCGTCCGGCTTCGCGGGCGTCGGGCTGCGAGGCGCCCGCGAGGCGTCGCTCACGGCGCGGTGCAGCCTCGGCACTGTGCCGGTCGCGGCGGACGTCGGCGAGGATCCGCTGCTCCCGTCGTACCTCGCGCCTGGCGCGGTCGTGCGCGTCGCGTTCGGCCGACTCACCCGCCTGCCACCGGGCGGATGCCTCGACGTAGCTGCCGGCATGCAGTTCGAGTGCGCCGTGGTGGAGTCGCAGCGTCCGACCGGTCAGGCGTTCGAGCACGGCGCGGTCGTGGCTGACGATCAGCCCGAGACCGGAGAACTCCGCCAGCACGTCGACCAGCAGGTCCCGGACCTGCCCGTCGAGGTGGTTGGTCGGCTCGTCGAGCAGCAGTAGGTCGGGTTCGTCCGCCAGGACGGCGGCGATCTGCCACCGCTTCCGCTGACCCGGAGACAGGGCAGACCAACCGCGGCCCGTCGCCGGATGGAGGTCGTCGGGGTCGAGGTCGAGACGGCGTCGCAGGCGTTCGGCCACACCGTCCCACTGCCAGGCGAAGGCCCGGACGTCGTCGGTGAGTTCGCCGACCTCCTGGGGCACCAGCCGCGGCCGGGCGGTGGACTGGACGTCGAGGTGCCCGGCGGTCGCGACGAGATCGCCGGTCAGCAGTCGCAGCAGGGTCGACTTGCCGGCGCCATTGGCCCCGACGACGCCGACGAACCGGCGAGGTGCCGCCGGTCCGGGGGCGGCGAGGTCGAGGTCGACGCGG
>JBBDSX010000236.1:15570-17639 GCA_040904725.1 Egicoccus sp.
GAGTACGACCGCGGCCAGGGTGTGGGCGTACGAGACGCCCCGCAGGTGCAGGGAGGTCACGGCAGATCCTTGGGCGCGACCGGCGACGGTCGCGAGTCCAGCCGACGCGCTACGAGGCGGCGGCAGCGGCGGCGATCAGCCGTGAACCCTCAAGGAATGCTCCGTGATACGGGGGCATGTGAGCTCCGGCGGCGGGAACGCCCCGCGGCGCGGACGCCGGCAACGATACCCGCGCCCGAACCCCGCCGTCCAGGGTCAGAGTTGGCCGCGGATGTCCTCGACACGGCTGCGGACCTCGGCCAGACGTCGGCCGAGGTCGGCCCTCGACCGCTCGTCGATCGCGGCGGCGAAGCGGTCGGTGAGCACCTCGATCTCGAGGGTGAGCAACTCCACCTCGGTGCGGACCTGTTGCACCGCGTCCAACGTCGACAGCGGACGCGCGACGATCGCCTCGTGCAGGAGCTTTCGGGCCCGGTCGTCGCGACGCAACAGGTCGGGTGCCACCCCGGCTCGCTGGAGCAGGTCGTCGAGGTCGGGCAGAGCGCGGTCGAAGGGCAGCGCGAGCAGGACGTCCTCGAGGCGCACGAGGGCGTCGTCCACCTCGTGCGAATCCGAGCCCCCAGGGGTCCGACGGTCCTGCGACACGACCGCACCTCCTCACCGATCATCGATGGTATCGGCCGTGGCCGGCCGAATCGCCCGATCTCCGGCATCCGCGGGCCGACGGTGCGGCGAGGGTCAGCGGGCGGGGACCCTCGCACCCGGGTGCGACACGCGCGTGCAGCGCGTCGGGGACGGATCGGGCAGGATGTGGGCATGGACCACATCCCCTCCCCCAAGGAACTGCGCACCGCGGCGCGGGCGTGCACCTTCCTCGCCTACGCGGCAGGACTGGCCGGCGTGGCCGGCGGCACGCTGATGCTGCGCGAGGACGACCTCGCCATGGCGCTGATCCTGTACACGGTCACCTTCGCCGTCGGCGCCGCCCTGATGGGTGTGGCCGTGCTGGTGCGCGCCGTCGCCGGGATGATGACGCAGTTGCACCGCATCGACAGCGACGTCCGCGTGCTGGTCGGCGACCGGGCCAGGAACGGCCCGGCGACCGACGAGCGCGACCCGTGGTCCGGTCACCACGGGTAGGGCGGCGGTTCACCAGCCGGGCAGGCGCTCGGCGAGGTAGTCGACCAGGCGGTCGATCGAGACGCGGTCCTGCGACATCGTGTCGCGGTCGCGCACGGTCACCGACTTGTCGTCGACCGACTCGAAGTCGACCGTGACGCAGTACGGCGTGCCGATCTCGTCCTGGCGGCGGTAGCGGCGCCCGATGGCCTGGGTCTCGTCGTAGTCGCACATCCAGCGCACCTTGACCGCGTCGAAGACCTGCTTCGCCAGCGGGGTGAGCTCCTCCTTGCGCGACAGCGGCAGCACGGCGACCTTGTAGGGCGCGAGCCGCTTGTCGAGCTTGAGCACGGTGCGGTCCTGCATCTCGCCCTTGGCGTCGGGCGCCTGCTCGACCCGGTAGGCGTCGAACAGGAACGCCAGCGTCGCACGGGTCGCACCGGCCGCCGGCTCGATCACGTAGGGCACGTAGCGCGAGTCGTTGGGCTGGTCGTAGTAGGACAGGTCCTTGCCCGACGCCTCGCTGTGGGCCTTGAGGTCGAAGTCGGTGCGGTTGGCCAGGCCCTCGAGCTCCGACCAGCCCATCGAGGCGTCCGGGAAGAAGTACTCGATGTCGACGGTGCGCTTGGCGTAGTGGGACAGCTCGTCCTCGTCGTGCTCGCGGATGCGCAGGTTCTCGCGCCGGATGCCGAGCTCGGTGTACCAGCGCATGCGCTCGTCGATCCAGTACTGGTGCCACTCCTCGTCGGAGCCCGGCTCGACGAAGAACTCCATCTCCATCTGCTCGAACTCGCGGGTACGGAAGATGAAGTTGCCCGGCGTGATCTCGTTGCGGAACGACTTGCCCATCTGGGCGATGCCGAACGGCGGCTTCTTGCGGGTGGACCGCTGCACGGTCATGAAGTTGACGAACATGCCCTGCGCGGTCTCGGGCCGCAGCCAGGCGATGT
>JBBDSX010000237.1:0-2889 GCA_040904725.1 Egicoccus sp.
CGCGACCCAGTACCCGAGTTCGCCGCTGAGGTCGGTGCGGTCGATGCCGAGCCCGATCCCGCGGGCGTTGTCGGCGGTGTAGGGCGACGGCAGCACGATCGAGGTCATCGGTGCCTCCCTCCGGGGTACGGCGGCTCCGGTCGGCAACGCTACCTTCGGTGGCCTGTCGAATCCGTCTGTCGTCGCGACCAGGACCCCACCCGTGACCCGTGTCTTTTCCGGCATGCAGCCAAGCGGTGCACCGCACCTCGGCAACCTGCTCGGCGCCTGGGTCAACTGGGTGGGCATGCAGGACGGCGCGGACTGCGTCTACTGCGTGGTCGATCTGCACGCGATGACGTCGCCGGCGGAGCACGAACCCGAGACGCTGCGATCGCGGACCGTGGAGTTGGCGACGGGCATGCTCGCGGTCGGCGTCGATCCCGACCGCTCCATCCTGTTCGTGCAGTCGCACGTTCCCGAGCACGCCGAGTGCACGTGGCTGTTCAACTGCGTGGCCGGGTTCGGTGAACTGCGCAAGCAGCCGCAGTTCAAGGAGAAGTCCGAGGGTCGCGGCGAGTCGGTCAGCGTCGGGCTGTTCGACTACCCGGTGCTGCAGACGGCCGACATCCTGCTCTACCACGCCGACGAGGTCCCGGTCGGCGAGGACCAGCGTCATCACATCGAGTTGGCACGTGACATCGGCCAACGGTTCAACCACCGCTTCGGCGAGGTCTTCACGCTGCCCAAGGCGGTGCACCCGAAGGCCGGTTCGCGGGTCATGGACCTGCAGGACCCGACCCGCAAGATGTCGAAGTCGCAGTCGAGCGAGAAGGGCATCATCCGGCTGCTCGACGACCCCGGGAAGATCGAGAAGAAGTTCAAGAGCGCGGTCACCGACTCGGCCACCGACATCCGTCACGACCGCACCGAGAAGCCCGGGGTGTCGAACCTGCTCGAGATCTTCTCGGGTGTGACCGGCACGGACATCGAGCGCCTCGCTGCCGAGTACGACGGCGGGGGCTACGGCCCGTTCAAGCAGGCCGTCGCCGACGCCGTCGTGGAACGGCTGCGCCCGTTCCAGGACCGCTACCGCGAACTCGAGGAGGATCGCGGCGAGGTCGCCGCTCTGCTCGCCCGAGGCGCCGAGCGGGCCCGCGAGATCGCCGCGCCCACGCTGGAGCGGGCGAAGCAGGCCATGGGCCTGCTCCAGCCGGGACAGGCCTGACGTGGCGGTCCGACCGGCGGCGATCCGGCTCAACACCCACGTGTGGAACCCGGTCGGCGAGCGGCGTGCGCTGCTCCTGCACGGCCTCGGCTCGGATGGCACCGGCTGGTGGCGGCTCGCGTCGACGCTGGCCGACCAGGGGTGGCTGGTGCTCGCCCCCGACCTGCGCAGCCACGGCGCCAGCCCACCCGCCGAGGACCATTCGATCGCCGCCATGGCGGCCGATGTCGGGCTGCTCGGCGACGCCTGGGACCTGGTCGTCGGCCACTCGCTCGGCGGAGCGGTGGCCGCGTGGATGCTGGCCCACGTCGGCGGCGCCCGTCACGCCGTCCTCGTCGACCCGGTGCTCCGGCTCAGCCCGGACCAGCACCGCGCGGCCTGGGAGGACCAGCGCCGCGACGTCGGCGACCTCGACCCCGATGCCGTCGCTGCGGAGAACCCGACCTGGCATCCCCGGGACGTGGCACGCAAGGTCCTCGCGGCCCGGCGCGTCACGCCCGACGTGATCGACGCGGTGTTCGGGGACAACGACCCGTGGGACGTCACCGTGGCGGCGCGCCACTGGCAGGCGCGGGTCCACCTGCTCGCCGCCGACCCTGCCCGAGGTGGTCTGCTGTCGCCGACGCTGGCGCAGGAGCTGGCCTCGGCGACGGTGAGCATGCAGACGGTGCCCGGCTGCGGCCACAGCATCCACCGCGAACGTCACGACGTGCTGACCGAGGCGATCGCACGTACCGTGCCGGGCGAGGAAGGCCGGCCATGAACGACGACCTGCACCGCTTCGAGGACGACACGACCGCGCCCGCGGACGCCGCCGTGACCGTGTACTGGCGTCCGGGCTGCATGTTCTGCAGTTCGCTGCTGGGCGGCCTCGAACGTTCGGGGCTCGCGTTCGACCGCGTCGACATCTGGGAGCACGAGGACGCGGCGGCGTTCGTCCGTTCGGTCGCCGACGGCAACGAGACCGTCCCCACCGTCCGCATCGGCGACCTCGCGCTGGTCAATCCCTCGACGCGTGACGTGTTGCGGGCGGTCGCCGACCGTGACCCCGCGGCGTTGCCCGAGACGGCGCGCAACCAGCTCGCGCAGGGTGGATCCGGTCGGGTCGGTCAGATTCTCGGTCGCCTGTTCGGCGACGGCGGCTGACGCACGCCCGCCGAGGAAGGGGCCGTCCGGGCACGGTGGTAACGTCGGGCCACAGGCTGGCGTGTCTTTTCCAGGAGAATGCATCGCGATGGCGACCAAGGTCACCGGAGTCACCGAAGGATCCCCAGCGAGTCCTGGTGGGGGAAAGACCCGCAGGCCGTTCCTGGTCGAGCTCTACCAGTCGGCGCTCGGCAAGAAGTACGTCATGGCCATCACGGGCATCGTGTGGCTGGGCTACATCTTCGCCCACATGGTGGGCAACCTGAAGATCTACCTCGGCGCCGAGGACTTCAACCACTACGCCCACTTCCTTCGCGAAGGGCTGCTCGTCCCGCTGGTTCCGGAGACGGGCGTGCTGTGGCTGATGCGCATCCTGCTGATCGTGACGCTGTTCTTCCACATCTTCGCGGCCTACCAACTGACCGTGATGAACCGCAACGCCCGGCCCGAGCGCTACCAGGCCCGGCGCGAATACGTGGCCGCCGACTTCGCGGCCCGCACGATGCGCTGGACCGGCGTCATCGTGCTGCTGTTCA
>JBBDSX010000238.1:0-2871 GCA_040904725.1 Egicoccus sp.
CCGTGAGGGTGGTCGTACCGTGGGCTCGGGCCGCGTCACCAAGATCAACAAGTAGGTCCGCTCGCAGCTCACCGCCGGAGGCCGTACCCTCCGGCGGTGAGCGCGTCCGCGCACGATTCCTGCAGCACTCGTCCCTGCAGTTCCCGACGTTGTCCTCCGCCGCTGGCCCAGATGCGTTCCACTGACGCGGCCGCGACGGGGAGGAGACCCACGACATGCCCAAGAACGACAACCGCCCCCGAGTCACGCTGGCTTGCACCGAGTGCAAGGAGCGCAACTACATCACCTCGAAGCACCGCGTGAACCAGCGCGAGCGGATCGAGCTCAAGAAGTACTGCGCCCGGTGCCGCACGCACCAGCTGCACCGCGAGACCCGCTGACCCTCGGCTTCGCACCACGACCCGCGCCGGCGCTTCGCCGGACGCGGGTCGTCGCGATTTCGGGGCCGCGCAGGCGGCGCACCTAGGATGCCGCCACGCCCAGCAGGGAAGGCAGCCGATGGCGCTCAACACCGACAAGGTCGGGACCGTCTACCCGTCCTACACCTACGAGGTGTCGCGGGAGAAGATCCGCGAATACGCCATGGCGCTCGGCGAGACCGACCCGCGCTACTTCAGCGACGGCGACGACTGCGTCGCCCCACCGACGTTCGCGGCCGCGTTCACCGTCACCAAGGGCGGCCAGGCGGTCTTCGCCGATCCCGAACTCGGTGCCCACTGGACGCTGGTGCACGGCTCGCAGGGCTACACCTACGGCGAGCGGCCCGTGCGTCCCGGTGACGTGCTGACCTGCACGCCGAAGATCACCGACATCACGATCCGCGGCCGCAACGAGATGCTGACCATCGAGGTCGACTGCCGCTTCGCGGATGACGACACGTGCGCCGTGCTGTCCAAGGCCGTGATCGTCTTCCTGGGGTCTGCGCCGGTGCAGGAGGGAGCGGCATGAGCTTCGAGGTCGGAACCGAGCTTCCCGAGGTCGTGCAGCGCTCCACCCTGACCGCCTCGGTGGCCTACGCCGCCGCGTCGGGGGATCTCAACCCGCTGCACTACGACCCCGAGTTCGCGGGCAACGTCAGCCCGACCGGCGGGATCATCGCCCACGGGATGTTCGCCATGGGTCTCGCCTCGCGGGTGCTGACCAGCTTTGCCGGCGGCCCCGAGAAGGTGATCGAGGTCAACGTCCGCTTCACCCGGCCCTGGCCGCTGGGTTCGACCACGACCTTCGGCGGCACGATCACCAACGTCGACGGCGACCAGGCCACGGTGCAGTTGTGGGGCAAGAACGAGAACGGCGACCAGATCCTCAAGGGCGTCGGCAAGATCCGCGCGTAGCCACACCCGCGCGTCACCCGCACGGCGACCGCGCGACGAACCGGAGCGCTGGGGGGCAACGAGCGAGCGGAGCGAGCGAGACAGGGGACCCGGCGCGGAACAGAGCGCTGCGGAGCAAGCGAGACAGGGGACCCGCCCCAGCGTCTTGTTGTCGGATGTGCCCGATGGGGGTTACCCTGTCAGGGCTGCCTCCGCGTGAGGCAGCGTTCCCTTTGTCAGGGCCTGACGTCCCCGGACGCGACGGCCCCGGTGCGGGAGCGGACGGGAGTAGCTCAATTTGGCAGAGCACCGGTCTCCAAAACCGGCGGTTGGGGGTTCAAGTCCCTCCTCCCGTGCAAGGCGCTAGCCCACCGCGGGTAGCGCACGATCCGGGCCGACGCGCCGCCTCGTCGCCGTGCGACGCGCGTCGTCCCTCCCCGGACGCGGGCGTACCCCGTCCCACCGCGTCGACCTCGCCCACCAGCGCGGGCAGGAGTCCCACACATGAGTCGCGAGTCAAAGCGCAACGCCCGTCGTGAGGAACGCCGCACGTCGGGGCAGGTCAGCGCCGCAGACGAGGCGGCCCGCGGTAGCGGGCGCACCTCGCCGGGCCAGTTCCTCAAGGAGGTCCGCAGCGAACTGCGCAAGGTGGCCTGGCCCAACCGCAAGGAGGTCACCTCCTACACGGTCGTGGTGCTCGTGGTCACCTTCGTCCTGGTCGCCCTGATCTGGGGCATGGACGAGGTCTTCCGGCGCGCCGTCATCAACACCCTGGGTTAAGAGGAAACTGTGTCCGACGCCACTCCCCCCACCACTTCCGAGGACGCGCCCGACGACGGCGCGGTCCGCGAGGAGCTGCCCGCCACCGAGGCGCCCGACGGCCCGGCCGACGCCGAGCTGCGCGAGGCGTCCGACAGCGAGGTCCCGGACGCCGTTCCCGCGGCGCCCGAGACGCTCGTGGCCGCCGACGACGTCGACGGGGTCGCCGAGCCGTTGACCCCCACGGGTGAACTCGACTCGGTCGCCGAGGCCGTCGTCGAGGTCGATCCGGCCGACGACGCCGCGGTCGACGACGCACCCGACTCGCGCGGTTCGGACGACCTCGACGACCTGCTCGGGATCGTCTCGGGCGCGGGGCGTGAGGATGATGCCGGTGTGGATGAATCCGAGGAGGGCGCCGCGGGCGGCGAGGCATCCGACGCCGTCGATGCTCCCGTCGAGGACGCGTCCGACGCCGCCCCCGCGGACGCGGCCGAGCCGGCCGAGGAGGCGCCGGTCCGCCGTGGCCGCCCCCGCTCGCTCGAGGACGTGCGCGACAAGAAGGAACTCGGTCGCCTGCTCGGCGACTGGTACGTCGTGCACACCTACGCCGGCTACGAGCAGCGCGTGAAGGACAACCTGCTCAGCCGCGTCGAGGCGCTCGAGGCCGAGGACCGCATCTACGAGGTGCACATCCCGACCGAAGAGGTCACCGAGTACAAGAAGGGCAAGAAGACCACGTCGCAGAAGAAGTTCCTGCCCGGCTACGTGCTGGTGCGCATGGAGATGGACGACGAGG
>JBBDSX010000239.1:0-2866 GCA_040904725.1 Egicoccus sp.
CGCGAGGCGTTCGGCAAGCCGATCGGCAAGCAGCAGGCGCTGGCGTTCAAGATCGCCGACATGGAGGTCGCCGCCCAGACCGCCCGCCAGATGTACTACTACGCGTGCTGGCTCAAGATGGACGGCCAGCCCTACAAGCGCGAGGCGTCGATAAGCAAGCTGTTCTCGTCCGAGCAGGCCGTGACCGCCGCCCGCGAGGCGACGCAGGTGTTCGGCGGCTACGGCTTCATGACCGAGTACCGGGTCGGCCGCTTCTACCAGGACGCCAAGATCCTCGAGATCGGCGAGGGCACCTCCGAGGTCCAGCGCATGCTGATCTCCCGCGCGCTCGGGCTGTAGCGCCACGGCGGGTCAGGTCTCGAGGAAGCGCATCATCGGTTCGGGGTAGCGGGTGCCGGCCACCTCGGCCTCGTCGAGCGCGTGGTCGAGCCGCGCCATCTCGTCGTCGGTGAGTACGAGGTCGAGGGCGGCCACGTTCTCGTCGATCCGCTCCGGCCGCGTGGTGCCCGGGATCGGCACGACGTCCTGGACGCCTTGTGCGAGGACCCAGGCGAGCGCGACCTGCGCTGCGGTGGCGTCGTGGTCCGCAGCCACCTGCTCGACGAGTTCGACCAGTGCCAGGTTGGCGGCGAGTGCCTCCTCGGCGAAGCGCGGGTGGCGGCGGCGCCCGTCCGTGGCGTCGAGGTCGTCGACCGAGCGGATCTTGCCGGTGAGGAAGCCGCGGCCGAGCGGCGAGTAGGCGACCAGGCCGATCCCGAGATCGCGGAGTGCCGGCAGGACGTCTCGTTGCACGTCGCGGGTCCACAGCGAAAGCTCGGTCTGCACCGCGGTGATCGGGTGCACCGCGTGGGCGCGCCGGATCGTGTCGGCGCCGGCCTCGCTCAGCCCGAGGTGGCGGACCTTGCCGGCAGCGACCAGTTCGGCCATCGCGCCGACGGTCTCCTCGATCGGGACCTGCGGGTCGACGCGGTGCTGGTAGTACAGGTCGATGGTGTCGATGCCGAGCCGTCGCAACGACGCGTCGCAGGCCCGGTGGACGTAGTCGGGGCGCCCGTCCGGTCCGCGGTCGGGATCCTCGAGGCTGCGGGCGCCGAACTTGGTGGCGAGCACGATGTCGTCGCGGCGCGACTCGAGGACGGTGGCGAGCAGACGCTCGTTGGTCTCGGGGCCGTAGATGTCGGCGGTGTCGAGCAGGTCGATGCCCAGTTCGAGTGCCCGGTCGACGGTCGCCAGCGCCCGCGACTCCTCGGCGCCCGCATACGCGAACGTCATACCCATGCAGCCGAGGCCGATGGCGCCGACCTCGAGGCCGTGTCCGAGTTCCCGTCGCTGCATGGCTGTCTCCTCGTCGTGACCGGTTGGGCGTCGTTGGGCGACGCTAGTGCCTCCTACCCTGACCGGTCCCGCCGTCCTCCCACCGACCCGAGGTCAGCCTGATGGCCGAGCGCTACACGTCGTTCCTCGCGCTGATGCTCGATGCGCCGTTGGACGAGATCGGTCCGGTCGTCAAGGGTGCGGTCGAGGCCCGCGACCTCGACCGCGCGGCGTCGGTGCGCGGCGCCGGTGAGACCGCCTTCGAGGTGCACTGGGGCGGGCGCATGCAGAAGGCCGTCGTCCGCGCGTTGGCCGACGAACAGGACGGCACACCGCTGTTGCGAACCGAGGCCTACATCGGCAGCGATGGCCTGAACAACGGGATGCAGCGGCACGCCCAACTCCTCCAGGCGCTCTCGCGCCAGCTTCGCGGTCGGGTCACGGGCGTCCGTGACCTGTCGGCCCTGACCGACCGTGACGCGGCCTGGATGAACCGCCTTTCGATCGGCTCGGTCCAGCACGAGGACGCGATCGCCGCCAAGGCCGAGGGGGAGGGGACCTGGTGGGTACGCACGCACGGTGCTGCCCGCTTCGACGTGCCCGACCTCGAGTTGTACGGCCTCAACGCCGCGCAGGTCCCCGCCGCCGAGGTGGCGCTCCAGCACGTCCACGCCGACCTCATCCGCGGCGGTCTGCGCACGCAGTTGTCGCTTCCCGACGGCACGCTCGTCCGGCTGATCCCGGTGCTCGAGGCGTGGCAGCACGTCCCGCTCGACTGGCCGGGCGTCGGCAAGGCCGGCCAGGAACGTGGCCGTGGTCTCGACGGCCCGCGCGCGACCCTCTCGATCCTCCACAAGCCGCGGCTCGGCCGCTTCAAGACCGACCTCGAAGGCGTCATCGAGCGTCTACCGGCGAGCACCGCCTGACCGTCACCGGTCCTCGCGGTCGATCACCTCGAGCGTCGTGCCGGAGGTCAGGTCAACGAGGTCGCGGCGTTCGAGCGGCACCGGCAACGTCACCGTGAGGCCGTCGGCGCAGGCGTTCCCTGGCTCGATGACGGTCGAGGTCACCTCGATGCGGATGTCGTAGCCGCGTTCGGCCAGTTCGGTGACCTCGGGGTCGCCGCCGCAGGACGGCACGTCGAAGGCGATCCGGTCCGGCGCCACCAGCTGCACGCGCGAGGCCTCCAGCGACACCGGACCGCGACGCACCGATGGTCCGGTGTCGCGGATCCCGCATCCGGTCGCCGAGAGTACGAGGCACATGCCCACGACGAGGCGCGGGGCACGGAGATAGGTGCCACGTGTTCCTGTGCGCATGTTCACCCCTGGCGCCGCTGCCCCACCCCGATGACTCTGCCACAGCCGGACTCGGCGGACCGACGCGGATCCCCCGGTGAGACCGATGTGCACGCTGCCCTGCCTCCGGCCGCCGGAGGCCGAGCACACGCCGAGCCCACCGTCGACCGTCACCCGTGACAGGTGGGGTCGGCGGTGGGCTGGCAGGCGCCCGGTGGTGGTGTGCCTGCGGGGGCGGGAGCAGGACGGGCGCC
>JBBDSX010000240.1:0-17260 GCA_040904725.1 Egicoccus sp.
GCCTGGTCGTGCCCCAGGCCCGCAAGTTCTCGGGTCGTGACCTCGACTTCATCGAGCTGATCCAGGAGGGCAACCTCGGCCTGTTGCGTGCCGTCGAGAAGTTCGACCACACCAAGGGCTACAAGTTCTCGACCTACGCCGTCTGGTGGATCCGCCAGGCCCTGCAGCGCGGCGTGGCCTCCAAGGGCCGCACCATCCGCGTCCCGGCGCACGTCTGGGAGCTGTACGGCAAGCTGCGCTCGGCCGAACTCCGGCTGCGTCAGAGCAAGGGTGGCGACCCGACCGAGGCCGAGATCGCCGAAGAGGTCGGTCTGACCGAGCAGCGCGTCCGCGAGGTCCGCGAGGCGATGCAGGAACTGGTCAGCCTCGACCGTCCGATCGGCGAGGACGGCGATGCGACGATGGGGGATCTGATCCCCGACGCCGCCGGCATCGACCCGGCCGAGACCGCGCTCGAGGGTGACGCGATGTCGCAGATCGAGGCGGCCCTGTCCGCCCTCGACGAACGCGAGCGGATCATCCTGGTCCTGCGCTTCGGCCTGCACGGCGAGGAGCCGCAGACGCTCGAGGAGATCGGCGCCCACTTCGGCCTGACCCGCGAACGTATAAGGCAGATGCAGAACCGCGCCCTGGCCAAGCTGCGCCACCCCTCGCGTGCCCACAACCTCTCGGGCCTGCTCGACGTGCTCGACCGCGCCGCCTGACCGCTCCGGTTCCCTAACATCCACCCCTCGGCCACGTCGAGGGGTGGATGCATGTTCGAGGACCGCACCTCGCGTGGGCTGCTTGCCGTCGTGGGAATCCTGCTCGTGGCGACCGCGATCGGGATGGTGCGCCTGTGGCCGTCGCCCGTGGCCGCCGACGACGCGGCACTCGAACCCCGCTTCGCGGCGGTCGTCCGCGACGTCGAACTCATCCCCGCCGCTGAAGATGACCCGATGCTCGGGGTCTCGGGTGACGAACTGGTGATCGAGGCGGAACTGCTCGACGGTCCCGAGGCCGGGCAGGTCGTGACGATCCGTTCCGCGGCCGATGGTTACCCGGCGATGGCGGCGGGGGACCGGGTCGAGGTACAGGGCTTCACCGACGCCGACGGGACCACGCAGTACTTCGTCGCCGACTTCCAGCGGCTCCCGGCCCTGACCGTGCTCGTCGGCCTGTTCGTGCTCGCCGTGCTCGCCGTTGGTGGCTGGCATGGCGTCCGGTCCCTGCTGGGGCTGGGCGTGAGCCTGCTGATCGTGGTCCGGTTCGTGGTACCGGCCATCCTCGCCGGATCGAGCCCCTTCCTCGTCGCCCTGGTCGGGGCGATGGCGGTGATGGTCGTCACGCTCTATCTCGCCCACGGCGTCACCCCCATGACCACCGCCGCGATCGTCGGCACGGCCGCCGCCCTGCTGTTCACCGTCGCCCTCGGCGTGGTGTTCATCGACCAGGGGCGCATCACCGGCTTCGCGTCGGAGGAGGCCGGCCTGGTCCGGTTCGCCGTCGAGGGCATCGACCTGCGGGGACTGGTGCTGGCCGGCCTGATCATCGCGGCGCTGGGGGTGCTCGACGACGTCACGGTCACCCAGGCGTCGACCGTCTTCGCGATCCACGACGCAGATCGCACCCTGACCTGGCGACCGTTGGTGGGTCGGGCCATGAAGGTCGGCCGCGACCACATCGCGTCGGTCGTCAACACGCTCTTCCTCGCCTACGCGGGCGCGTCCCTGGTCCTGCTGGTGCTGTTCTCCACCAATGCCGTGCCGGTCCTCGAGCTGGTCAACTCCGAGATCCTGGCCGTCGAGATCGTCAAGACCGTGGTCGGTTCGCTGGGGCTGGTCGCGGCCGTGCCACTGACCACGGCCCTTGCGGCCGCCGTCGCCGTGAGGCGTCCGCCGCCGCTCCGGCTGTCGTAGCCGCAGCGCCGACGCTGCTACAAAGCCCCCACGGGCACGGGAGAGGTGCCCACACCGGCTGGGTGGGCGCCGGGAGGACACAGGGAGAGTGCGGGAGCATGGAACAGAATCCGCTGGTCGAGGTCGGCCTGCCGATCGCGCTGTTCGTCATCATGGTCGGCATCGGCCTGACGCTGACGACGGGGGACTTCCGCCGCGAGGCGCGGACGCCTCGGGGCGCGATCATCGGCGCGGTGGCGCAGTTGCTCGTGATGCCGGCGCTCGGCTTCGGGGTCGCCGCGCTGCTCGGCCTGCCGCCCGCACTCGCGGTCGGCCTGGTCATCGTCGCCGCCTGCCCGGGCGGCACCAGTTCGAACCTGGTCAGCTTCCTCGCGCGGGCCAACGTCGCCCTGTCGATCGTGCTGACCGTGCTGGCCAGCGTCGTCACGATCGTCTCGCTGCCGATGTTCGCCAACCTCGCCCTGCGCTGGTGGCCGCTCGGTGACGACGTCGCGGTCAGCGTGCCGCTCGCCCGCACCATCGGCCTGTTGGTCGGCATCGTGCTCGTCCCGGTGCTGCTCGGCATGGCCGTACGACGCCGGGCTCCGCAGCGCGCCGCCGCCATGGAACGCGGGGTGTCCGCCTTCGGCGGCTTCATCCTCGTGGCGCTGATCGTCGGCATCGCGATCTCGCTGCGCGACGAGTTCTTCACGCTGCTGGCCGACGCCGGACCCGCCGCCCTGCTGCTCAACCTCGTCGGCCTCGGCGTCGGCTGGGGTGCGGCACGTGCGGCCGGGCTGACCGCCAGGGACGGGCTGACGATCGCGGTCGAACTCGGCATCAAGAACTCGACCCTGGGCATCCTGATCGCCGTGACGGTGATGGGATCCGAGGCGATCGCGGTGCCGTCCGCGGTCTATGGGCTGCTGATGTACCTCTCCGCCGCGGTCCTGGTGGTCGTCGGCCGCCGGATGGCCGGCATGCGGGTCGAGCCGGCCGTCCCCTGACCCCCCAGGGTGGATCGGGGGGCGACCCCCCAGGGTCCGGTGACCGGTCCGGATGCACGCTGCTCGTAGCGCACGTCAGGTGCGCGACGACGAGGAGCATGCAGCGTGGCGACGAGTGTCCTGGACGTGACGAGCAGCCCGGTGATGGCCGGGCGCGACCGGGTGGTCGACCTCGTGCGGGCGGTCAGCCTGCTCGTGGTCGCCTTCGGTCACTGGCTGCTGGCCGGCGTGTCGGTCGACGCCGCCGGTGGCGTCCACGTCGACCACCTGCTCGCGGTGGCACCGTGGACGCAGTGGCTGACCTGGGCGGCCCAGGTCATCGGCCTGTTCATGCTGGCCGGCGCCTACGCCAACGCGACCAGTTGGCGCAACCATGTCGCTCGCGGCGGGGCCTACGGCTCCTGGCTGGCCGGACGCTTCCTGCGCCTGCTCGGTCCCACCCTGCCGTTCGTGGCGTTCTGGGTCCCGACCGCCTGGCTGCTGGGCCGCAGCGGACTGGTCGAGGCCGACGTGCTGCGCCAGGCCACCCAGGTCGTCGCCGTGCCGGTCTGGTTCCTCGCCGTCTACGTGCTGCTGGTCGCCGCAACCCCGGCGCTGCTGGCCTGGCACGACCGCGCCGGGATCCGCGCCCTGGCCGGTCTGCTCGCCGCGGCGGTCGTCGTCGAGGTGGCCTCACGTGGGTTCGGGGTCGGCCTCGTCGGCTGGCTGCAGTTCCCGCTGGTGTGGGGCAGCGTGCACCAACTCGGCTTCTTCTGGCAGGACGGTCGCCTGCGCGCCGCCGGCCGGCGGGCCTGGGCCGGCCTCGCGGTCGGCGGCCTCGGCGGACTACTGCTGGTCACCCGGGTCCTCGACGTCTATCCGCTGTCGATGGTGGGCGTCCCCGGCGACGCCCGCAGCAACAACACCCCGCCGAGCCTGGCCATCGTCCTGCTCGCCGTCGGCCACCTCGGCCTGCTCATGCTGGCGCACCGCCGTCTGTCGGGCTGGCTCACTCGCCCCGCCGTGTGGCGGACCACCGCACGGCTCGGTGCCATGGCGATGTCGATCTACCTGTGGCACCTGACCGCGATGGTGGCGCTGCTCGGCGCGGCACTGGTCGTGCTGGGCGGGACGCGCTGGTTGAGCGCTCCGGCGGACTCGGCCGCCTGGTGGTCGGCACGGCCGGTCTGGCTGGTCGCTTTTACCGCGCTGACGTTGCTCGTGGTCCGGCTGGTCGTGCCGGTCGAACGGGCCACCGTCGCGGCCGTCGGCCGCCTGCGTGACCGCCACCTCGACGCCCGCCCGGTCGCCGCGGCCACGTTGCTCGCGTGCGCCGCGATGGCCAGTTTCGCCGGACAGGGGTTCGTCGTCCCGGGTGCGTTCGGGACCCTGCCGACGACCGGCCTGTTGTGCCTGACGGCCGCGCTGGTGCTGCTGCGGCGGGCCGTGGGGTCGGCACGCGTGGCCGGTCGCTGAAGCGTCCGGGTTCCCCTCGTGCGCCTGACGGGCCGAGGACGCCCCGCGGCCCCCGCCTTGGCTGCCGTCGCGAGCCGACTGGCCGAAAGGCGGGTACCGTCCGCGCCTTACGCCACCCGCAAACCGGTGACGGGTCGGGAGCCCACCGCTACCGTGCCGGTCGCGACCTGCACCGTCAGTGACTGGTCGCAACTGGCGTCCCGAGTTCGCCCGCACGAGACGGAACACCTTGAGCGACGTCACTCCCATCTCCGAGTTGTTCGAGCGCGGTGCCTCCCGCGGGTACGTGCTGTTGTCGGAACTCAACGATCTCTTCGACCCGTTGACGATGCCCGACAACTGGATCGAGGACACCGCGCAGCGGGCGCGTGACCTCAACATGCAGGTCCTCGACGACCTCGTCGAGGACGCCGACCGCCCCGAGGCCACGCCGTTGTCGGCCTCGTCGGACTCGGTGCGCCAGTACCTCAACGAGATCGGACGCACCGACCTGCTCACGCCCGAGCAGGAGGTCGACCTCGCCAAGCGCTACCAGGCCGGGCTCGCGGCCGCCGCGCTGATCGGGTCGGGCCAGAAGCTCACGCCGCGCCGCAAGGCGCAGCTGCGCATGGTCACCCGCGGCGGCGAGCGCGCCAAGGACCACATGATCCGCGCCAACCTGCGCCTGGTCGTGTCGGTCGCCCGCAAGTTCCGCGGCCGCGGCGTCGACCTGCTGTCGTTGATACAGGAGGGCAACCTCGGGCTCATCCGAGGGGTCGAGAAGTTCGACCACACCAAGGGCTACAAGTTCTCGACCTACGCGACGTGGTGGATCCGCCAGGCCCTGCAGCGAGGCCTGGCCAACACCGGCCGCACCGTCCGGCTGCCGGTCCACGTCCACGAACTGATGGGCAAGGTCCGCTACGCCGAGTTCGCCCTGTTGCAGCAACTCGGCCGCGAACCCACCGAACACGAGATCGCCGCCGAACTCGGTCTGCCGGTCGAACGGCTGCGCGAGGTCAAGCTCGCCGCCCAGGACGTCGCCAGCCTCGACAAGCCGATCGGTGAGGACGGCGACGCCACCATGGGTGAGCTGGTCGCCGACGAGGACGCGATCGACCCCGAGTCGTCGGCGACGGCGGTGCTCGCCAAGCGCGAGGTCGAGCGGGCCCTGTCCGCGCTGACCGATCGCGAACGCACCGTGCTGATGCTGCGCTACGGCCTGATGGACGGCGAGGAACACACGCTCGAGGACATCGGGGCCCAGTTCGGGCTGACGCGGGAACGTATAAGGCAGATCGAGAAGAAGACGCTGACGAAGCTGCGCCACCCCTCGCGTGGCTTCCAGCTGCGCGGGCTGCTCGACAGCGTCGATGCGCCGAGCTAGGCGTTGCGCCAGCCTCTGACGCGGCCACTCACGCTGCTCCGTCCCGTGCGGCGACTGCTGGCGGGCATGCTGGCCCTGCTGGTGGTGCTCGCGGGTTGCTCCTCGCCGGCCGCGCCGTCCGGCGACGACCCGAGCCCGGACGCGTCCGATTCGGAATCGGCCGCGCCGACGCCCGAGCCTGCGCGGCCCACCACCGACGCCGCACCGACGGCGACGCCGGAGCCCGAGGCCACGTCCGAGCCGGAGCCCACGCCCGAACCGCCACCGGTGCCGGCCTCACGTGGCGAACTCGTCGAACTCGTCGGTGAACTGCTCGCGGCCGCGCAGGGCGAACTCGACGAGGCCGAGCTGGCGGTGCTGGTCACCGACGAATACGGCCGCGAGGTCGGCGCCGCGGGGGCCGACGCGCCGGTGCTGCCCGCCAGCACGCTCAAGATCGTCACGGCGGCGTCGGTGCTGCTCACGCTCGGCCCCGAGGCACGCCTGACCACGCGGGTCGACGCCACCGCACCGATCGGTGCCGACGGCGTCCTCGACGGCTCGCTGGTGCTGGTCGGGTCGGGCGACCCCACGCTGGCGACACCCGAGTACGGCCGCTGGATCTATCCGACCCGCCCCCGCACGCCGCTCGAAGCGTTGGCCGACCAACTGGTGGAGACGGGGTTGCGACGTGTGACCGGTGGCGTGCGTGGGACGGCGCCCGGATTCGCCGGGCCAACCGAGGCCGACGGATGGCTGCCGCGCTACTTCTCCAACTTCGACGCCCGCTACCTGACGGGCCTGACCGTGGATGCCGGGCTGGCGACCTCGATCCGTTGGCCCGAGCTCGAACGCGAGCGGGCCGAAGCCGAGCCCGCGCCCGAGCCGACGACGGAGGACGGGGAGGATGCGGACGCGGCCGAGCCGCCCGAGCCGATCTCGATCCCGCTGACGGGCACCCGAGACGAAATCGAGCAACGCCTGGCGGGACTCGACCCGCCGCTGGCCCGTGTCGAGGTGGTCGCCGATCCCCGGATCCAGGCTGCCCGCGAGTTGGCGCGGTTGCTCACCGAACGCGGCGTCGCGGTGGCCGGCGAGGTCGAGGTGACCGCGGGCGGTCCCGCGGCGCCGGTGGCCGGGCTCGCCGAGGTCGAGAGTCCGCCGATGGCCGACATCCTGCGGTTCGCGGTCCAGCGCAGCGACAACCATCTCACCGATCATCTGTTCCACGTGCTCGCGCGGCACGAGACCGGCGCCGCGAGCTTCGACCGGGCCGCCCGCGCGGTGCGCCGGCTGCTGGTCGATCTCGGTATCGCCACGGACGGCATCCACCTCGCCGACGGGTCCGGGCTCTCCCGCGACGACCGCGTGACCGCGCGGCTGCTGGTCGGGGTGGACCGGGCGATGTGGAACGGTCCGCACGCTTCGACCTGGGCGACGCTGCAGGCCGTGGCCGGCGAGAGCGGCACGCTGCGCACCCGCCTGCGCGGTACCCCCGCCGATGGCCGGTTCCACGGCAAGACGGGCACGCTCAACGACGTCACGGGCCTGACCGGCGCCGTGGTCGGTGACGACGGCAGCCGCTACCACCTCGCCGTGGTCGGCAACGCGGCTCAGGCCGGGGACCGTTGGGTCGTGCGTGCGCTGATGGACGAACTCGCCCTCGTGCTCGCCGCCGACGTCCAGGGCTGTTCGATCGCGCCGTCGCCGGCCCCGTCGCCGTCGGCCGAGGACGGCGAGGGTGATCCGGCCGACACGGCCACGCCGAGTGAGCCGGAGCTCGGACCGCTCGGCCGGCCGCCGAGCGTCGTGGTCTGCTGATCCTCACGTATGCAATCGTGGATGCAATCGTGTGCATGGTCCGCCCACCGCGCGCGTCCCCTGCACCCGCCGATGTCCGGATGGACGACGCGACCGTTTACGGTGGCCGCGCGTGGTGGTCATCCGACGAAATGGGAACGAGCGTGGCAACGCAGCACCAGGTGGACCTGACGATCATCGGCGCCGGCCCGGCGGGCCTCTACGCGGCCTACTACGCGGGCTTTCGCGGGATGTCGACGGCGGTCGTTGACTCGCTGCCCGAACCGGGTGGACAGGTCGCGGCGCTGTACCCGGAGAAGGCGATCTACGACGTCGCCGGGTTCCCCGAGATCAAGGGCCAGGACCTGATCGAGCGCTGCGTCGAGCAGGCCGCCGCCTACGACCCGACCTACGTGCTCGCCCACCGCGCCGAGACCATGACCAAGCACGAGGATGGCACGTTCACGATCGGGACCCACAAGGGCGACGAGATCACGACCAGGGCCGTACTCGTCACGGGCGGGATCGGCACGTTCACGCCCCGCCCCCTGCCCGACGCCGAGGAGTTCGAGGGGCGTGGGCTGGTCTACTTCGTGCGCGAACTCGAGACGATGCGCGACAAGGACGTGTTGATCGTCGGCGGCGGCGACAGCGCCACCGACTGGGCGCTCAACCTCGAGGGCATCGCCCGCTCCATCACGCTCATCCACCGGCGCGACCGCTTCCGCGCCCACGAGGACTCGGTCAAGAAGCTCTACGACTCGTCGGTTCGCGTCATGACGTTCACCGAGGTCGCCCAGATCCGCGGCGTCGACCACGTCGAAGAGGTGACCGTCTTCAACAACAAGACCGACGAGCGCGAGACCATCAAGGTCCAGTCGGTGGTCGCCGCGCTGGGCTTCACCTCGGATCTCGGACCACTCAAGTCCTGGGACGTCGAGATCGACGGGCGTCACATCATCGTCGACACCCGGATGCAGACCTCGATCGAGGGAGTGTTCGCCGCCGGCGACATCACCGAGTACGAGGGCAAGGTGCGCCTGATCGCCGTCGGCTTCGGCGAGTCGGCGACCGCGGTCAACAACGCCGCGGTCTACATCGACCCCGGTGCCCGCGTGTTCCCGGGACACAGCTCGGGCTAGGCCGGGGCAAGGCCCGGGGCGGTGGCGCGCGTCAGCCCTGCCCGACCGTTCCGTCGACGCCAGGGCGGCTGGGGCGGCCGAACAGATAACCCTGGACGAGTTCGCAGCCGGCCGACAACAACACGCCGAGCTGCTGGTCGGTCTCCACGCCCTCGGCGACGACCTCGATGTGGAGGGCGCGCGCCAGGGCGAGCACCCCTTCGACCAGGGCGACGGCGTCGACGTCGTCCGGCAGGGGGGCCACGAAGCTGCGGTCGAGCTTGATCTGGTCGATCGGCAGGCGGTGGAGCCAGCTCAATGTGGAGTAGCCGGTACCGAAGTCGTCGAGGGCGATCCGCACGCCGAGGCGCCGCAGGTCGGTCAGCTGCTCGATCACGCCCGGCAGGTCGACCAGCGACCGGCTCTCGATCACCTCGACGGTCAGGCGGGCGGGATCGAGGTCGGTGTCGTTGAGCGCGGCGCGGACCGCGGGGACCAGCCGCGGGTCGATGAGGGTCTGCGCGGCCAGGTTGACCGCGATGTGCCGGGGGGCGCCCCGGTCGTCGACGGCGACCGCGGCCGCGGCGGCGGCCGTCGCCGTCCGCATCGCCCAGAGGTCGAGCGCCACGACGTCGCCGCTCTCTTCGGCCAGGGGCAGGAACGCCGCTGGCGTGAGCAGGCCGAGATGGGGGTGCCGCCACCGGGCCAGGGCCTCGTGGCCGACGACCTCGGAGTGGTAGCCGCCCGTCGGGTCGGCGACGACCCGGACGATGGGCTGGTAGTGGAGTTCGAACGCGTCGTCGTCGAGGCCGGTGCGGACCTCGGCAGCCGACGAGCGGCTGCCCCCGACGGCGCGGGGAACGCCGTCGGCGAGTACGACCTGGTTGCGGCCGCGCTGCTTCGCGACGTACATGGCCGCGTCGGCCCGTCGCAACAACCGGTCGGCGTCGTCGTCCTCGCCCTGGACGGCCACACCGACGCTGGTGCTGATGCGCAGGTCGCAGCCGTCGACGCGGAAGGGCGCGGAGAACTCGTCGGTGACCCGCTCGGCGATGTCGCCGGCGACCGCGGCGACGGCGCGGCCCCGGAGCACCAGCGCGAACTCGTCGCCGCTCAGGCGCGCCACCAGGTCACCCGGGCGGAGCACGGCCCGCAGCCGGGCCGCCACCTGCCGCAGCAGTTCGTCCCCCGAGGCGTGACCGTGGTGGTCGTTGACCTGCTTGAACCCGTCGAGGTCGCAGAACAGCACCGCGACCTCGACGTCGCCGCCGGCGGAAATGCGACGGTCCAGCGTCTGCATGAACAGCAGGCGGTTCGGCAACCCGGTCAGGCCGTCGTGGTTGGCCTGGTGACGGACCTCGTCGAGCAGCCGCGCGTTCTGCATGGCCGACGCGGCCTGGTCGGCGATCCCGCGGAGGCGCTCGATCGCCTCTTCGTCGGGCCACCCGGCCGGGGGGTCCGTGCCGTGGCCGGCGTTGAGGACGCCGAGCAGGCGGTCGCCGGCGATCAGCGGCATCGCGACGACGCGGTCGGCGCCGACCGCGTGGAGCAGCGCCTTGAGCGAGGCGCTCGCGTCCGTGACCTGCAGCAGCGTCGGCTCGCGACGGGTCAGCATGCGCGCCAGTTCGGACGTGTCGTCCGCTCGCAGGCTGGTCGAGAACAGCGCGGTGCGCTCCGCGGTCTTGTGCCCCTCGGCGGCGAGGCCGCTGAGCAGGCCGCGGCCGGCGTCCCACGCCATCAACGAGGCGCGTGGTGCGCCGACGATCCTCGGTACGGCTGTGACCACCACGTTGGCGACGTCCTGCTCGGTCTCGGTCGTCGACAGTCGGTGCGCGAGCGAGAGCAGGTCGCGCGAACGGGCCTCGCCGCGCCGGGAGGCCTCGAGGCTGAGCAACAACTCGAGGGCGGCCGCGGCGTGGGCGGCGTAGGCGGCCAGCAACGTGGCCTCGTCCTGCAACCCGCGTTGTCGCGGCCCGTAGATCGCTGCGAGACGGCCGTAGTGGTGGCGGGCCGTGGCGACGTCGACGATGACCGCGTGGTCGCCGAGATCGTCGCCGGCGAGCAGGCGGCGGGCCGTGATCTCGGCGTCGACGGGGTCCAGCCCGGCACTGTGCACCAACGGCACGTCGCTGCCGGGTGGGCACACGGCGAGCAGGTAGGCCGGCGCGACCACGGCCGAGGCCGCGCGATCGGTGATCTTGGCGAGCACGACGTCGAGGTCGTCGGTACCGACCAGGTCCGACGCGGCGGACTGCAGCCGTTCGAGCTGGGCACGCAGGGCCCGGACCTCGGGGTCGTCGTCGGTACGACGCCGCACCCCGAACCGTCGCCGGCGCTGCCAGCTCACCTGATAGATGCAGGCCTCGTGGCCGTCCGACTCGCAGGCGGGATGGTCGACGCGCGCTAGGGGGAGCGAGAACAGCTCCGGTGCCGTGGCGATCAACCCGCGGGCGTAGTCGCAGTCCAGTCGCGAATGCGGGTAGCCGTCGTGCAGTTCGAACCGGAAGGTCGCTTCGCGCTGACCGAGTTCGAGCAGCCGCATGGTGGAGGTGGTCGAAAACTTGGTCACGGCCGACGGCAACTGGCGGTAGACCTGGCGTGGCGACCCCAGCGAACGCAGCAGCAGGATGATCGCCGGCGCGAGGTTGTTGCGCATCGCCGTGGCGCCGATCTTGAAGGCGGCGTCAGGGTCGTCGAGGACGGTCGTGGCGGCCTCGAACAGCCGTATCCGGGTGTCGTACGAGAACCACCGTGCCGGGTCGGCGAGCTCGGCCGCGGTGAAGTCCACGCCGGCGGTCGCCAGCAGGCGGTCGACGGCATCGTCGCCACCTTGCTGGCGCAGGTAGCCGACGATGAGCCCGGTGGTCGTGGACGCCGTTTCGCGGGCTTCCTCGACCGGTGGCACGTCTGGGCCGTCGCCGGACGGGGGGTGGTTGGCCATACGCATCCGGTTCTCGTGCAGTCCAGGCAGACCTGTCGGCCACGGAGGGGGCAGCTTGAGTGCGACGTGCGTGCCGGATGGGTCAGAGGTGCTCGATCGCGACGACGCGCCGCCGCGCCCCGAAGGTCGGTGCCCGCAGGCCGAGCGAGACCAGCAGGCGCACGACCCGCCCTCGGTGGCCGGCGAACGGAGCGAGCAGTTCCAGCATGCGTTCGTCGGTGCCGCGCGCCTCGCCGGCCAACGCCCAGCTGACCTGGTTCTTGACGTGGAAGTCGCCGACTTCGACCTGGTCGGCGTCACCCGCCGCAATCCGCAGCACCAGCGCCGCCGTCCAGGCGCCGAGGCCGCGCACCCGGCAGATGGTCGCGGCCGCCTCGGCGCCGGGCCGCGCGAGCGCGGACTGGATCCGGTCGGCGCTGCGGCCGGCAGCGACGATCGCCTCGGCCCGGGAGCGTTCGACGCCGAACCGGTGGTAGGCCCAGTACGGGAGGCCGCTCAGCACGTCGGGGGCGGGTTGCAGGCGTAGGTCGTAAGGCCCAGGGGCCACGTCGCCGTGCGCCCGCACGAGACGGGTCCACGACTTCGCGGCCTCGACCGAGGTGACGCGCTGGGCCAGGATCGTGGGCACGAGCGCGTCCCAGGTGACGCCGCTGCGGCCGATCCGTAGGCCGGGTCGCCGGTGCGCGGCGCGGGCGACGACCGGGTGACGGTCGGGCTCGAAACCGGCGCGGTCGTCGTGCACGCCGACCAGTGCGGGCGCCTGGTCGAGCAGCCAGTCGGCGCCGGGACCCCAGGCGCGCGCGGTGCAGGTCGATGCCTCGGTTCGCAGGACCTCGACCGTGCCCGGACCCGCGGGAGTCAGCGAGCAGCGGACCACGCCGTCGGGGCGCAGGCGGATCGTCGGGTCCTGCGCCGAGTGGACCAGCGGCCGCAGGGTGGCCAGCAGGTCGAGGTCATCGGGGATGGGGAAACGACGCACCCCCGGACGGTATCCGTCCGGGGGTGCGTGGTCGGCAGTGCTCAGGCGCTCGGGTCGTCGACGTAGCGCAGGTAGGGGCGCTTGGCCTCGAAGTTGGTGAAGCGCTCCTGCGCGTCCTCGTCGGACACGGCCGGGGTGACGATGACGCGGTCACCCTTGGTCCAGTTGGCCGGTGTCGCCAGGCCTTCCTGCGAGGTCAGCTGCAGCGAGTCGAGGACCCGGATCAGCTCGTCGAAATTGCGCCCGGTCGCGGCCGGGTAGGTCAGGGTCAGCTTGACCTTGTGGTCGGGACCCACCACGAACACCGAGCGCACCGTGGCGGTGTCGTCGGCGTTGGGGTGGACCATGTCGTACAGGTCGGCGACCTTGCGGTCGGGGTCGGCGATCAGGGGAAAGTTGAGCGCCGCGCCCTGGGTCGCCTCGATGTCCTTGTCCCAGCCCTCGTGGTCCTCGAGCGGGCTGACGGACAGGCCGATGACCTTGACGCCGCGCTTGTCGAATTCGGGCTTGAGGTGCGCGACGGCGCCGAGCTCGGTGGTGCAGACCGGGGTGTAGTCCTTCGGGTGGCTGAACAGCACGGCCCAGCTGTCACCCTTCCAGTCGTGGAAGTTGAGCTCGCCCTCGGTCGTGGGAGCGGTGAAGTTGGGGGCCTCGTCGCCGAGTCGGATGCCCACGGACGGTCCTTTGATCGTGGTGCTGGAGGTCGGAGGACGTGACGGTACGGAGCACTCCGCCACGCCCGCCCCACCCCGACGTGCCAACCGTGCAAACCCCCGGTCAGCAGGAACCGCCGGAAATCAAAACAGACTGGCCTGCTCGCCCGAGGCGGGGGAGGTGATGACCGTCATGGGGCTGCTGCCCATGCCGGCGCCGACCAGTTCGTCGGGTTCGGTCGGCATCGGCGGCGTCGGCGGGGGCGGTGGCGCGGTGACCGCCCGCACGAACCGGCGGCCGGGCGCGTACAGCCCGAGGCCGTCGAGGGTCGCCTCGACGCGGGCGTGATCGACGCCGGCAGCGACCGCGGCGTCGACGTCGACGGGCAGATCCGGGATCGGCCGCATCAGTTGCAGGTTGCGCTCGACCCGGTCCCGGCTGCCGCGCAGGGCGGCCTCGACCTTGGGGGCGAGGTTGTGCAGTTCGGCGTACATCCCGGCGATGCTGCCGTAGTCGCGCAAAAGGCGGGCGGCCATCTTCGGCCCGATCCCGTTGGCGCCGAGCAGTCCGTCCGAGGGGTCGCCGCGCAGGGCGGCGAGGTCGGTGTACTGCCACGGGGCGACGCCGTATTCGGCCCGGACGGCGTCCTCGTCGTAGACCTTGAGGTCGGAGAAGGTGGCGCGCGGTCGCAGCAGGCGGGTGGTCGGACCGACCAGGGTGGTCAGGTCGCGGTCGGAGCTCAGCACGTCGCACGACCAGTCGCGCGAGACGCAGGCCGCCACGCTGGCGGCGAGCAGATCGTCGGCCTCGGCGCCCTCGACCTCGACGACGGTGAAGCCGCACTCGGCGAGGTGGCCGCGCAGGGCCTGCAGGTGGCCGGGCAGGTCGGGGTGGGTGGCGGCGCGGTTCGCCTTGTACTCGGGGAAGTCGAGCTTGCGCTGGTTGGTCGGGTGGTCGAAGCCGACCACGACCGCGTCGTACGGTCCCTCGACCCAGGCGGAGGCGAGCATGCCGATGACCGCGCCGGTCACGAACGGCGTCGTCCAGCCCTGCACCTCGGCTTCCTGCCGGACGCTGTGGAAGCCCCGGTGCCCGAGCGAGTTGCCGTCGACGGCGAGGACGCGGGGCTGCTCGGGGTGTGCGGGCACGGTGGGTCCTACGGGCTTCGACGGGTCCGGACCGACGGTAGCGAACCAGTAGCCTCGGACTGTCCAAGGTGGTTCGAAGCGGGAGGTCCACGGTGCAGGATCGCGTGCAGCGCGCACTGATCACCGGCGCGTCGTCGGGCATCGGCGAGGCGTTCGCCCGGCACCTCGCCGACCGCGGGGTCGCGGTGGTGCTGGTCGCGCGTCGCGAGGAGCGTCTGCGGGCACTGGCCGCGACGCTGCCCGTGCCCACCGAGGTCGTCGCCGCGGACCTCACCGACGACGCTGACCTCGCCCGGGTCGAAGCCCGGCTCGCGGCCACCGACGCCCCGGTCGACCTGCTGGTCAACAACGCCGGGTACGGCGCCTACGGGACGTTCACGGACCTCGCGGTGGAGCGCCAGGTCGGCATGATCGAACTCAACACGATCGCGCTGCTGCGCTGCGCCCACGCCGTCCTGCCGCAACTGGCGACGCGGGGGACCGGTGGCGTCATCAACGTCGGCTCGATCGCCGGTGTGCAGCCAGACCCCTACGCCGCGACCTACGGCGCCACGAAGGCCTTCGTGAGCAGCCTCAGCCAGGCCCTGGCCGAGGAGCTGCGCGGCAGCGGCGTGACCGTGACGCTGGTCGCACCGGGACTGACCGAAACCGAGTTCGCCGAGGTGTCCGACCTGCACGCACCCTCGGGTGCGGAACGGATCGCGATGTCGGCCGACGAGGTCGTCACCGCGGCGCTGCGCGACTTCGCGCGCGGTCGTGCCGTCAGCGTGCCCGGGACGGGCAACCGGGTGGTCGCCGCGGTGGCCGGGATGACGCCCGACGGCATCACCCGCCGCGTCTCCGGATGGATGCACCGCCGGCTGTCGGCATGAGCGAGGCGGGCGGCCACGACCCCGTGCACCTGCGGTTCCTGCTGGTGCGCGGGCTGCCACTGCTCGTGGCCGCGGTTCGTGACGCCGGCCGGGGCGCCCAGTTGCTCACGGCGCTGGACGAGCGCGAACTGCCGACGATCGAGGGCTTCCTCGGTGTCGATCTGCCCCGGGGCGCGAAGGTCGGGTTCACCGTCGACGGCGAACAGTTGCGCCTGGTCGATGAGCAGGACGCCACCCTGTTCCGCGCGGCCCGCGAAGCGATCGACGACGACTGGCTCGCCGCGGCCCGTCGCATCCGCGGCACGATGCTGGTCGTCCTGCGCGACGACGTGCTCTCGGCGGACGAGGAGCCGGCGGCACTGGCGGCCAGGATCGACGCCGTTGCCCGCGAGGGCCGCGCGAACGGCGCCGTCGTCGGGGTCATCGAGGAGCGGCCGAACCTGCCCCTGCTGTTCTAGGCGCCCTGGCCCGTCGGCCGGGCGGCGACACGGAGCCGTTCGGGCGAGATGCCGAGGTCGCGCAGCAGGTCGCGGGCCCGGTCGCCCCAAACGGTGGCCAGTGAGGTCACGAGGTCGTCCTCGCTGACGCGTCGGCGGCGGCTCGGTGCCAGGCCCGGCCGGTAGCGGGCCTCCTCGCGGGCGCGGTCGAGCACCAGTCGGGCCTCCTCGGTCCAGGGCAGGCTCCCCCACGACGGCGGGCGGGTGCGCCCACGCCCCGCGACGGTGCCATCGGCAGGTCGTCGAGGCCGAGCGCGGCGAGGTCCTCACAAGCCGTGCCAGCCGGGTCGCCCGCGCGCTCGTCGACGGCATGCCGGACGACGGTGCGCAGCGCGGCGGCGTCGATGCCGGCGACGATGGGGACGCGGAAGGGGTGACGCTGCATGGTGACGCCTCGGTGGACACGGGGCCCGCTCGTCGGACCCCATCCACCTGACGTCCGAGGCCCCCGGAGGTTGCAGGCCGCCCTCGCCGCGTCAGGTTTCGGTGATGGTGGCCGCGGCGGCTGCGCGGGCGCCGCGCCGGCGTGCGGTGGCGATCGCGACGCCGATGAGCACGAGTGGGGCGCCCACGGCGAACGCACCGGCCGGGAGCTCGTCGAGCAGCAGCCAGGCGAGCAGGCCCGCGCCCACGGGCTCGGACAGGACCACGATCGACACCACCGTGGCGGGCACGCTCGAGAGCAGCGTGTTGAAGACGGTGTGGCCGAGCAGTTGGGGGCCGGCCACGATGCCGAGCAGGGCGAACCACGTCGTGGTCGAGTAGCCGACCAGCGGCACGTCGAGCAGGATGCACACGAGCAGCAGCGACGCCGCTGCCCAGGCGTAGACCACGCACGAGTAGACGGTCGCGGGGACGTCGCGTCGGGCGACCCGGCCGACCAGCAGGTAGCCGGTGATCGCCACGGCACCACCGAACGCCATCGCATCGCCGAGTAGGGCCTGCGGGCCGAGGTCGATGGCCGAGGCGTCGCCCACGCCGATGACCACGGCGCCGACGATGGTCAGCCCCATCCCGAACAGCGTCCGTCGGCTGGTCCGTTCCTTGAGCACCCACCAGCCGCCCAGCGCCACGAACACCGGCGACATCGTCACGAGCGTCACGGCGCTCGCGACGGTGGTCAGTGCCAGTGCCCCCTGGAACAGCGCGAAGTGCAGCGCCAGCGACAGTCCGGAACCGAGCAGTTGCCGCCGCCGCACGGGCGTCAGTGGCGCCGTCCCGCGCCGCGCACGGGCGGCCATCGGGGCGAGGGCCAGTGCGCCCAGCGCGGTGCGCCAGAAGGCCACGGCGAGGGCGGGCGCGGCGCCCGCCGCGGCGGTCGCGACGCCGGCCTCTTCGCCCATGGCGACGCGGGCCAGGATCGCCGACGTCGACACCGCGACGGCACCGATCAGCAGGCCGAACAGGACGGCGGGGCGGGGGAGCGGGCGCACGTGCCGAGCCTACTGGCGCTACACGTTGGCCCATGGACGCCGTGGACCTGCTGCGCACGCTGCTCGAACCGGCCCGCCTGGAGGTGCTCGGGACGATCGCCCGGCGGCCGGCCAGTGCGGACGAGGTGGCC
>JBBDSX010000241.1:0-2892 GCA_040904725.1 Egicoccus sp.
TCGAGCAGCGTCGTGCGCAGTTCCCCGGCGACCAGCACGTTCGCGGCCGCCTCGTCACGTGCCGTCGCCGTTGCGACGGCGATCCGCTCGGAGTCGGCCACGCGCCAACCGGCCACCTTCAAAAACACGACGATGGTGAGGGTGAACGCAGGGCGTCCTACGCGAGCGGCTTCGCGAGCAGGCTCACGCGGTGGTCGCCGACGTCCTGCTGGGCGACCTCGACGAACCCGCGGGCGGCGTGGAAGCGCAGCGAGACGTCGTTTCTGGGCACCAGGTTGACCTCGCAGGTGACCTCGGCACGGCCCGTGGCGCGGCCGCGTTCCTCGACCGCGTCGTAGAGCGCCGAGGCGACCCCCCGGCGCCGTGCCCCCGTGGCGACCGCGATCCGGTCGACGTAGAGGTGGTCGCTGCCGCGGGCCTCGAAGAAGCCGTAGTTCGGGCTGCGGTACGCCGCACCCGGCGCCAGGGCGAGGACCATGCCGAGCAGGCCGTCGTCGTCCTCGGCGAGCAGCGCCAGGTCGCAGATCCCCACCAGGCCGGCGAGTGCGTGCGCATCCAGCGGGCCGACCTTCGGAACCTCGGAGGCGTTGAGGTCGAGCACCGCATCGAGGTCGGGTCGACCGATCGGACGCAACCGCACCAACGCTCCTGTTGACAGCCACCGACGAACGCGCGGCACGGTATCGCGACCTCGCGTCCGCCGGGCCCTAGGCTCCGGCGGGACGGACGCTCGTGGGAGGTGACCGGTGGGGCGCGAGATCGAGGACGTGCGCTTCACCCGCGAGGACCGCCAGCGCTACCGCGAGAAGGTCAAGCGCGATCTCGACGTCCTACGGCGCATGCTCGAGGGCGGGCTCTTCGAGACCGAACGCAAGCTGGTCGGCGTCGAGGTCGAGTTCTACGTCGTCGACACCGACGGCACCCCCATGATGGTCAACGCCGAACTGCTCGACCGGCTCGAGTCCGAGGACTTCCAGACCGAACTCGCCCAGTTCAACATCGAGTTCAACCTCGCGCCGCACAAGCTGGTCGGGACCGTGTTCCGCGAGATCGAGGAGGAACTCGAGACCTCGTTCCTGCACGCGCACCGCCGGGCGCAGGAACTCGATGCGCACGTGGTCATGATCGGGATCCTGCCGACGCTCACCGACCTCGACCTGACCATCCAGAACCTGTCGGCGAGCCCGCGCTACCACCTGCTCAACGAGCAGATCCTCGCGGCCCGCGGCGAGGACCTGCAGGTCGAGATCGAGGGCCCCGAGCGGCTCAAGACGCGGGTGAGCTCGATCACGATGGAAGCCGCGGCGACCTCGGTCCAGCTGCACCTGCAGGTCTCACCCGAAGGGTTCCCGACCGCCTGGAACGCCGCACAGGCGGCCGCGGCCGCCCAGGTCGCGGTGGGGGCGAACTCGCCGTTCCTGCTCGGCAAGGAGCTGTGGCGCGAGACCCGCATCGCGCTGTTCGAGCAGTCGATCGACACCCGGACCGAGGAGCTCGCCGCGCAGGGCGTGCGACCACGGGTGTGGTTCGGCGAGAAGTGGATCACCTCGCTGCTCGAGCTGTTCGACGAGAACGTGCGCTACTTCCCGGCGCTGCTCCCCCTCCTCGAGGACGAGGAACCCGAAGAGGTGCTCGAGGGCGGCGGCATCCCCCACCTGCCCGAACTGGTCCTGCACAACGGCACCGTCTACCGCTGGAACCGGCCGATCTACGCGGTCGCGCGCGGCAAGCCCCACCTGCGGGTCGAGAACCGCGTGCTGCCTGCCGGGCCGTCGGTCGTGGACACGGTCGCGAACGCGGCGTTCTACTTCGGCCTGGTCCGCGCCCTGGCCGAGATGGACCCGCCGATCGACCGGCAGCTGTCCTTCGCCGCCGCCTGCGACAACTTCTTCGCCGCCGCGAAGCACGGCATCGACGCCGAGCTGTTCTGGCCCGGCGTCGGCACGGTCCCGGCCAGCGAACTCGTGCTGCGGACCCTGCTGCCGTTGGCCCACAAGGGCCTCGACGCCTGGGAGGTCGACCGGCGCGACCGCGACCACTACCTCGGCATCATCGAGCAGCGCTGCCTCAAGCGCACGACCGGCGCCGGCTGGCAGGTCCGCACCGTGCGCGCCCTCCTCGACGAGGGCCTCGACCGCCACGACGCCATCATCGAGATGACGCGCCGCTACATGGCCGGCATGCGCAGCAACGAGCCGGTGCACACCTGGGACTAGCCGGACCCGGACGGGCGGGCGCCGATCGGCGTCCGCCCGTCGCCACCGCGTCGAGGTCAGCCGACGTCGGGCAGCAGGACCGTGTCGATGACGTGGACGGTCGCGTTCGCGGTCGCGACGTTGCCGCAGACCACCATCGCGGTGGACCCGTCGGCCTCGACCATGACGCTCTCGCCGTCCACGGCGACCGTCAGCTCATCGCCCTGCAGGGTGGTGGCCGCGCCGGCCTCGGCCAGCGCAGGTGCGTCGAGCTGGCCCTCGACGACGTGGTAGGTCAGCACGTCGGCCAGCAGTGCCGGGTCGGAGGCCACCATGTCGTAGAGCTCCGGGTCGGAGGCCTGCAGGTCCTCGAACGCCGAGTTCGCCGGCGCGAAGACGGTCAGGGCCTCGGCGGAGTTGAGCGTGTCGACGAGCTCGGCCTGACCGACCAGTTCGACCAGCGTGGACAGTTCCGGGTTGTTGCTCGCGGCGGTCGCGACGGGGTCGTCCATCATGCCCTCGGCAGAACCTTCGCCGTCGGCGGGCAGGCCGGCGCATGCCGGGCCGAAGGCGTCCGTCGGCAGGGCCATGATCTCACCCATCTCCTCGTCCATCGCCTCCTCGGAGGTCTCCTCCATCGGCTCCTCGGTGGCGTCGGTCGCCGACGTGCCGTCGTCGCCGCCACAGGCGGCCAGGG
>JBBDSX010000241.1:2992-17055 GCA_040904725.1 Egicoccus sp.
TCCTCGGTGGCGTCGGTCGCCGACGTGCCGTCGTCGCCGCCACAGGCGGCCAGGGCGAGGGCGGCAACGGCGACGAACGCCGCGCTGCGGTGTCTGATGCGCATTCGGTTGCTCCTTGTCGGGACCCGCGGGAGCGGGCAGTGTCCTACTACTGATGTAGTAGGAAGCGGTGCGGAAGGCCGGGACGACGCCCCGGCCGCGTCGGACGGATCAGTCCGTGACGGTGACCGTGATCGTGTGCCAGCCGGTGGCACCGTCGGGCATGACCGGGGCGCGGTCCTCGGTCTGGATGTCGCCGTCGCCGTCGGCGGCCCGGGCCCGGATGCGGTGGCGGCCCGGCGTCGCCTCCCACCGCAGCACCCACTGCCGCCAGGTGAGGTCGTTGACGGGCGCGGCGAGTTCGGCCGGTTGCCAGTCCCCGTCGTCGACCTGGACCTCGACGCGCTCGATCCCGCGGGTGGGTGCCCAGGCGACACCCGCGATCGGGACGGTGCCGGCGGCGACCTCGGCGAGCCCGGCGGGCACGTCGATCCGCGACATGGTCTTGATCGGCCCCTCGGCCGACCAGCCCCGCGGCACCCAGTAGGCGTCGAAGCGGTCGAAGCGGGTCAGTTCGATCTCGGCCAGCCACTTGGTGGCCGACACGTAGCCGTACAGGCCGGGCACGACCAGGCGCAGCGGGAACCCGTGCTGGGCCGGCAGCGGCTCGCCGTTCATACCGACGACCACCAGCGCGTCACGGTCGTAGGCGGCCGAGACCGGGAACCCGGCGGTGAACCCGTCGACCGAGCGGCCGACGATCTGGTCCGCGTCGGGCGAGACGCCGGCCTCGTCGAGCAGGTCGCGCAGCGGGAACCCGAGCCAGACGGCGTTGCCGACCAGGTCCCCGCCGATCTCGTTGCTCACGCAGCTCAGCGTGATCGGGACCTCGATCATCTCGCGTTCGAGCAGGCTCGGATAGTCGAGGTCGAGCGGTTGGTCGACCATCCCGGTGACCTGCATCCGGTGGGTCTGCGGGTCGATCCGCGGGACCGAGAACGCGGTGTCGATGCGGTAGAAGGCGTCGTTGGGCGTGAACAGCGGCGACAAGCCGTCGACGGCGAGGTCGGCGTCGGCCGGGGCGGGCAGGTCGACCCGCCGGGACGGACGCGGCAACGCCAGCGCATCGCGGGCCGCGTCGACGTCGAAGCGCGACACCAGCAGCCGTCCCGCGGTGGTCATCGCGACCGCCCCGGTGCCGATGGTGGCGGCCAGGACGAGGAACCTGCGGCGACCCGCGGCGTCCGGGTCGGGACCCTTGCTCCAGGGCCGCGGGGTCCCCGGCGCCGGCGTGCGGTACCGCGCCATCCCGGCGGCGAGCGTGAGCAGGGCCGCGACCCCGGCGATCGTGGCCACCACACCCGGCAACGCGGTCCCGGGGCCGCCAGGGTCGAGCGCACCGGCGATGATCGCGACCGCGCCGAGGGCGCCGACGCCGACGCCCGCAACGACCGGACGGCGGCGGGCAAGGACGCCGAGCGCCGCCGCGGCGGCGGCGAGCACGACCACGATGCCGGTGATCGTGACCGGCTTGTCCGCGGTCCCGAACGTGTCGATCGCCCACGACGTCAGCGGCTGCGGCGAGAATTCCGCCACCCGGTCGGCGATCGCGACCACCGGCGAGGGCCAGCGGGCCTGCAACCCGGCGGTGAACTCCCCGGCACCGATCGCCGCGGCGGCGGCGAGCAACCCACTGACCGCGCCGAGCCAGCGCGGCGCCCGCCCGGGGACGTCGCCGTCGGCCAGGGCGCTCTGCGTGGTCGGGGCCTGGGCGCTCATACCCCTCGTTCGGTGGGTCCGGGGCCTCGGCTTGGCACCGTGGTCCTGGCGAGCATGCCGGTGCGCACGCCGATCGGCCACCCGACCGCACGACGAGCGTCTCCGAACGCGGCTCCTATCCTGCGCGACCGTGGACACCGCCTACCGCTTCTTCCCGGACGGGTTCCCCGACGGCCTGCTCGGGCTCGGGGACCGGGCGCTGCTGCGCGAACTCGCACGGCCGACGCTGGTGCGGATACCCGGCACGGGTGCGCAGGCGCCGCGGGCCGTCGTGACGCTGCTGCACGGCGACGAATCGACGGGGGTGCAGGCCCTGCTGCGGGTCCTGCGTTCGGGCCGACGTCGCTACCCGTTCGACCTGTACGTGCTGATCGGCAACGTCGAGGCCGCGTTGCACGGCCCCGGCTACGCCCACCGGTTCCTCGACCACCAGGAGGACTTCAACCGGGTCTGGGGCCTCGACGAGGCGACCAGCGACCAACGTCGCGCGGCGGACGGCATCCTCACCGAACTGCGCGCCGCCGGCCTCGAGTCGCTGGTCGACATCCACAACAACACCGGCGACAACCCGTTCTACGCGATCGTGCCGCGCCTCGATCCGGTCGTGCTCAACCTCGCCACCGTCTTCACGACCACGCTGTTGCGCTGGGACCTGCAGGCCAACACGCTGATGGAGACGATCCAGGATGACTGTGCCGCCATCGCCGTCGAGTGCGGCCTGCCGGGCCGACCGGAGTCGCACGCCTTCGCCGTCGACGCCCTGCGTCGCTACCTCGGCGCACCACCGCTGAACACCGACCGCGTCGTCCGCGACCTCGACCTGCTCGGCGGCCTGCGCAAGGTCACGGTCGAACCCGACGTCCGCTTCCGGTTCGGCGGCCCCCTCGACGACGAGATCGACCTGGTGCTCGCGGCGGACGCCGACGTCCACAACTTCGTCGAGGTGCCGGCCGGTCACGTCCTCGGGCACACCCACCCCGGCCGTCCGCTGCCCGTGCGGGCGCGGGCCGCCGACGGCCGCGACGTCACCGCCGAGCACTTCGCCGTGGTGGACGGCATCGTCGTGGTCACCACGCCGACGACGCCGGTGATGATGACCCGGACGGTCGAGGCGGCCCGCAAGGACTGCCTGTTCTACCTCGCGACGGAACTGCCGCCGCCCGGCGTGGCCGCCTGAGCCTCGTCGCCTGGCTCGACGCCGGCGAACAGGTCCTGCTCGGGGCGTGATGCCTCGACGTCGCTGCGCAGCACGTGGAAGCCCTCGTAGGGGAACACCTCGCGCTCGAGGTCGCGGGGCACGGCGAACCAGAAGCCGTCCGGATCGATCTGGGTCACGTGGGCGAGCAGGGCGGCGTCGCGACGCTCGAACCAGTCGCCGCACTCGACCAGGGCGTCGGGCTCGGGGCCTTCGAACCGGTCGGCGCGCTTCTCGAGCCACTCCGTGTAGGGGCTCTCGCCCGTGCGTTCGAGCATCGCCTCGTGCAGCGCCATCACACGGCTCGCCGGGAAGACGCCGCTGGCGTAGACCTTGGGCACGCGCCACGGTGCGGCATCCATGCCCGACTCGTCGGCGTCGGGGCCGGCGAGGGCGCGCAGGTCCACCCCAGGGTCCTCGGCGAGCTCCAAGGCCCGCATCGTCACGGCGTGGCACATGATGTGGTCGGGGTGCGGGTAGCCGCCGTCCTCGGGGTAGGTGATCACGACCTGCGGCCGTTCGGTGCGCACGATCGCGGCGAGCCGCGCCGACGGCTCGTCGAGCGGCGTGCGGGCGAAGGAGCCGGCAGGGACGTCGTCGGGGTCCTCGTGGTAGCCCGAGTCGCGGTAGCCGAGCCCATGGGTGCGGGTGAACCCGATCGCGGCGACCGCAGCCGCCAACTCGCGGGACCGGGTCACGCCCATCTGTTCGGGCGCGACGGCATCGGCGCTCGGGTTGAGCACCTCGCCCGCCTCCCCGCCGGTCAGGGTGACCAGGACGACCTCGGCCCCCTCGTCGGCGTAGCGGGCGGCCGTGGCGGCGCCCTTCGACGACTCGTCGTCGGGGTGGGCGTGCACGAACAGCAGACGTCGGTTCACGGGGTCTCCTCGCGTGGGGCGGCCACGCCGCGACGTGCCGCCCAGGATGCGGCCAGCCGGGCGCCGCCCGGGGAACGGTGCAGGTCGTCGATGCCCTCGCGCACGAACGTGGCCGCCGCTTGCACGGCGTCGTCGGGGCCGTGCAGGCGCACGAGCATCCGCTCGCCCGGGTAGCTGCCCAGGCGCACCTCGGGGTGGCGTTCGATGACGGCGGCGAACACCTCGTTGAGCGTCGACTCGGGGAAGGGGTGTTCGATCTCGACGATGGTGGGCAGGGGGTTGCGACCGTGCAGGACGTCCGGCTCGAGCGCCTGGGCCACGATGGCCCGGAACTCGCTGGGCACGCCGGGCAGGATCGCGATGGTCGCGCCGCCGTCGTGGTCGCAGCCGCCCTCGACGTCGACCGCGACCCCGGGTACCCAGCTCGTGCCGTGGCGGAGCAGGCGTCCGCCGGCCGGGATGCGGGCCATGCGGCGGAAGTGGTCGGCGAACGCGTCGGTCACCTCGATGCCCTGGTCGCGGGTCCAGTCCAGGGCGCCGTCGAGCTTGCGGCCGATGACGGGATTCTCGACCAGGCCGAGGCCGAGGCTGGCCGCCACGGCCTCGTAGGTGATGTCGTCGGGCGTGGACCCGATGCCCCCCGAGGTCACGATCAGGCGCGGACGGGCGCGGGCGAGTTCGGCCGACAGTGCCTCGTCGATGGCGTCGAACTCGTCGGGCACGACGTGGACACGGCTGAGCGGCACGCCGTGCTCGATGAGGCGCCCGGCCAGCCAGCCCGAGTTCGCATCGGCGACGTGTCCGCCCAGGATCTCGTCGCCGATGACGACCATCGAGGCCTCGAGCACGAACATCCCCTCGGGCAGCGTCGACGGCGGCCGTGGTCGGCGCGCCGGTTGCCGGGCCGGCGACGCGGAAGCGTACCCACGCACCGTCACGGCGGTCCCGTGGTCGCGTCGCCGGCTGATAGCGTCCGGCGCTGTGTATGTGAGTCGGGAAGACGCGCGCAGCGACGTGATCCTGGCCGGCGCGACCACGCTGTTCGGCGGAATCGTGATCGGTCTGCTGTCGGCGTTGCCGCTCTACCCACGGGGCGGGGTGGCCGGGGTCGCGCTCGACCTCGTGTGGATCTTCGTGCTGACCGGGCTGGTCCCGTGGTTGCTCGCCCGCTACCGCGACGAGCGGCTGAACGCCTTCGGACTCGACGGCCCCCGGGCGTGGCGCACCGGCCTGATACTCGTCGTGCCGATCGCCGCACTGGGCGTGCTGCGCCAGTTCGTCTCGGCCGGGCTGACCGACACGGCACTGCTCGGTCGCGTCGGCGGGGCGGGGTTCACCGGCGTGGGCAACGCCACGGCGATCGCGCTGGGGCTGCTGGCCTTCGTCGTCACCTCGCTCGGCGCGCTGTTGCTGACCAGCTTCCTGGTGGTCCGGGGGCGTGACGCGTTCCGCTCCCCCGACGTGCTGCTGACCGAACTGCTGCGCACGTTCGGCGTCGGCGCCTGCGGGGTCGCGCTCGTCCTCGGGCTGCTGCGCTCGATCGGTCCCGCCCAACTGCTGCCGACCCTGCTGCAGGTCGTCGGCCTCGGGGCGCTGGTACTGGTCGCCGACCGCGTCGTCACCACGCGACGGATGGCACCGAGGGCCGCGATCCTCACCCCCGTGGTCGTCCTCGGCGCCGCGCACGTGTTCGCCTTCGGCGGGCTGTTCCGTGGCGACCTGCTCAGCGGCCTCTACGCCGGTGCGCTGGCTGCCGGCACGGCCACGGTCACGGCGGTGCTGCTCGAGTCCCGCGAGAAGGCCTGGGCGATCGTGCCGATGTACCTCGCGCTGCACTGGTGGCCGAGTTGCCTCAGCCCGCTGCCGATGGAGTTCTTCGCCGCGGCCTGCTGACACGCCGCAGGGTCCGTCGCGACGTCACTTGTCGACGAGGGCGCCGGCCAGCGATGCGAGGCGGGTGAAGGCCCGGTCGACCAGTGCCATCGGCAGGACCGGACCACGCGCGAGCATGTCCGAGAGCCGGTCGGCGGGGACGGCGTCGATGCCATCGTCGGTGTCGGCATCACGGCAGACCGGCACGCCCGGGCGGACCACGGCCAGGACGCGGACCGGGACGTTGCGGCCGTCCTCGACGCCGGCCAGCAGTTGGCGGGCCCGCTCAGCGGTCGCGCGGACCGTGTCGCAGCGTTCGCAGCCGCGGCGCGACGCCGTGGGCGCCCCCGTGGACGTCGATCGGGCCGACCCCACTCCCGGACACAGGTCGACGATGCTCACCCCGGTCGGCCCGACCACCAGTTGTGGCCAGGGGGTGCCGAGTTCGAGCCGGCGGTGCTCGACGCGGTCGAGGGCGTCGATCGCCGCAGCGGTGCCGGCCGCGATCGTCCGGTCGGCACCGATGATCGGGGGCTGGTCGCGCCTGGCGCCGACCACCACGAGGGCCCCGAGCAGCACCAGCAGCACCATCAACGCCTCGGAGGCGCCCTCGACGCCCGTGGCGGACTGGATCGTCAGCAGGAGCAGGGCACCGCCGGCGAGTGCGCCGGTGAACCACGTCAACAGCCGCCGCGCGGTCTCGGTACCCGCCGGCGACCAACGCCATGTCTGTGACCGCCCCATGACCCCGTCCCCCTCTGCGCGAGGGCCCCCGCGAACCCGCGTCGCAGCCCCGCACCCAACGTGCTCACGATAGACCCCGGTCAACCCCCGTGTCGCCCCGCCGATCAGCCGATGCGAAGGTGGTGCCACCACCACCCGGGCGGGACCGGGTGGTACCCGGCCGCCGCACCGGGGGCGGCGTCGTCGACGGATCAGTCGAAGGCGCGGAAGGTCTTGATCCCCTGCGCGTGGCGCTCGCGCTTCGCCTCATCGAGCACCCCGAGACCCTCCTCGGGAGCACCGACGAGCACGCCGATCTTGCCCGCGTGCTGGTTGTGGTGCATGTCGTAGGCGCCCTGCGCGGCCTGCTCGAGGGGGTAGGTCTTGGACAGGATCGGGTGGATCATGCCGAGGTCGACCAGCCGGTTGGCCTCCCAGGCCTCGTGGTAGTTGGCGAAGTGCGACCCGATGATGCGCTTGAGGTGCATCCACAGGTAGCGGTTGTCGTACTCGTGCATGAAGCCAGAGGTCGAGGCGCAGGTCACGATGGTCCCGCCACGCTTGGTGACGAACACCGAGGCGCCGAAGGTGGCCTTGCCGGGGTGCTCGAAGACGATGTCGGGATCGCGCCCCACCAGTTCACGGATCTTCTTGCCGAAGCGGCGCATCTCGCGGTAGTCGGGCTTGCCCTCGTCGTCGTTGAACCGGTAGCCCTCGGCCTTGCGGTCGATGATGTACTCGACGCCGATCTCACGCAGGACCTGCGCCTTCTCCTCGCTCGAGATCACGCAGACCGGGATGCCGCCGCCGTTGAGCACGAACTGGGTCGCGAAGCCGCCGATCCCGCCGGTCGCGCCCCAGATCAGCACGATGTCGCCCTGCTTCATGCGGGCGGCGTTCTCGCCGACCAGCATCCGGTAGCTGGTCGCCATGACCAGCCCGAGCGACGCCGCCTCCTCCCACGTGAGGTGGGTCGGCATCGGCATGAGTTGGTTCGCGCGCACCAGCGAGATGTCGGCGAGCGAGCCGAAGTTGGTCTCGAAGCCCCAGATGCGCTGGCTGGCGTCGAGCATCGAGTCCTCGTGGCCCTCGGGGCCTTCGAGGTCGACCGAGTTGCAGTGCACGGTGACCCGGTCACCCGGCTTCCACTGGGTGACGCCGGGGCCGGTGCGCAGCACCACGCCGGCCGCGTCGGAACCGACGATGTGGTAGTCGAGGTCGTGGCGGGCGCCGAGGTCGCCTTCACGTCCGAGCTTCTCGAGGAACCCGAACGTGGGCAGCGGCTCGAAGATCGACGTCCAGACCGTGTTGTAGTTGAGCGCCGACGCCATCGGCGCGATCAGGACCTCGTTGGGACCGAGCGGCGGGATCGGGACCTCGTCGATGTGCAAGGACTCCCGGGGGTCCTTGTCCTTGGTCGGTCGGTCGCCGAACATCTCGGTCTCCGACTTGCGTACGACGGCGGCCCGCATCGTCTCGGGCAGGGGCAGGCGGGCGAGTTCGTCGCCCGCAACGCCGTCCAGGATCGCCTGACGGATCGCGTCCATGATGGTGAGTCTCCAAGTGCGTCTGACCGGACTCCCAGCCGCCCTCCGCGGCCACCGGCGCCACGACGCTAGCGAGGGGACCTCCCCCGGATGCAATCTCAGATCTGGCCGGGTGGCAGGTCTCCGCCTGGCCGGTCTCGGTCGTCCGGTCCGTCGCCGTCGCCGGGCTCGTCCCGTTCGATCTCGACCACCTCGACGTCGAGGACCGCGCCGGACGGGCCCGAGGTGCGCCGGCCGCCGCGGGTGTCCGGGCCGGCACCGGCGTCGAGCAGGCGCACGCGCTTGCGGACCTGGCGTGCGAGGATGCGGCGCGTCGGCGCGAGCAGCAGCAGGAACCCGGCGATGTCCGTCACGAATCCCGGCGTCAGCAGCAGGGTCCCGCCGACGATGACGAGCGCCCCCTGGGTGACCTCGTCACCGGGCCAGCGCATCTGGTCGAGGGCGGCACGGAACTGCTGCCACGCCTTGCGGCCCTCGCGCTTGAGCAGCCACGCACCGAAGATGCTGTCGGCGACCAGCAGCACGATCGTCGGCCACGTCCCGATGACCTGGCCGACCTGGAGGATCACGACCAGTTCGATCAGCGGGACCGCGACGAACGCGAGGACGAGGAGCAGTGGCATGGACGAAGCCTACGGGGTGGCGCTGCTGCGTTCGGCGAGACGTGACCCGTCCCTTGTGAGGTTGGAGGGTGTCCACGCGCTCAAACATGCGCTGCGGTTCGGCGCGTCCGTCACCGCCATCGCCACGCCCGACCATGCGCAGTTGCAGCACCTGCTGGCCGACCTCGCCCCCGACGTCGTCCTGCCCGTCGACGTCATCGAGGTGGACATTGAGACCTGGCGTGGCCTGGTCGGCCGCGAGCTGCCCTCCCCCGCCCTGGCGGTCGCACACCGGCCGGACGTCCCCGCACTGCCCGCGGCGGAGGTACCGGGACGACTGGTCGTGCTCGAACACCCACGCCACCTGGGCAACCTCGGCGCGGTGGTCCGGGTCGCCGCGGCCGCCGGCGCCGCCGGCGTCTGTGTCGTCGGCAACGTCGACCCGTGGCACCCGACGGCCGTGCGGGCCGGTGCCGGCCTGCAGTTCGCGCTGCCGGCCTGCGGCCGCGTCGACACGCTGCCCGAACTCGACCGGCCGCTGGTCGCGCTCGACCCCGACGGCGACGACCTCGACGCGGGCCGGCTGCCACCGGACGCGGCCGTGCTGCTCGGCACCGAACGCGGCGGGCTGAGTCCGGCGTTGCTGCAACGGGCGGTCGGGCGCGTCCGCATCCCGATGCGGCCAGGCGTGTCGAGCCTCAACCTCGCCACCGCCGCCGCCGTCGTGCTGTATTCCTGACCGGTACGGTTCCTGAACGATCTGGCGAGGTTCGTTCGGGAGGGCGTCATGGGCACCGTCGAGGACACCGGGTTCTTCCAGGACCCACCGCGGCTGCGTGACGAGTGGGAGGACGACCTCGCCATCCAGCGCTACCTCGAACGGGTGCTCCCGCCCGAAGTGCACGCCGAGGTCGTGCCGTCACTGGCCGAGATGGGACATCTGGCCGCGACCGACCTCAAGACCTGGTCCGACGCGATGGACGACCCGGCCCACGAGCCGCGGTTGCGGTCCTTCGACGCCTGGGGCAACCGCATCGACGAGGTCGAGACCTCGCCGTACTGGGGCCGCATCGCCGACGTCGCCCACGAGCACGGGGTCGTCGCCACCGGCTACGAACGTGCCCACGGCGAGCACTCACGCGTGCACCAGTTCGCGCTCGCCTACCTGTTCAACCCCTCGAGTGCCCTGTACTCGTGCCCGCTCGCGATGACCGACGGCGCGGCCAAGACGCTGCTCGTCCACGGCGACCGCGACCTGATCGAGCGCGCCGTGCCACGTCTGACCAGCCGCGATCCGCGGACCGCGTGGACCTCGGGCCAGTGGATGACCGAGCGCCCCGGCGGCTCCGACGTCGGTCGTTCGGAGACGGTCGCCCGCGCGGAGGGACCGCTGTGGCGGCTCTCGGGCACGAAGTGGTTCACCTCGGCGGTCACCGCCGACATGGCCCTGACCCTGGCCCGTCCCGAAGGCAACGGTCCCGGCGGACGCGGGCTGGCGATGTTCTACGTCGAGGTCCGCGACGAGCACGGCGACCTCAACGACCTGCGGGTGCTGCGGCTGAAGTCCAAGCTCGGGACGCGGCAGATGCCCACCGCCGAACTGGCGCTCGACGGGACCCTGGCCCAGCTCGTCGGCCCGCCCGCCGACGGCACGCGCAACATCACCCCGATGCTGACGATCACGCGCCTGTGGAACGCCGTGACCGCCGCGTCCGGGCTGCGCCGTGGCCTGGCGCTGGCGCGCGACTACGCCCGTCGGCGCGAGGCGTTCGACGGCACGCTGGTCGACCTGCCGCTGCACCAGGCCACGCTGGCCTGGTTGCGCACCCAGCACGAGGCCTCGCTGCAGCTGTCCTTCCGGGCCGCGGAACTGCTGGGCCGCGACGAGGCCGGCGTCGCCACCGAACGCGAACTGCTGGCGCTGCGGATGCTGCTGCCGATCACGAAGCTGACCACGGGCAAGCAGGGCATCGCCGGCGCCTCCGAGGCGCTCGAGGCCTTCGGCGGGGCCGGCTACATCGAGGACACCCACCTGCCGCAACTGCTGCGCGACGCCCAGGTGCTCCCGATCTGGGAGGGCACCACCAACGTCCTCTCGCTGGACGTGCTGCGCGCGATCAACAGCGGCGACGTCCTGCCCGCCTACGTCGAGGAGGTGCGCCGCGCGGCCATGCAGGCCACCTCGGCGCCGGTCGCGACGGTCGGCAAGTTGGCCGTCGACGCCGCGGATCACGCCGCGCAGTGGGTGCAGCAGGCAATCGACGCCGGCCCGGCCGCGTTGCAGCACGGTGCCCGGCGCCTGTCGATGACGCTGGGCCGCTCGCTGCAGGCCGCGCTGCTCGCCGCCCAGGCGCAGCACGACCTCGACCGGCACGGTGACGGGCGCGGCGTCGCGGTCGCCCAACGGTTCGCCGGTGAGGGCCTCGACCTGCTCGAAGCTCCCGGCCACCACCTGCCCGAGGATGCCGCACTGGCCCGCGACGAGGCCTTCGAGATCGCGGACGGCTGAGCGTCCGGTTCGTCAGGCGTCGGTGGCCTCGGCGAGCCACGGCTCGATGCGGCGGTTGAGGGCGTCGAGCGTGGCACGCATGACGGCCCGCTCGGGGTCGTCGCGCAGCAGCGCACCGCCGAGCAGGACCTCCTCGCCGCGTTCGAACAGGGCGGTCAGTACGACGCTGACCGTGGCGGGTTGCTCGGTCGTGTTGACCGTGACGCGGTCGATCTGGGCCCGCAGCCGGCCGCCGGTCAGTTCCTGCAACGCGCCGACCGTGGCCTCGGCCACGGCGCGCCAACGCGCCCGGCTGGTAGCCAGGGCATCCACCGCGGCCCGTCCCTGGCGGCCGTTGTGTTCGAGCGTCGCCGTGACCGAGACGGCGGCACCACCGTGCTGGGTCACCAGGTCGCCGATGGCCGCGCGGTAGCGGTCCCGGTCGGCCGGAGCCGGGGCCGGCTCGGCCAGGCGCGCGGCGACGGCCTGCTCGAGCACGGCGATCGGGTCCTGTTCGGGCCCCTCGATCTCGTGTGCGGTCATCGTCGGTCCGGATGCATCGGGGGTGGCGGCGTCGGCATCGAGGTCACCGTCGGCGACGCGCAACTGGAACGCCGCCGGGTCGAGCGCGATCCCGAACCGTTCCCGCAGCGTGGCGGCAACGGCCCACGAGACACGTTCGTGGTCCTCGCCGGGAGCGACGCGGACACGCAGTCGCCCCTTCCCGTTGCTGTCGGACGGGACCACCTTCGCCTTGAGGACTCCCGGCACGGACGTGATCGCCCGGGCCACCGCCTCGACGTCCAACGGCGTGCGCGTCTCGCTCACCTGCTCCACCTCTCCACCGTCCCTGCCGAGACCGTCACTGGAGAACGGTGTGCCCCGCACCGCTTCGAGGTCCCAGCGGTAAGGAGAGTCCGTGCCCCGATCCCCCCGATCGACGCGGCCACGATCCGGCCGTGCGGGCCGATCGCGTCCCGCCGGTCTCCCGGCGTCCGCGCAGCACGAGTCTAGCTCGCGGCTGCTCTTCACCGCCCGCCTGGCGCCCGTTTCGGCCGATGTCGCGACCGATCCGCCGAGCGAGCCCGAGCCCGAGCCGGCGCCCGAGGTCGACACCGAGGCCACGCCCGAGACCCTCGACCTCGACCTGCCGGTGACCACCCCGGCCCCGACCGTGCCGCCCCCGGGCGGCATCACCGGCCCACAGCCCCCGTCCGAGCCCGCGGAACCGCCGACGGCAACGGTCAGGGACCCGGCGACCCGCGTCCACGCCAACCGGCTGGTGGCGGCGTCACCGAAGCTGCACCTGACCCCGTCACAGGCGGTCCGGTTGGCCAGCGACGGACGCGACGTGCTCACCCGTGCGCGACCGCGGGCCAGTTGACCGTCAGCTGTTGCGGGTGATCGCGCGTGAGATCACCAACTGCTGGATCTCCTTCGTGCCCTCGAAGATCTCGTAGATCTTGGCGTCACGGTGGAACTTCTCGACGTCGAACTCGCGGCTGTACCCGAAGCCGCCGTGGATCTGGATCGCCTCGTCGGTGACCCGCACGGCAACACGTCCGGCGTGCAGCTTCGCCATCGACCCCTCGGCGTTGGTGAAGGGCGTCTGGGTCGTGCCCATGTTGATCCCGCGCCAGCACAACAGCCGGGCCGTGTCGATGTCGGTGGCCATGTCGGCGAGTTTGAACGCGATGGCCTGGTGGCGGATGATCGGCACGCCGAACGTCTCGCGCTGCTGCGCGTAGGTGACCGAGGCGTCGAAGGCGGCCCGGGCGACGCCGACGGCCTGGATCCCCACGATCGGGCGGGTCGCCTCGAAGGTCGACAGCGCACCGGAACGGCTCTTCTTGTCGGGGTTGCGGGCCCGCTCGAGCTTCGCGTCGAGCTTCTCCTGGCCGCCGAGCAGTTGCTCGTCGGGCACGAAACAGTCGGTCAGGGCCAGCTCGGCGGTGTGCGACGCGCGGATGCCGAGCTTCTTGGTCTTGTTGGTCTGGCTGAACCCGTCCGCGTCACCGGTGACGATGAACGACGCCTGACCGCGGTGGCCGAGCGACGGGTCGACGGTGGCGACGATGACGTGGACGTCGGCGATGCCGCCGTTGGTGATCCAGATCTTCTCGCCGTTGAGCAGCCAGCCGCCCTCGACCTTGGTCGCGCGCGTGCGGATCTTCGACACGTCCGACCCGGCGCCGGCTTCGGACACCGCGTACGCGCCGACCTTGACGTCGTCGGCGGTGCCGAAGATGCGCGGGGCCCACTCGCCGATCTGGTCGCCGGTGCCGGTGGTGACCAGCCCGGCCAGCGGCAGGCCGGAGCCGAAGATGGCCAGGCCGATGCCGGCGCAACCCCAGAAGATCTCCTCGAGGATCAGCGCCGAGGTCAGGCCCGTCGGGTCCTGGCCGACCATCGAGTAGTAGTCGAGGCCGTACAGCCCGATTTCGGCCGCCTTCTCCACGATGGGCCAGGGAAACGTCTCGGTCTCGTCGTAGTAGCGGTGCGCGGGCAGTCCCTCGACCTCGCGTTCGCGGATCTCCTTGCGGGCAAAGTCCCGGGCCCAGTCACGGGCCTGCAGCTGTTCCTCGGTCAGCGCGAGATCGAAGGCCACGACGGCTCCTGAAAACGTCGACGACGGCTCGGCGCCAGACCGTAGTCGCTGGCGCCCCGCGCGGTGACGCTCAGGCCGCCCGGGTCACACCGGGGTCCCGACGGCTCGCCACGACCGAACCGAGGCAGGCGACCAGCGGGACCCCGACGGCCACCACCAGGATGGTCGGCCACGGCAGCACCAGCGGGATCCCGCCGTCGATCACGGTCACGAGCGCCGCGGCGGGGATCAACCCGACCGGGACGGCGAGCAGGCCGCCCAGGTCGCCACGCGATTTCGCGGCTGCGAGCGCGATCGCCACGGCCACGATGGCCAGGCCACCGATGCCGCCC
>JBBDSX010000242.1:0-6607 GCA_040904725.1 Egicoccus sp.
TTCGACGGGGACGGGCTCGCCCTGTTGGCGGCCCTGGCCGTGATCGCCGGCGGCGTCGGTCTGTGGCGTTACCGGGAACGCGACCTCGGCGTGTGAACGCGGGACGGCCGGCCGCGACCCCACGTCGCGGCCGCCGTGTCGTCGTCGGCGGAGGCGGACGGGAATCGAACCCGCCAGAGGACGCCGAGCGCCCTCTCGTCGGCTTTGAAGGCCGCGGGACCCACCAGGTGTCCGGACGCCTCCTCGTGCCAGCCGTGCCGGCACGGTGACAGCCTACGCCCGCAGCGCGTCGCCTACGTCGCCTACGTCGCGTCGGCCGACGTGCCGCCCGCCCATCCCGGCGCCCTGAGGTAGGCCGCCAGGGCCTCGGCGGCGGTGTCGGACGGGTCACCGCGCAGCCCGTAGTGGGTGCGCCGGCCCTCCTCGCGCAGGCTGACCAGTCCGGCCTGTCGCAGCAGGGCGAGGTGGTGGTGGGCGGTCGCCTTGGCGACGTCGAGTTCGCCCATCGCGTCGGCGAGGGTGATGGGTCCACCGCTCATGCAGCGCAGGAGCCGCAGGCGGCCTTCGTCGCCCAGCGCCTTCGCCAGCTTGACCAGGGTCGGTGGCGGTGCCTCGCTGGGCAGGGCGACGAACTCGTCGGCGACCGGCGTCGAGAGCACCTCGACCTCGTCGAGACGCCCGAGGATGAGCCAGGGTCGGAACCAGAAGCTCGGCAACAGGACGACCCGTTGCAGCGTGCGGTCGTCCTCGGTCAACTCGTAGCCGTTGGTCGCCTCGAGCACGACCTTCGCGGCGGCGACCCCGTCGTCGAGTTGACGGCGGCGGTGGACGACGTCGCGCTCGATCGCGCCCATCGCCTCGTCCTGCAGGTCGGTGAAGACCTCGGCCTCGAACCGGTCGATCGCGGCGACCAGGCGGTCGCGGTACTCGGCCGGGGGCGTGCGCAGCAGGACCTCGAGTTCGGCCGGGCAGTCGCCGGCTGCGTCGAGTTCGCGTAGCGCCGCGAACGCGGCCTCGTCGCCCTCGATGACCTGCTGGACGAGGTTCACGGGGTTGGCACCGTCGAGTTGGTGGTCGCGGAAGGCGAGGTTGGCCACGAGCAGCCGCCACGGCAGCAGCGCGTCGGCGAGCAGCGCCTCGCGGACCTGCTCGACCGTCCCCGGCGCCGGGACCAACGCTCCGGCGCCCGCCAGCAGCAGCAGCGCCTTGTCGCCGCGCTCGCCCGACAACGACCGCAGTTCCTCGAGCAGGTCGTCGGGCGTGCGGTCGCGGACCGCGGCGATCCGTTCGGCGCCGACGTCGAACGAGTCGGGGTCGTCGGCGATCAGTACCCCCGCACAGCGCAGCAGTTCCGCGCCGCTCGAGGCCCGGGTCTCGACGGCTGGCGCCGAGGTCGGGCCCCCCGCACGCAGGTCGACCAGTCGCATGGTGCGCCTCTGACAGGTTTCGGACGTGGTGAAAGCCTATCGCCCCCACCCCTGTCGAAAAGCGTCGAACACCGTGGGTATGGATCTGATCGAACGGTCGATCCTCAACTGTTTGACGTACGTCGGACACCATGGTTCGATGGGTTTCGAACGAGGGACACCCTCGACCAAGGAACCCCGATGCTGCTCAACCACGACATGCAGGACCTCCGCGCCGAGGTCGACTACCGCCGCGCCGCCATGCAGCGCGCCCTGGCGGGCAGCCGGCGTCGCCGGCGGCACGAGCGCCGCTCGGGCGGCCAGACCCCGACGGACGCCCGCGTGCCCACGGACGGCTGACGTCGAATCAGGCGTCTCCGGCGGCCAGACCGGCGAGCAGGAACGCCTCGGTCAGGCACGCCTTGGCGAAGTCCTCGAGGTGGAGTGACTCGTCCTCGCCGTGGGCGTTGGACCCCGGGTCCTCGACCCCGACGAGCAGGCACGGTGCCCCACCGAACGCCTCGCTGAACGGTTCGACGAACGGGATCGAGCCACCACAGCCCATCGCGGCCGGCTCCCGGCCGTAGGCGGCCGTCATCGCCTCGACGGCCGCGTCCCAGGCCTCGCCGCCCGGTTCGGTGACCCAGGCGGGGTTGCGTTCGCCCAGGGTGACCTCGACGTGCAGGCCCCACGGGGCGTTCGATTCGAGATGGTCGCGCAACGCGCCCAGCGCCCGTTCCGGGTCCTGCCCGGGGGCGAGGCGGCACGACAGTTTCGCGGTCACCTCGGCCAGCAGCGTGTTCGACGCCGCGGCCGTCGCGGGCACGTCCATGCCGGTCGGCGTGATCGTCGGACGCATCCACAACCGTTCGAGGATCGTGCGACGCCCGTCGCCGACGAACCCGGCCCCCGGCACCATCCGGACCTCGTCACGGAACTCGGCGGCCAGGGCCTCGCCGTCGCCCTCGAGTGCCTGCAGGCGCGCACACTCGTCGTCGCCGAGTGGGCGCACGTCGTCCTCGAACCCGGCGACGGCGATCGCGCCGCGATCGTCGTGCAGCGTGGCGAGCAGGCGGACCATGCCGGTCAGCGCGTCGGGGATCACGCCGCCCCACATGCCCGAGTGCACGGGCTGTTGCATCGCGCGGACCGTGACGTACGCGTCGGCCATGCCGCGCAGCGCATATGTCAGGCCCGGCCAGCCGACCTTCCAGTTCGTGAGGTCGGTGAGCACGATCACGTCGGCCTGCAACTGCCGCCCATGGGTGTCGAGGAAGCGGTGCAGGTTGGGCGAGCCGATCTCCTCCTCGCCCTCGATCACCACCTTGACGTTGACCGGCAGGCTGCCGCGGGCATCGAGCCAGGCCCGGATCGCCGCCACGTGCGCCATGATCCCGGCCTTGTCGTCGGCCGCGCCGCGGCCGTACAGGCGTCCGTCGCGCTCGGTGGGCTCGAACGGCGGCGAGTTCCACCGGTCGGGCGTGCCGACGGGCTGGACGTCGTGGTGGGCATAGAACAGCACGGTCGGTGCGTCCTCGCCGGCGCGCAGCCACGAGCCGGTCACGTACGGATGCGTGCCGTCGAGTTCGAGCAGTTCGACGTCCTCGAGGCCGGCGTCGCGCAGCCGCTGCGCGGTCCGCTCGGCCGACCGCCGGCAATCCTGCGCATGTTCGGGCTGCACGCTGATCGACGGGATCTCGACCAGGTCCCGCAACCAGGCCAGGGTCTGCGGCAGTTGCTCGACCAGCCGCTGTGCGACGTCGTCGAGTCCGGCAGGGACGCGGGTGGCGCCGGGAAGGGTCTCGGGCGGCGGGATCGTCACGTTCGGGCAGCCTTTCGAAGCGTCTGACGGCGGTCGAACACCCAGTCTGCCCGATGCTGCCGGGGTCGCGCGACGCGCGATGCCAACGGAAAGCCGCGGCAGGTTCCCGGAATCGCCCGGTTGGTGACTATCCTTCGCGCGGAAACGACTGGCGAACGAGACATTCTCGAGAAGGTGACGCGGGTGGGCCACGCAACCGAGGTGTGGGACAAGCTGTCCGACATGCTCTCCAACGGTGACATGGCCGAGATCCCGCAGTTGTACGGGGCTGATGCGCTCTACCTCGAGCCCTACAACCCGCCGCACCGCGGCAACCTGCTCATCCAGGCCTACCTCAAGGACTGGATCGGCGGCAAGGAGGACATCGCCGTCGAGTCCAACCGGGTCATCGAGTCCGCCGACGGCACCTCGCTCGCGGTCGAGTGGGCGATCTCCTACACCGCGGCCGGTCGCCGCTGGACCGATCTGCCGCGCGCCAGCTTCTTCGGCTTCGACGAGTCCGGCCGCGTCGTCTACCACCGCGACTACACCTGACGCGCCGTGCGTGCTCGGCTTCGCCTCCGCGCCACCGGCGACACGTAACAGGTCAGTCGTCGCCCCTGAGAACGTAGCGCCAGACGGCGAAACCGACCACCAGGGCCCCTGCGGCACCCGCCAGGACCTCGTTGCGCGGCTTGCTCACGTCGGGAAGCCGGTCGCGAAGGCGCACCGGCGCGTGGAAGTCGCGCACGCTCCACGTCATCGCTGTCGCGGCCGCGCGTAGTTCACGGTCGGGGTTGACCGCCACCGGGTTGCCGACCGTGGTCAGCATCGGCAGGTCGGTGATCGAGTCGGAGTACGCGTAGCTGTTCGACAGGTCGTAGCCGCGGGTCTCGGCGACCTGGCGGATGGCGGTCGCCTTCGCCCCGGCGTAGGCGTAGAACTCGAGGGTGCCGTCGTAGCAGCCGCTGTCGTCGATGCCGGAGCGGGTCGCGATCACGTCGCGGACGCGCAGGAACTCGGCGAACGGCTCGACGATCTCCTCGCCCGACGACGAGATGATCCACACGTCCCGGCCGGCCCGCTGGTGCTCGGCGATCAGGTCGAGCGCCTCGGCATAGGCGAGCGGTGCGATCACCGTCTCCATGGTCTCGCGCACCAGGCGTCGGACCCGCTCGGCCTCCCAACCGCGGGTGAGTTCGAGCGCGACGTGGCGCATCTGCTCCATCTTCTCGTGGTCGGCGCCGACGAGTTGGAAGACGACCTGCGCGTACAGCGACTTGACCACGGTCGTCGGGCTGATCAGCCCGTCCTTCATCAGCGTGCGGCCCATCACCAGCGTCGAGGACCCCGCGATGATGGTCTTGTCGAGGTCGAAGAACGCCGCTTCGGTCGCGCCGGTCCGGCGGGCGGCCACGCGGGCGAGCATGCTGTCGCTGAGGCGGTCGGCGTCGGGACGGGCGTAGCGCTGCTCGGTCTCGGCCGTGGCCCCCGAGCTGTCACCGATGGCCTCGGCGGCCGCGGACAGCACCTTGTCCACCGTGGACGGGTCCGGCCCCGACGCAGCGGGCACGTCGGGCGTCTCGTCCCCGGTCGGGTCGGGCTCGCGGCCGTCAACCACCGTCAGGTCCTTGCACGTCGCGGGGCGGCGAGCGTAACGCCGATCAGTCCTGCGGCACCGGTTGCACACCGAGCAGGCTGCGCCCGTTGGTGATCACGAACGGCGGCTCGCTGGTGACCGGCCAGCTGTCCTGGCCCTGCACCGCGACCTGCATGCCCTCGTGATGCAGCCGCATGCCGTCGCTGAGGTGCTCGATCGCGGTACGCGCCGAGATCCACCACACGTTGTCCGCCTGTGGCGCGCTGTCGGTGCCCGGCGGGACCTCGACGCGTGTGCCGTCGTCGAGGGACAGCGCGGTCCAGGCGCCGTCGTCCTCGATTGCGGGCAGCACCAGGACGCCGTCTCGGACATGCGGTTGCGGACAGCACAACCGGGCACTGCGCGGCGAGGTGTCCAGATCCACGCTCCAGCGCATCCCTCCGCGGTCGTCGACGAGCATGAGACGATCGGGGCGCCGCTCGTCGTCGACCCTGGCTCGACCGTGTCGAAGCGCCAGGACGAGACCCTCGTCCGCGAGCGGATGGACCTCGGTCAGGTCCTCGAGGTCCGGCAGCGGCTCGAGGTCGGCGGACAGCAACGCCTGCTGCTCGTCGTTGCCGAAGCTGAGCAGCACCTCGCCGACGGGGTACAGCCACGCATCGGGTCCGAGGTCACGGCGCCCCAGTTCCTGGCCAGTGGTGGGGTCCAGGAGCACGTTGGTACCAACCTCCTGGGCGACCAGCAGGTACTCCGAGGCGCCCATGAGCGCGGCCTCCCGTTCCCATCGGACGGTGCCCGAAGCCAGGTCGCGGCCGACCAGGTGCTCGCTCGACGCGCCGGCCTCCCCGATCGCGCCCGGCTCGGCCGGCAGGTTTTGGGAGGAGGTGAGCAGCGTGTCGCCGACCACCTGCAGGTTGTGGACCTGCCCGACGCGGTCGTCGTGCCAGGCGGTGCTTCCGTCGCGTCGCAGCGCGAACAGGTCACCGCGCTCGGGACGCGCCAGGACCACGACCTCGCCGTCCTCGCTGCCCAGGATCGACGTCCAGTTCGCCGACGCACGCGCCGATTCGCTCGCGGGCCAGCGCTGCTGCCAGCGTTCCTCGCCGGTCGCCGCGTCGTAGGCGGTGATGTCGTTGCCGACGTTGACCACCACGAGGTCGCCGAGGGGGGCGACGTTGGTGTGCGCGCCCTGCCGGTCGACGAGGTCGCGGCGCCAGACCTCGCAGCCCTCCGGCTCGCAACGCAGGCGGTTGGGGTCGAACGGGGCCAACAGGGCGGCGCGCTCGTCGTCGGACAGCGGCTCTCCCTGGGCGACCACGGCCTCGCCGGCCTCGTCGGCGAGTTCGACGGTCGGATCGGATCGCTGACCCGGCAGGTGCAGCCCGTCGACGAGGAGCGCGAGGGCGACGAGCGTGGTGATGCCGGCCATCGCACCGCCCGCCCAGGCGACCCGGCGGGGCCAGCGTCGTGGCGCCGCCTCCTCGTCGGTCGAGAGGTCCGTCGCACGCAACGCGCGGCCGCACCAGCCACAGAAGCGGGCGCGCCCGGCGTCCCAGCGCGCGCCGCAGGCGGGGCACGTGAGCGTGCTGGTTCGTCGCACCTGCGACCTCCCCGTCACCCGACCGCGGACGACCGTGTCATCGTACGTCCGGGTCAGCCCGGTGGGACCGGCTGGACGCCGAGCAGGCTCGATCCGTCGGTGAAGATGAATGGCGGCGCAGCGTTGAACGGCCCGGACAGGTTGCCTCGGACCTCCATGCGGTGGCCTGCGTGCCAGAGCAGCGCCGAGCGGTCGTCGCC
>JBBDSX010000242.1:6707-11231 GCA_040904725.1 Egicoccus sp.
GGTCGTCGCCTTCGACGCGCGGATTCGTACAGCAGTCCGCGACCGACCCTGCTGGTGCGGTCACCTGGTGCTCCCAGCGCAGCGTGCCGTCGGTCTCGAACAACAGGACGCGGTCCCCGGTGTTTGCATCGCTTCGGTCCAGACCGACCAATGCCGATCCGTCGTCGGTCCGCATGAGATGGTCGAGCGGCCCCAACTCCGCCATGACCTCGAGCGATTCCGTGTCCAGAACCTGCCACCTGCCGTCGTGAGCATCGCTCTGGTGCAGCAGGACATCGGCGGCGAGATGCAACCATCCCGTACCGGGCAGCTCGCCCCGGCCCCGCTCCGCCCCAGTTCGTGGGTGGAGCACCCGCGTGGTCGCGCCGTCCGTGACTACGAAGGCGCGGTCGGACACCGCGCGGAGGCTCGCCGAACCCGTGGTCCAGAGCAGTGCGCCAGTGCGAGGGTCGAGGGCCCGCAGGTCGTGGAGCGTCGTCCAGGCGTTCCCGCTGGCGCCGTTGCCGTCGACCTGGGTCTCGATCAGGGCGACCTCCGCGACAGGTGGCGGCGCCGACGGCTCTGGCCAGGACGCCCGCCACTGCTCGGCGCCGCTGTCGAGGTCGTAGGCGCGTACCTCGTCGCCGGCGAGCGTCACCACGAGACCCTCGATGATGGCCACCTGTCGGCCGTAGCGGGAGCCGCCGGGGAGGTCGACGCGCCAGCGCTCGCAGCCCTCGGGTTCGCAGCGCAACCGGTGCGGGTCGAACGGCGCGAGGGCCTCGGTGCGTTCGGCGTCGGACAGCGGCGCACCTTCGAGCGTCGGCGAGGGCCGCAGTCGGGCACCGCAGTCACCACAGAAACGGGCGTCGCCGGGGTCCCAGGCCGCGTCGCACGACGGGCACGTCACCGTCGTCGACGTCCGCACGCGTGCCTCCCCGAATGCCGTCGTGCTGGCGTCGGCAGCGTATGTGGCGACCGCGTCGTCCACAGGTGCGCGACATCCCGGAGCGACCCCGGACCCGCCGGTTCGTACGGTGACTCGACACCGCGACAGGAGTGGGTGCGTGGACGCAACGGCAGAGGTCGCGCCGTCGATGGGCGAGCGCAGCGATGCGACCACCGCGCTGCCCGTGCTGCTGCAGGTCGCCGGCCCGTCGGGCGAGGCCGTGCGCAGCTGGGTCGAGTCCGTGCTCGGTTGGCAGCCGGTCGACGCCGAGACGGCACTGCTCGTGCCGCCGAGGTTGTGCGTCGCAGACCCGGCGGGTGTCGCGGCCGGCGCACCGATGCGCGACCTGCCCACGGTGCTGCTCGTGGGCGATGGCGACCACCCGGCCGAGGTCGCGGCCGCCGCCGTGCGCGCACGGCCGACCAGCACCCTGCGCTGGCCATCGGACCGTGACGCGCTCGAGCAGGCCGCGCTGTCCGGCCTCGAGACGCCGCGTGCGGCCGCGGCCGGCCCGAGGATCCTGCGGATCGGCGGCGCGGCGGGCGGGGTCGGCACCTCGACGGTCGCGGCGGCCCTGGCGGGCCTGTACGGCTGGCAGGGGACCGCGACCCTGCTGATCCTGGGGCCCGCCGCGCCCGTGACCGGTGTGCGCGATCTGCCGCCGGGCGCCTTGGCCGGTGCCGGGGTGTGGACGCAGGCCAGCCCGCTCGCCGGGGTGCCCCGGGCCCGGGCGGTCCAGGTCGGCGTCCCACAGCCGGCCGTGTCGGTCGTCGACCCTGCCGTGTCGGTGTGTGTGGTCGACGCCGGCGTCGACGACGACGTCGACGTGCTGGTCTGCCGGGCGGATGCACCCGGGCTCACCGCGGCCGGACGCACGACCGCGGCGGCCGTCGTGGTCGTCGGCTCGGGGCCGGCTGCCCGCTCGGCGGTCCAGCAGGCCTGCGGACCACGGCGGCGGGTCCACCTGCCACGTTCGGCCCGGGTCGCGCGCGCCGGACTCCAGGGCCGCGTCCCCGCCGGGCTCCCCGGTTCGTGGCTGCGGCCGCTGGTGCCGCTGACGCGGGGGCCCGGTGGTGCGCCACCGTGAGCCGGTCGGAGCGCTGACGGCACACCCCGTGGGGGCGGGGATCGACGACGAGGATGACGAGCACAGACCACGTACCTGGACCGGCGGGCCCGTCCGACGGCATCGTCGACGCGCGGCTCCGCGCCGCGGTCGCCACCCGGCTGCGGACCGACGTCGAGATCACCGACGACCGCGCCGACCGCGCGTCGCTGCGCCGCGCCGTCGCCCGCGCCCTGGCCGCCGAGGGCATCGTCGCGGCCCCCGATGTCTGGGCCCGGGCGGTCCGCGACCTCGTCGACGACCTCGGGGGACTCGGCCCGGTCGAGGCGCTGCTGCGCGACCCCGCCGTGACCGACGTGATGATCAACGGCCCCGACGAGGTCCACGTCGAGCGTGACGGCATCCTCGTCGCGACCGGGGTGCGGTTCGACGGCGACGCGCACGTCGAGCGGCTGCTCCGCCGGGTGCTCGGGCCGCTCGGGGTCCGCCTCGACCGTGCCCATCCCTTCGCCGACGCCGTCCTGCCCGGCGGCGTGCGACTGCACGCGCTGTTGCCGCCGCTGACCGAGCACCCGGTCGTGACGTTGCGGCGCGTCCCGGCCGTCGTGCCCTCGTGGGACGAACTGCTGGCCACCCAGACGGTCGACGCCCGCATGCGTGACCGCCTCGTCGAGGCCGTCCGGGAACGACGCAACATCGTGGTCTGCGGTCGGGCCGGCGTCGGCAAGACGACGCTGCTCGCACGCCTGCTCGCCGAGGTCGGTGACGACCGCCTGGTCGTGATCGAGGACGCCCCGGAACTGCGGCGGCCCGCCGCTCACGCCGTCCACCTGCGGGTGCGGCCGCCCAGCGCCGACGGCGCCGGTGGCGTCGACGTCGCGACGCTGCTCCGCAACGCCCTGCGCATGCGGCCCGACCGACTCGTCGTCGGCGAGGTCCGCGGCGCCGAGGTCGCCGACCTCCTACAGGCGATGAACACCGGCCACGACGGCAGCATGACCACCGTGCACGCCAACGGCGCCGACGAGGCGATCGTGCGACTCGAGGGCATGGCCCTGCTGGCGGGCATCCCGCTGGCCGCCGCACGAGCGCAGGTCGCTGCGGCGCTCGATCTGGTCGTTTCGCTGGCGCGCGGCCGCGACGGCCGACGTCGCGTCGCCGCGTTGGGAGAGGTCGTCGCCGGGTCCCGAGGTGCCGAGATCCGCGAAGTGGCGTCATGAGCGTCCTGCGCCGCCTCCGCACAGCGCCGGCGGCGGAGGCCCCGACGCCCGGCCAGGCCGCCGCGCTCGACGTGCTGCGCCTGCAGGCAGCCGCCGGTCTCCCACCCCGCGACCTGAGTCGGCTCATGCCCCGCGCCCGCCGGTCCATGGCCGTCGCGGCGGCCACCGGTGCACCGATGCTGCCGGCCCTGGACGCGGCGGCCGCCGCCCAGGACGACCTTGCCGCGACCCGCCGGGCCGTCGCCGTCGCCTCGGCGCAGACCAAGGCGGTGGCCGGTGGTCTGCTCGCCGCTCCCTTCGTCCTCGTGCCGTTCCTCGGTGGGCTCTTCGAAGCCGACCTCGTCGGGTTCTACGCCACCCCGGGTGGGCGGCTCGTCGGTGGGCTCGGTCTGGTCCTGCTCGGGATCGGGGCCCTGGCCGTGATGCGGCTGGTCCGGCGCGTCGGCGCACCGCCACCACCACCGCGCTCCGCCCCCGTCCGCGCCGTGCGTGCCTGCCTGGTGGCGCTCGTCCTCGGTGCCGTCTTCGTCCCGGCGCTCGGCGTCCTCGCCGGCATCGCGACGTGGCGACGGTCACGGACGACGGCGGTCGGCCAGCCCGGCGTGGACGAGGCCGCGGACCTCACGGCGACCGCCCTGTCCGCCGGCGTCGGTCCCGGCGAGGCCCTGCGCGTCAGCGCCCGCCACCTGCCGACGCACGCCGCCGACCTGCGCGGTCTCGCGCTGGAACTCGAACTCGGCCTCGCCGTCGACCACGACGGCCCGCTCGAACGGCTTGGCGCGGTGCTGCGCGCCGCCACCGACGTCGGCGCCCCCGCGGCGCCGGCCCTGCGTCGTCTCGCCGCGGAACTCCGCGCGGACGAGCGCGCACGGGTCCTGGCCGCCGCCGAGCGGCTGCCGGCCCAGTTGACCTTCCCCACCGCCCTGGCCCTGCTGCCGGCGACGTTGCTGCTCGTCGGAGCCCCGATCGTGCAGGTCGGCCTGCAGCAGGCCCTTCCATGATCAAGGAGACACCGATGTCCACGACACCAACGGTCGAGTCGCGCCCGCACGCCGGGCCATATGCCTCGCGGCCGCCCCTGCACACGCGCACCGCCGTCCGCCTCGACGACGAGGACGGGTCGCTCGTCACCGAGTACGGCCTGCTCGCCATCGTCGCCGCCACGATCGCGGGCATCGTGATCAAGTGGGCGAGTGGTGGTGCCGTCGTCGAGTTGTTCGACTCCGTGCTCAGCACCGCCCGCAACCTCGTCGGGGCATGAACCGCCCCCGCTCGACGGCCCGTCCGCGCTCCCGGCGCGGGGGGGGGGG
>JBBDSX010000242.1:11241-16717 GCA_040904725.1 Egicoccus sp.
CCCCCCCCCCCCCCCCCCGCCCGCCGGGTTGGGCAACACGGTTCGCTCAGTCTCGAGGCCGTCCTCGTCCTGCCGGTCGTCGCGCTGCTCGCGATCGGACTGCTCGACACCGTGACCGTCCTGCGCGACGTCCTCCTGCTGCACGAGGCGGCACGCGTCGGTGCCCGCGTCGCGGCCACCACCACCGACAACGGCGCGGTCGCGAACGCCGCCCGGGACGCCGTCCCCGAACTCGCCGGCGTGCGGCTCGCGGTGACGCCGGAGCACCGGGCCCCGGGCGACGTGCTCACCGTCACGGCCGCGGTGTCGCGCCGCGTCGGCCCGACGTCACTGTCGCTGAGCGCCACGGCACACGCCCGTGTCGAGCCGTCCGTCGGTGCGGGCGGTGCGCAGACGTGGCCGCCGCCCGGGGCCTCGCGCAACGGGCCGCTGCGCCCGTGGCGTAGCGACGGCTGGGCCAGCCTCGTCGAGGACGGTCCGACGGCCCCACCGGACACCGGAGACGGACCATGACGCGGATGACACGGTCGCGGCAATCGGGTGAGGAGGGCATCGCCACGTTGGCCTTCCCGCTGCTGCTGGCCGTGGCGCTGACGTCGGTGATCGTGCTGGTGGACATCGCGAGCTATCTCGTCGCTGCCGCGCGGGCACAACAGGTCGCCGATGCTGCGGCGCTGGCGGCCGTGTCCGTCCGGATCGACGACGCCTGGGGCGATGCCACCGCCGCGGCAGCCGACGTCGCCGACGCGGCCGACGCCCGGCTCGAGTCCTGCCACTGCGGCGGCGACGAGGCATCGGTCGAGGTCAGCGTCGATGTCCCGGGACTGGTCGTCCCGCAACGGGCCGGGGCCAGCCGGGTCACGGCCACCGCCGAGGCCACGCTCACCGACGTCGAGGTGGGACCCCGTCCCGACGGAGCGGCTGCGCAACCCCGCCGGCCCTTCGGTCGTTGATGCTGGCGTACGTGCAGGCGACGGCACGCCGTGAGGCGACGGACAGGGCGAGGATGCAGGGCCGAGGGTCAGCCGCAGAGCCGGGCGCCGCCGAGGTCGGCGGCGGGTTCCGTTATGGGCCCAGGGTGGCCGGTTCGACCAGCCGCAGCCGGTTCCTGCTCGACGCGGCCCGACGGCGACGCGGTGGACGAACGGTCCTGTCCGCCCTCACCACCGCCCTGTTCCTGCTCGGGGCGGGCCTGTTCAGCTATCCGCTGCTGACCGACCTGTACACCGACCGTTTCGTCCAGGACCAGCTCGCCGAGGAGTTCGACGACCTCCAGGCGGCCCCGGCGGAGACCTGGCAGCCCACCATGACGGCCGGCTCGCCGCTCACGCGGATCGAGATTCCGGCCATCGACGTCGAGACGATCGTGGTCGCGGGGACGACGCCAACGGCACTTCGGGCCGGGGCGGGCCATTACCCGGACACGCCGTTGCCCGGTACCGTCGGCAACGTCGGCATCGCCGGTCACCGCACCACCTACGGCAAGCCGTTCAACCGCCTCGACGAACTCGGCGTCGGCGACGAGATCTGGTTGTCGACCCCGGTCGGCGACCACCGCTACGTCGTCACCGCCCCGCCGTCCGACGGCGACTGTGTCCCCGCCGAGACCGGTGCCGGCTGCATCACCCACCCCCGCGACTGGAGTGTCGTCGCGCCCAGCGACGACGCACTGCTCACCCTCACCACCTGTCACCCCAAGGGATCGGCCGCGAAGCGGCTGGTCGTCCGTGCGGCCCTGGCCGACTCGCATTCGCCGGGCACGCGCACCCCGCAGGACCCCGCCCCGTCCGCGGACGTGTGACCTCCCCTCGATCATCGAGCCCTCCGCCGTGCCTTCCCGCCTGCTCCGTCCTGCGCTGTTCGCCACCGTCCTGCTGACGGTGGCGGCACCGTCTGTTGCCTGGGCCGCCGACGCCGCACTCCGCGAGCCGTCCGATGCCGTCGTGACCGGTGCGACGCGCCTGGTCGTGCGGGTCGCCACCGCGGCCGACGACGGCGCCGAGCGGATCGACGCCACCCTGCGTCACCTCGACGGCGACCTCGGTGTGGACGCGCGCCACCCGCTGTGCGAGGACGCCGAGACGTGCTCACGCGACCGCGCCGACTACCCGATCGAGTTCGACCCGCGGACAGGTGCGCCCTTCCTGCCCTCGGATGCGGCCGAGATCCTCGCCAACGGCGACTACGTCGTCCGGGTCATGGTCTCGCGGGCGGACGACACCACCGCGCAGACGGTGGACCTGCCACTGATCATCTCGGCCCCCGGTACCGCGCCTGCCGACGTGCGGGCGGTCGCCGCCGATGACGGCGAGGTACTGGTGTCGTGGGAGCCGGCGCCCGAACCGGACGTCGTCGGCTACTTCGTCGAGCGCGCCACCGATACCGGCTGGACGCTGGTCGCCGAGGTGCCGGACGAGGCCGTCTCGCTGGCCGATGCGCCGGGCCGGGGCGTCCACGCCTACCGCGTCGTGACCCTGCGGCCCGACGGTCGCGGTGCCACCTACGAGACGGTCTCGCGCGAGGTCTCGGTCGAGGTGGCGGCACCGGACGACCCTCCGGTCGATGCCGCGACCGCTGGCGAAACCGTCGATGGGGACGCCGCCGACGCGGCCGGATCCCAGGGCGAGCCGCCGACCGGGTCGTCGCCCGATGACGTGTCCGGGGCCACCGGGACCGCCCCGACCGAGGGCACGGCCGATGACGGGTCGGCCGCCGAAAGAAACGCCGCTGTCGGTGACGTCCGGTCCGCGCCGGTCCCCGACCCCGGCGCCGTCACGCGTACGGTCTCCGAGAACGGCGAAGTGATCCTCGGTGCGTCAGAGGCGGCGTCGGACGCGACCGCGCCGTCCACGGGCCGGCCGGTCGTCCCGATCGTCGTCGGGCTGGTCCTCGTCGGCCTGGCCCTGCGCATCTGGCGGCGTGGCCGCCCGGTGCACCGCCCGCTGGCCTGAGCCCCTGGCTCGGGCGACGGCCTCGCTACTCAGGTGTCGGCCGGCGCCCGCGCCAGCAGCAGGTCGAGGACGCGCACGGCTCCGGCCTTGTCGAGAGGGTCGTTGCCGTTGCCGCACTTGGGTGACTGCACGCACGACGGACAGCCCCGCTTGCAGGAACAGGTCGCGATCGTCTCGCGGGTGCGGGCGAGGTGTTCGGGCAGCCGGCGGTACGAGCGCTCGGCGAGTCCCGCCCCGCCCGGGTAGCCGTCGTAGACGAACACCGTGGGCCGTCCGGTGTCGGGGTGCAACGCCGTCGACAGCCCACCCAGGTCCCACCGGTCACACAACGCGAGCAGCGGCAGCATCCCGATCGCGGCGTGCTCGGCGGCGTGGAGCGAGCCCGGCACGTCCCGGAACGTCACCCCCTCCGCGGTCAGCACGTCCTCGGGAATGGCGTACCACACCGCCACGGTGTGCAACTCGACGGGCGGCAGGTCCAGTTCCACCCGGTCGAGCACCTCGTCCGAGCCGAGGCGCAGGACCTCGTAGCCGGTCACCTGGGTCGAGACCTCGACGCGGGCGAGGCCGACCTCGACCTCGCCCCAGTGCCCGCCCTCGAGCGGTTCGAGCATGCGGACGTCGATGTCGGTGCGCGGGCGGGTGGTGTGGGCCAGGCGCGGCGACTCGGCCGCCAGGGCGACCGCGCGTTCGAGGTCGAGTTCGGCGACCTCGAACTGGCGGCCCTGGTGCAGGTAGACCGCGCCGGTGTGGACCTGGCGGTGGGCACGCGCCTCCTCGACGTCCCCGATCAACGCGCCGGTGTCGACGTCGACGATGCGGACGTTGCGGCCGCCGGCCGAGCGCAGGTTCACCTCGCTGCTGGCGCGCTTCCGAGAGGTCCAGTAGTGCAGGCCACCGCGCAGGCGCAGCCGCCCGGCCGCGACGTCGTCGGCCAGCATCGCCGGCGCGTCCGGCCCGAACCAGGCCGCGGCCTCGTCGTCGTCGAGGGGGAACTCCTGGCAGGCGCAGCGCAGGTGCGGGCCGAGCAGGTAGGGGTTGGTCGGGTCGACGATGGCGTCCTCGGGTGGTCGTGTCAGCAACTCGTCGGGGTGCGTCACCAGGTAATGGTCCAGCGGGTCCTCCTGGGCGACCAGCACGCCGGCCGCCGCCCCTCCGACCCGGCCGGCGCGGCCGAGGCGCTGCCAGAACGACGCGGTCGTGCCGGGCCAGCCGGCCAGGATCACGGCGTCGAGTCCGGCGACGTCGATGCCGAGTTCGAGCGCCTCGGTCGCCGCCACGCCGCGCAGGGCACCGGCGCGCAGGTCGCGCTCCAACGCACGGCGCTCCTCGGCGAGGTAGCCGGCGCGGTACGCGGCGACCGTCTTCGCCAGCGGTTCGCCCCCGGCATCCGTGGCATCACCGAGCCGCTGACGGGCATTGAGCGCGATCACCTCGGCGGCCTTGCGGCTGCGCGTGAACACCAGCGTCTGGACGTCGGCGGCGACGAACGAGGCGAGCAGGTCGCCGGTCTCACCCAGCAGCGACCGGCGGCTGTCGCGGTCCTCGGAATCGAAGGGCGGCTGCCACAGGCCGACGTCCATAGGTCCGCGCGGCGAGCCGTCCACCAGAATCTCGGCGACATCGACCCCCACGAGGGTCGAGGCGTGTTCGGCCGGGTTGCCGACGGTGGCGCTGGCCAGCAGGAACGTCGGGTCGGCGCCGTAGCGCTCGGCCGCGCGCCGCAGCCGGCGCAGCACCAGGCCGACGTGACCGCCGAACACGCCGCGGGACACGTGGGCCTCGTCGATGATGACGTAGGCGAGGCGGTGGATGAGGTCGCGCCAGTAGCGATGGTTCGGCAGCAGCGCGTGGTGCAGCAGGTCGGGGTTGGTCAGCACCCAGTTGGCCGTGCGGCGCACCGCCTCGCGTTCCGGTGTCGGCGTGTCGCCGTCCACGACCGCAGCACGGACCTGGGGCAGACGGAAGCCGCGGACGGCCCGGAGCTGGTCGTGCGCGAGCGCCTTGGTCGGCGCGAGGTAGAGCGCCACGGCGCGGTCGTCGTCCAGCAGCCGCTCGATCACCGGCAGCTGGTAGCACAGGCTCTTGCCCGAGGCCGTCCCCGTCGCGACGACGACGTGCTCGCCGGCCCGTGCCCGCCGCCAGGCCTCCTCCTGGTGCACGTACAACTCGTGGACCCCGGCGTGCTCGAGGCGCCCGCGCAGGACCTCGGGGAGTTCGTCGGGCAACGGCACCGTCCGGGCTGCCCGCGCCGGCAGGTGGGCGAGGTGGACCAGTCCTTCTTCCCGGGCCGACCCGCCCGGGCCCTCGTCGTCGCCCTCGCCGCCCTCGGACGCGCGTTCGGCGACGGCCCCGGACGCCGAGGTGCGGCCGAGCAGGTCGAGGACGTCGCGCGGGTCCGTGGTCGCGTTCCTGGGCCGGGGGAGCGGGCCGGACGGTACCGATCTCTCCCCCGGAGCCCACCAAGCCGTCTCTCCCCCGGAGCCCACCAAGCCGTCTCTCCCCCGGAGCCCACCAAGCCGTCT
>JBBDSX010000243.1:0-16476 GCA_040904725.1 Egicoccus sp.
AAGCGCGACCGCTTCCGCGAGGTCTTCGCCGGCTTCGACCCCGAGGTGGTCGCCGGGTTCGGTCCCGACGACGTCGACCGCCTGATGGCCGACGCGGGGATCGTGCGCAACCGCGCCAAGATCGAGGCCACGATCACCAACGCGCGGGCCCACCTCGACCTGGTCGACGCCGAGGGGTCGCTGGACACCTACGTCTGGCGCTTCGCCCCGCAGCAGCGGCCGGTCCCCCGCACCATCGCCGACATTCCGGCCACCTCCCCCGAGTCCGTGGCGATGTCCAAGGACCTCAAGAAGCGCGGGTGGGCGTTCGTCGGACCCACCACCGTGTACGCCTTCCAGCAGGCGATGGGACTGGTCGACGACCACCTGGCCGGGTGCTGGCGCCGTGGTGGGCCGACCGACGGCGACCGGGGCGACGTCACGACCTGACCGCGCCGGGGCGGCGGGTACCGTGCCGCCACCGCCGATCCAGGACCCCGACCGTGGTGCTCGACCGTCTCCGCCGTGCCGTTCGCCGGGCGCGACCCGCGCCGGCGATCACGCTGGAGCGCGAGCCCGACGCCCTGCCGAAGACGGGCCTGTTCGCCGAGCCGGTCCGTGTCGCGTCGATCCGGGTGCTGGACGCGGTCGACGCCGACGACGGGCGCGTCACCGTGGCCTTCCTCGTCGAGGTCCGCGACGCCGAGGACAAGCGCTGTTCGACGCTCGCGGTCGAGGCCAGGGTCCGTGGACCGGAACGTGACTGGGTCGTGTCGGGCAACACCGACCTGATGGGACGGTTGAAGTTCCGGGCGACCGGACCGCGCGGCGAGTATGCGATCGAGGTCCTCGACGTCGCCGCCGGCGGGCTGCGGTTCGACCCTGACGCCGGCCAGACCACGGCCGCCACCACCGCCTGACCGGCGTCTCAGCCGGCGGCGAGCGCCGAGACGTCCGCAGCGAGCAGGCGGTCCGCCTCGATCTCCCAGTACGGGGCGTCGGCCATCTGCTCCCACCAACCGTCGCCGTAGTAGTCGCGGAGCACGGCGGCGAACCCGCCGTCGTCGTGGGTCACCGCCTCGATTCGCCGGGCGGCGCCGTGGACCGTGCACACGAACCGTTCACCGTCGACGTAGGTCGCCGAGACCGCCGGTCGGTCGGCGAGGTGGCGGGCCCGCACGGCGACGGGGCTGGTGCCGAGCAGCCACCGGCCCCGGTAGAACCAACCGTCGACCGGACCGGTGAGCGGCCGGCCGTCCCGGGTGACGGTCGCCAGGACCAGGACCCGCATGCCGTCGAGTTCGGCGGCGAGGCGGGCGGCATCCACGCGCGTCTTCGGGGCGTGGATGTCTCGCAGGTGCGGTCCGGCCCGCTCGTAGCTCGCGTCGAGCCGCTGCTGGAGGCGTTGCAGGTCGGTGTCGGTCTCGCGCATGTTGGCTCCCTCTGTTCGCCTGCGGGCCTTCCGACGCTAGAGGTGGGGTGCGACCTGCGGTCAGCGCCGCACGATCCCGGTGTACTCGCCGGCCGGGTCACGGTGCCACCAGGCGCCGGTCGCCCGTCGCTCGGCCCGCGTGGTGAACCGGTAGAGGAAGCGGCGGACGCGTACCGCCGTCGGTGCACGTCCGTCGAAGGGGTCGTGGCGGAGCAGACGACGGATCGTCGGGTCGCCGGCGAGCAATCGATCGAGCAGCGCGAGCAGCCAGTCGTCGCGCCGGTTCGGCGCCGGTGACATCGCCGCGAACCACAGCAGCCAGTCGAGGCGCAGGTGGTAGGGCGCGACCTGCGGCGGCCGTCGGCCGGGGTCGGTGGGCTTGGCCGGGAACTCGTAGGGCGACCAGGTGCTGGCGGGTCCGGGATCCGGGTCCTCGGTGCCCTCGATCACCAACTCGAAGCGGTGCCGCGTGACGCTGCCGAACGCGCCGTAGGTCCCCACGAGGTGCAGCGGGTTGAACGAGGCGTTCATCCGTTGGTCCCGGGCCAACAGGTTGCGGACCGGCCACCAACTCATCGCCACCTGCGCGGCGAAGACCGCCGCGACCACCACCGCCAACCAGTCCGGGACGGCGGCGGGCCCCGCGGCCGGCGTCAGCCCACCGAGCCAGCCACCGGTGCCGCCGAGCCACGCGTCGGGCAGCGCGCCGGTCGCGAGCACCATGGTCACGAGATTGAGCCAGGCGAAGTTGCCGCTGACCATCAGCCACCCCTGGGTGACCAGGACGGCGACGCCCGCGGCGCCGGCGAACGGCTGCGGGAGAAACAGCAGCAGCGGCAGGAGCAACTGGGTGACGTGGTTCGCGGCCACCTCCACCTTGTGCAGTGGCGCTGGCAACCGGTGGAACCACCAACTGAGACCGGCCGGCAGGGGCTGGGTCTCGTGGTGGTAGTCGAGGCAGGTCAGCTCGCGCCAACAGGCATCGCCACGCCACTTGATCAACCCGGCCCCGAACTCGACCCGGAACAGCAACCAGCGCACGAGCAGCAGTGCCGGCCACGGGACCGCGCTGTCGTGGCCGCCCAGGAACATGGCCAGGAAGCCGGCCTCGAGCAGGATCGATTCCCACCCGAACCCGTACCAGACCCGGCCGATGTTCACGTACGAGAGATAGAGCACCCACAACAGCCCGAAGGCCGCCAGCGTGGCCGCACTGCCGGCGCGCTGCGGCACGCCAACGACCAGCAGCAGCGCGACCGCGACGCCGACCACGGCCGCGCCGACGGCCAGCCGGTCGCTGTAGCGGAGGTGGAACAAGCTCGGTGCCCGTCGCCACGGCACCCGCTCGAGCACGGCGCGTGCCGGGGTGAGCCCCTGGTCGCCGAGCAACGCCGGCCACTGGTGGACGACGGCCACGAAGGCCAGCACATACACCACGGCGACACCGCGCTGGAGCAGTTCGCGGGCCACCAGGTAACCGTCGGCGGGCAGGATCTCCATGCAGCCATCGTGGCGCATGCGGGTGAACTGCCGCAGCGTGGGGGTCCGGTCGTCGGGCGACACCCGCGCGGGCCGCGCGGAAAACGCGCGGAAAACGCGGACCGGAGGCGTCCGCACGATCTAGCCTTCGCGCGCTGGCGGGAGCCGCATGGGAGAACGACAAGGTGGGGACACACAGGTGAACATCACGCGTAGGGCGCTTGGCGCGGCACTCGGTGCCGCGATGCTGCTGGCCGGCTGCGGCGGCGACGGGGGAACCGAGACGGTCGCGGCAGAGACCGGCGGCGACGCCGAGGAGGCCGAGGAGGCCGAGGAGGCCGAACCGGCCGGCCCGACGATGCCCGACGTGGTCGGCAAGCCGATCGAGGAAGCGGTCGCCGAACTCGAGGAGGCCGGCTTCGTCGTCTCCCAAGGGGTCGTGCGCACGACCGAGATGGAGCCGGACCTCGTCTACCGCAGCGAGCCCGCCGCCGGGCGGCAGGTCAAGGAAGGCCAGCGGGTGACGCTGCGCGTGGCGGCCGAACCCCGCGAGTAGCCGCCGCGAGGACCTGCCGGCCGGTTCCCGGACCGGCCTGCTCCCGTCGTGCCGCACGTGGGACGTGGCCGGTTGGCGGCGACCGGCTTCCGTCCATACGTTCCGGGCCGCAGCCGGTTGCGTCGCGCACCGGGGCCATGGGGGGATCTCGAGCATGCACGTCGCCAGCCATCACCGCGGCCGGGCCGCGCGCACCACCATCGCCGGACTGACCGCAGCGGCCCTGCTGCTCGCCGCGTGCTCGGGCGACGACGAGACCGCGGCTCCCGAGCAGGAGCCCACGGCCGATCCCACGGCCGCGGAGGACGCGACCCCGGCCGAGCCCGAACCCGAGCCCGAACCGGAGCCGGAACCGGAACCGACCGAGACGGAGCCGGCCCTGCCCGAGGCACCCGAGGCGGTGCGTGGGGTCTATGCCACCGTCTACTCGTTCTGGGGCGAGCGCTGGGCCCACCTCGTCGACCTCGTCGAGACCACCGAGCTCAACGCGGTCGTGGTCGACGTCAAGGACGAGGCGGGCACGCTGTTGTGGCCGATCGACCATCCCTACACCGCGGCCGGGGGCGCCGACTGGAAGCCGGACGGCGACCCGACCGAGCGACTGCAGCAACTGCTCGACGCGGGCGGCTACCCCATCGCCCGCGTGTCCTGCTTCAAGGACACGCTGGTCGCGACCGCCCACCCCGAACTCGCCGTACAGGAGCAGGGCACCGATCGCGCATGGGTCGGCCGTAAGGACTTCTCGTGGCTCAATCCCTACGCCGACGAGGCCGGACAGTGGTGCATCGACGTCGGGATCGCGGCCATCGAGGCGGGGTTCAAGGAAGTCCAGTTCGACTACATCCGCTTCCCCAACGGTGGTGACGGCGACACCTCCACGATCGAACTCCCCGGCGTGCCCGAGGACCGGCCCCGCGAGGAGTGGCGCCACCCCGACGAGGTCGTCGACTTCCTCGCCCGTGCGACCGAGCAGGTCCACGCCGCCGGCGGCCTGGTCTCGGCCGACCTGTTCGGCCTGGTGACCTACGACTTCACCTGGGACGCGCAGGGCACCGGCCAGGTCATCGAGCGCATCGCCGAGCACGTCGACTTCATCTCACCGATGGTCTACCCCTCGCACTACGGCCCGGGGAACTACGGCCTGCTCCCCCACCCGGTCGACTACCCGTACGAGACGGTGTGGAACGCGATGCAGGAGGCCCAGATGCGGGTCCAGGGCCTGCACGCCGAGATCCGTCCGTGGCTCGAGGACTTCGCGGCGCCGTGGATGGGCCGCGACCACGCCCCAGCACGGCTCGAGGCGCAGATCCAGGCGACCTACGACAACGGCATCGAGGGCTGGCTGCTGTGGAACGCGGGCAACAGCTACTCCGAGTCGGTGCTCTCCGCGGGCGAGACCGAACTGAAGGCCGCTGACGTGCCGCCGCCCGCCCGCACCGCCGACCCCAACGCCGCACCCGGCGCCGAGGAGATCGAGTGGCCGGGCCGTCCGACCTGCGGTGAGGGCATCGATCCGCCGTTCATCGGCGAAGGCAACCTGGCCGGCTCGACCCCGCCGACCCCGGCCCCAGGCGCCGACGATCCGGCCGCGTGCCCGCCGTCCGACACCGACTCGGAGCCCGACACCGCAGAGGACGCGGACGACGGGTCCACCGACGACGCGTCCGACGGAACCGACGACGCGTCCGACGAGACCGATTCCGCGTCCGTCGACGACGCCTGACCACGAGGCTTCGCGGTGCTGTTCCCTTCGGTCGAGTTCGCGCTCTTCTTCGTCGTCGTGCTCACGGGCAGTTGGCTGCTGATGCGCCAGCGGACGGCGTGGAAGTGGTTCGCACTCGGGGCGAGCTACGTGTTCTACGGCGCCTGGGACTGGCGCTACCTCGGCCTGCTCGCCGGATCGAGCCTGGTCAACCAGGGGGTCGCGCGCGCGATGGCGGGCCGCGACGACGAACGGGGCCGGCGCTGGTGGCTGGCCGCAGGGGTCGCGGCCAACCTCGGCCTGCTGGGATGGTTCAAGTACTACGGCTTCTTCGTGGTCTCGGCCCGCAACGCCCTGGGCGAGTTCGGGATCACCCCGCCGCTGCCGCTGCTCGAAATCGTGCTGCCGGTGGGGATCTCGTTCTTCACCTTCCAGGCGATGAGCTACGTCATCGACGTCTACCGGCGCGAGATCGACGTCGCGCCGACGCTCGACGTGTTCGTGTTCCTCGCCTTCTTCCCACAACTCGTGGCCGGACCGATCGTGCGTGCGCGCGAGTTCCTGCCCCAGTTGGCCGGCCCACGGGATCCACGCACGATCCCCGCGGTGACCGCAGCCGGGCTGATCCTGGGCGGGCTGTTCAAGAAGGTGGTGATCGCCAACGCCCTCGGGGCCAACCTCGTCGACCCGGTGTTCGCGAGCCCCGGCCAGTTCAGCGCGTTCGAGGTGCTGGTCGCCATCTACGGCTACGCGGTGCAGATCTACGCCGACTTCAGTGGCTACACCGACATCGCCATCGGTATCGCCCTGCTGCTCGGCTTCCGGTTCCCGAAGAACTTCGACGCGCCCTACGCCGCGATCTCGCTGCGTGACTTCTGGCGCCGCTGGCACATGACCCTGTCGCGATGGCTGCGCGACTACCTCTACATCCCGCTCGGGGGCAGCGCACACGGCCCGCGACGGACCGCCGCCGCGGTCCTGGCCACGATGGTGCTGGGCGGGCTGTGGCACGGCGCCGCGTGGACGTTCGTGATCTGGGGCGCGATCCACGGGTTCGGCCTGGTCGCCGAACGGGCGCTCGGCCAGGCCCGCGTCGACACCTCGGCGATGAGCGGGGTCGAGGTCACGGTCCGCCGCCTCGTGACCTTCCACCTCGTCTGCCTCGGCTGGGTCTTCTTCCGCGCCCCGTCCGTGAGCGACGCGTTCGAGATCCTCGGCCGGCTCGCGTCGCCGGGCGCCGTCTCGCTGCTGACCCCGGCCGCACTGGTCCTCATCGCGATCGGCATCGGGGTCCAGTACGTCCCGCGCCGCGCCGCCACCCGGCTCGAACTCGCCGCCGACCGGCTCAGCCCGGTCGCGCTGGGCGTCGTCGGCGGGCTCGGTCTGCTCGTGGTCGACGCACTTGGTCCGGTCGGCATCGCACCGTTCATCTACTTCCAGTTCTGACGGGGGCACGCATGCATGACGAGACCACCCGACAGGACGCACCGATCGCGTCCGGTGCGACCACGCGTGGGAAACAACTGGGTGCGCAGGAGCCGCCGAAGGTCCGTGACCGCTCGGCCGGCGAGGTGATCATCGCCGTCCTGATCGCCGTCCTGCTCGGCGGGCTGCTCAACGCCCAGGCTCTGCTCGCGACGGCCCAGCGCCAGGAACTCGGCACGACCCGCGACGCCGCGCTGACGTTCGCCGAGCCACTCGCCGCCGTCAGTTCCGCGCTGTGGCTCGACCGGCCGCGTGCCGCCATCGAGCGGGCGATGGGGCGCGGGGACGCGCCGGGCGGGGACGACCCGGTCGTGGCGGCACCGGACAACGAGGAGCCGGAGCCGAACCCGAGCTTCGAGCCGACGCCCGACCCGACCGCGGAGCCCGACCCCACCTCCGAGCCGGAAACGGAGCCCGAACCCGAACCGGAGCCCACGCAGGAGCCCATCACCGCCGAGAATCCGTTGACGATGTACGTCGGCGGTGACTCGATGGTCGGTCAGTTCGGCGTGGCGATGGACGACCTCGCCAGTGACACCGGCGTCATCGAGATCACCGAGGTCCGCTACGAGTTCGGCAGCGGCATCAGCCGGCCGGACTTCATCGACTGGCCGGCCGTGCTCGCCGACGTCAGCGCCACCCAGGACCCCGACGTCATGGTCCTGTACTTCGGCGGCAACGACGCTCAGGCCCTCGACATCGACGGCACGGTGCGTCAGCCCGAGGACGCCGAGTGGCAGGAGGAGTACCGCTCGCGCGTCAGCGACCTGATGGACCAGTTGGTCGACGCGGGCCACCGCGTGTACTGGATGGGCATGCCGATCGCGCGCAGTACCGACCTCCAGGCCAAGCACACCATGCTCAACGACATCTACTCGAGCGAGGCCGAGGCACGACCCGAGGTGACCTACGTCGACGTGTGGGACCTGTTCGCCGGACCCGACGGGCAGTTCAGCGAGTACCTGCCCAACCAGAACGGCGACGTGGTGGACATGCGTCTCGACGACGGCATTCACTACACCACGGCCGGTGCCTACCGTGCGGCCCGCCCCGCGATGGCCCAGATCCTCGAGGACCACGACATCGAACCGCCCGCCGACGAGTGACCCGACGAGCTCAGTGCTTCTGCGCGTCGAACCAGGTCGTGCCGTAGGCGGTGTCGACGTCGAGCGGGACGGCGAGCTCGGCGACGCCCGACAGTTCGGTGATCACGAGATCGCGGGCGGCGTCCATCTCGTCCTCGGGGACCTCGAGGATCACCTCGTCGTGGACCTGCAACAGCAACTGGGTTCGTAGGCCCGAGCGGTCCAGCGCGTGCTGCAGGGTGATCATGGCCAGCTTGATGATGTCGGCCGCGGTCCCCTGGATCGGGGCGTTGAGCGCCATCCGTTCCGCCATCTGGCGCCGGTTGCGGTTGTCGGAGAGCAGGTCGGGCAGATAGCGACGTCGCCCGAACAGCGTGGTCGTGAACCCGTCGCGGCGGGCCTGGTCCACGGCCGCGTCGAGGAACGAGCGCACCTTCGGGAACCGGGCCATGTAGGCGTCGACGATCTCGACCGCCTCGTCGGGCGGGATGCCGAGCTGCTGACCGAGGCCGAACGGCGTCAGCCCGTAGGCCAGGCCGTAGTTGACGGCTTTGGCGCGATCGCGCAGCGGCCCGTCGACCTGGTCGAGCGGCAGGTCGAACACCTTGGCAGCGGTGGTGGCGTGGATGTCCTCGCCCGACTTGAACGCCTCGAGCAGCCCGTCGTCGCGTGAGAGGTGGGCCATGATCCGCAGCTCGATCTGCGAGTAGTCGGCGATCAGCAGTTGCGTGAACCCCTCGCCGGGGATGAACGCCCGGCGGATCTCACGGCCCTCCTCGCGGCGGACCGGGATGTTCTGCAGGTTCGGGTTGGACGACGACAACCGGCCGGTCGCGGCGATGGTCTGCGACAGGGTCGTGTGGATGCGGCCGGTGTCGGGATCGACCAGTGGCGGCAGCGCGTCGACGTAGGTCGTCAACAGCTTCGAGGTCTCGCGCCACTCCGAGATCGCGTCGATGATCGGGTGCATGCCGGCGAGGTTCTTCAGCGCCTGCGCGTCGGTCGTGTAGCCGGTCTTGATGCGGCGGGTCTTCGGCAGCCCGAGTTCGTCGAACAGCACCGCTTGCAGTTGCGGGCCCGAGCCGATGTTGAACTCGCGACCGGCGTGGTCGTGGATCTCGCGTTCCATCTCGGTGACGCGGCGGGCGAGTCGCTCACGGATCTCGTCGAGGACGTGGAGGTCGATGGTGACTCCCGCGCGCTCCATGCGGGCGAGGACCGGCGCGAGCGGCAGTTCGATCGTCTCGTTGAGCTCCGTCTGTCCGCGTTCCTCGAGTTGCTCGCCCAGGAAGGTCGCGAGCTCGAAGGTCGCCTCGGCCCGCAGGGCGCGCTCCTCCCAGGGGTCGTGCTCCTCGACCTCGAGGCTGAGCTGGTCGCCGTCGTCGGCGGCCTCCTCGGGAGTGATTGTGCGCTGCAGGTACTGCAGCGCGAGACGTTCGAGGTCGAAGGTGCGCTGTTCGGGGTTGAGCAGGTAGGCCCCGAGTTCGGTGTCGAGCGTGACACCCGACACCGTCCAACCGCGGGCGTGGGCGGCGTGGTCGAGCGTCTTGGCGTCGTGGGTGACCTTGGCGTGCGTCGGGTCGGCAAGCACGGCCGCGAAGGCGTCGAGATCGGTGGCGTCGAGGTCGTCGATGCGGGCCGATGCGGGGTCGCGGTCGGGCGCGGCCACGGCGATCGCGGTCAGCGTCATGTGCGGGACGCGGTCCGCGACGATCGGGACGATCGCCAATGGCTGGGCGGCGCCGTCGAGCCACGCCTCGAGCCCACCGGCCTCGAGCTGCGTGGGGGCCCGGTCGAACTGTTCGGCCGCCGCCTCCTCCTGCTCGCCCAGCACCTCGTCGACGAAGCGGTCGTAGAGGGCGCGGAACTCGAGCGAGCCGAACAGCGCGCGGACGGCCGCGGTGTCGATGTCGCCGAACCGCAGGTCGGACAGGTCGCACTCGCAGTCGACATCGCGGCGCAGCCGCATGATCTGCTGATTGGTCCGGACCTGCTGCTCGTGCTCGACCAGCATCGCCGGCACCTTCTTGCCCGAGATCCCGTCGATGTTGGCGTAGATCCCGTCGATGTCACCGAACTGGTTGACCAGCTTGGCCGCGGTCTTGTCCCCGACGCCGGGCACGCCGGGCAGGTTGTCGGAGTTGTCCCCGCGCAGGGCGGCCAGGTCCACGTAGCTGGTCGGGCGCACGCCGTAACGGTCCTCGACCGTGTCCGGGGTCATCTCGGCCATCTCGCTGATGCCGCGCAGCGTGTAGAGCACGGTCAGGTGCTCGTCGACCAACTGCATGGCGTCGCGGTCACCGGTGACGACGTAGGCGTGGAACCCGTCGCCGATGGCCCGTTGCGCGATGGTGGCGAGCACGTCGTCGGCCTCGACACCGGCGACCTCGACGATCGGGATCTCGAGGACCTCGAGCACCTGCTTGATCAGGTCGACCTGCGGCCGGAACTCGTCGGGGGCGCTGACCCGGTTGGCCTTGTACTCGGGGAACGCCTCGGTGCGGATGACGTCGCGGCCCTTGTCGAACGCGACCGCGATCGCATCGGGCCGCCGGTCCCCCAGCATCTTGATCAGCATCGAGGTGAAGCCGTACACCGCGTTGGTGAGCTGCCCGGTCTGGGTTCGCAGGGTGTCGGGCAGGGCGTAGAAGGCCCGGTACGCGAGGCTGTGTCCGTCGAGCAGCAGCAGCGAGCGACGGTCGGACTGCGGGGACGGACTCACGACGGCGGCACCTCGACGTGCGACGGCTGGGTCCGGCGTTGCGGCGCGCGGACCTTGAGCCGCCGAGACTACTGATCGGGGGTGCCCCGCACCGTCCGGGTCCTACGCTCGGTGGGGCTCCCCCGATCCGTCAGCCGAGGTGTCCGCCCGTGAGCTTCTCGTTCTCCCTCCCCCGTACCGACGGCGGCGACCTGCCGCTGGTCTACGACGTCGACCAGGCCGGCTTCGAGGCCCAGGTCATCGAGCGGTCCCACGCCGTCCCCGTCGTCGTCGACTTCTGGGCCGCCTGGTGCGGCCCGTGCGGCACGCTCGGCCCGATGCTCGAACAGGCGGTCCAGGCACGCGGCGGTCGGGTCGTGCTCGCCAAGGTCGACGTCGACGCCAACCAGGGGCTGGCGCAGGCATTCCGTGTGCAGGGGATCCCCCAGGTCCTCGGTTTCCGTGACGGCAGGGTGGTCGCGCAGTTCACCGGCGCCCAGCCGGCGACCGAGATCGAGCGCTTCCTCGACGGCCTGGTACCGAGCGAGGCCGACGTGCTGGTCAAGCAGGCCCGGGCCCTGCCGCCCGAGCAGGCCGAGGCAACCCTGCGGCAGGCGCTCGTGGCCGACCCGAACCACCGCGAGGCCGCGATCGGGCTGGCGGAGCGACTCGTCGAGTCCGATCCGGACGCCGCCCGCGACCTGATCGCCCCGCACCGCCCGGACCCGGCCGCCGAGGCGGTCATGACGCGCCTCGACCTGGCCGACGACGCCGGCGACCTCGACGCGTTGCAGGCAGCGGTCGACCGTGACGACGCCGACAGCGCGACCCTGCTGGCCCTGGGACGCGCCCGGGCCGCCAACGGCGAGTACGACGCCGCGATCGAACACCTGCTGGCCGCGGTCGAACTCGGTGGCGAGCACCGCGACGCCGCCCGCGAACAACTCGTGGCCCTGTTCGGCGTGCTCGGCGACGGCGACGAACGCGTCCGCGCCGCCCGCCCCCGCCTGGCCAGAGCACTCTTCTGATGGCTTCGGAACCCCGTCCGGTATCGGCCAGTCGCGTGCGATTGGCGCGGGTGATGCAGCTGACCGACGCGAACAACCTCGGCAACGTCCACGGCGGCGTGGTCATGCGCGAGGTCGACAACGCGGCCGGCATGGCCGCCGCACGTCACGCCGGCCGGGCCGCGGTCACCGCCGGGATCGACGAGTTGTCGTTCCGGGCGCCGGTCTACGTCGGTGACCTGCTGATCGTCGAGGCGAGCGTCAACGCCGTCGGCCGAACGTCGATGGAGGTCGGCGTGCGCGTCGAGGCCGAGGACTGGAAGGGCGGCGAGCGACGCCACACGACCAGCGCGTACCTGGTGTTCGTGGCGATCGACGAGGACGGCAACCCGATCGAGATCCCGCCGCTTCTCAGCGAGACCGACGAGGAGCGCCGCCGCGAGGCACAGGCGCAGATCCGTCGTCAGGTCCGCAAGGAACGCATCGCCCGGATCGGCGAGTGGCGTCCGGAGCCGACCGACCCCGGAGGCTGACGCCGGGCGTCAGACGGTCAGCAGGCCGATGCCGAGCGTGACCACGCCCGCTGCCAGCATCGCGGCGCCGGCCCACAACAGGGCGATCCAGCGGTTGGGTTCGGTGACGTCGCGCCCCATCGAGGAGAAGAAGAACCCGGCCGGCATCAGGATCGCCGCGATCAACACACCCGTCCTCGCCAGCCAGGCGATGCCGCCCGTCAGCCCACTTGCCTCGGCCAAGAGCAGGCAGACCAGACCGAGCGTCACCAGCATCCCCGCGTGGGCGTGCCCCGCTCGGGCAAAGGCGACCTGGAACGGCGTGGCCGGAACGGCGCCCCGCACGAGGCGGAGCACGTAGACGCCGCCGGACTCGATGGCGACGACCGTGAGCAACACGATGCCCGCGGTCCGGGCCGCGGGTGCCGACAACAACAGGGCGGGTTCCATGGGCTCGCTTTCGCAACGTTGTTACGCAACACTGTTACGCAACCCGCACGATGCTGTCAAGGAGTGCTCGCATGGCACGTCCGGCGACCTACGACGATGCAACCCGCACGGCGCTGGTCGAGGCCACGGCAACCGCACTTGCCGCCGGCGGCCCCGCGGCCGTGACCCTGCGCGGTGTGGCAGCGGACGTCGGCGCCACCACCTCGGCCATCTACGCCCTGTTCGGCTCGAAGGACGGTCTGCTCGCGGCGGTCCACCGCGAGGCGTTCGCCGGTCTGGCACACGAACTCGGACAGGTCGAGGTCGTCGATGATCCGCTGCTGGAGTTGTTCGAACTGGGTCTCGCCTACCGGCGCAGCGCACTGGCCCGGCCCTCGCTGTACCTGGTGATGTTCGGCCGTGACCCGCGACTCGTGCCCACCGATCCCGACGATGTCGCCGCAGCGGCCGCCACATTGGGACGACTCCGCGATGCGGTGGCGCGGGCCCAGGCGGCGGACTCGTTGCCCGGGACCGATCCCGACGGCGTCACCCTCGAACTGTGGGCGCTGGTCCACGGGCTGGCCAGCCTGGAACTGCTCGGTGCGCTCGGGAGCGCCACCGACGCCGACGCCCGGTGGGAACGCGCCCTGCGCGCCATCGTCACGGGACTGCGCGCGGGCGTCTGACGGGACCTACAGCACCATCTGCAGGAACTGGCGCGTCCGCTCGTGCTGCGGGTCGGTCAGGATCTGCGAAGGCGGACCCTCCTCGACCACGACGCCGCCGTCCATGAAGACCACGCGGTCGGCGACCTCGCGGGCGAACCCCATCTCGTGGGTGACGACCATCATGGTCATGCCCTCGTCGACCAACTTGCGCATCACTTCGAGCACCTCCCCCACCAATTCGGGGTCGAGCGCCGACGTGGGCTCGTCGAACAGCATCATGTCGGGGTCCATCGACAGCGCCCGGGCGATCGCGACCCGCTGCTGCTGCCCGCCCGACAGGTGCGCCGGGTAGGCGTCGATCTTGTCGGAGAGGCCGACACGCTCGAGGTTTCGTTCCGCCACCTCGATCGCCTCGGCTTTCGAGCGCTTCTTGACCCGCTTCTGCGCCAGCGTCAGGTTGCGCAGCACCGACAGGTGCGGGAACAGGTTGAAGGACTGGAACACCATGCCGATGCGGCTGCGCAGCGCGTCGACGTCCGCATCAAGGTGGGTGATGTCGTCGCCCTCGATGAAGATCTGTCCCGCCGTGGGCTCCTCCAGGCGGTTGACACAGCGCAGCAGCGTCGACTTGCCCGAGCCCGACGGTCCGATCACACAGACGACCTCGCCGTGACCGACGGTGAAGTCGATGCCGGTCAGCACCTCGAGGTCGCCGAAGGACTTGTGCAGGTCGCGGACCTCGATCGCATGGGTCGCCGTCGGGGCGGAAGCGGTGGTCATCGCAGGCCAGTCCCTGGTCGGGGCGCGTCCGGGCAGCCTACTCGCGGGTGCTCGCACCATCGACGGGTTCGGAAGGTCGGGCCGCGCGGGCCGGAACCGGACCACCGGTCAGGCCAAAGCGTCACGAACGTCCAACGCCGCCGTAACCGCCCCGGAACACGGCGGTGGCACCGTAGGTCTCGTCATCCGCCAGTGACACCGACCACATCAGCAGCGGCGGGCCGGTCCTCTCCCGCTTGGCCATCGCCGCCGTGGTCATCTCAACAAGACGAGCGCCGTCCGACCTCTCCCGCGGGCGGCGCTCGTCGTTGGGACCGTCCCCTCGACTGGCGGGGTCAGCGGGAGCGGCGGTTGCGGCGTTCGAGCACCGCGACCAACTGGGTCATCGGGATGGTGATCAGCAGGTAGACCGCACCGACCACGATCAGCGGGGTCGGGTTGGCGTTGCCCTGCAGCAGGTCGCGACCGAACTTGAGCAGCTCCTTGGACTGGACGGTCACCCCGAGCACGAACAGCAGCGACGTGTCCTTGATCAGCAGGACGAGTTCGTTGGTCATCGGCGGGATGATGATCCGGAAACCCTGCGGGATGACGACCGAGGTCATGGCCCACGAGTGGCTCATACCGAGCGAGCGCGCCGCTTCCATCTGTCCTTTCGGCACGCCCTCGATCCCGGCCCGGATGGTCTCGGCCATGTAGGCGGCCGCGACCAGGCCGAGCCCGAGCGTGATGCTGAACAAGGTTGGCCAGTCCCGGGTCCCACGGAAGGCCAGGGGCACACCGAACCCGACCAGGAAGATGGTCAGCAGCGCCGGCAGACCACGGAAGATCTCGATGTAGATCGTCGAGACCCATCGGTACGGCGCGACCGACGACAGGCGCATCAGGGCCAGCACGAGCCCGAGCGCGAGACCGAAGGTGAACGCGAGTGCGGTGTAGAGCAACGTGTTGCGCGCCGCGACCGTGAGCACCTCCGGGAACATCGAGCGGGCGATCTCGGTGTTGAAGAAGTAGCGCCCGATGAGCGCCCAGTCGGCGAACAACGCCAACGCACCGATGGCGAGCACGAACAGGGCGTAGTTGGCCGCGCGGACGAGTTGCTGCCGGCGACGCTTCGTCACGGTGGTCCCCTGTCGATCCGGCCCGGGCGGGCGAACGGTAGCGGAGCCGATACGCGCGAGGGGGACCGTTCCCGGTCCCCCTCGCGCGATACCACGGCTCCCGGCTACTCGGCCGAGAAGTACTTGTCGTACAGCTCGTCGTAGGTGCCGTCGTCGCGCACCTCGGCAAGCCCGTCGTTGACCACCTGGACGAGTTCGTCCGACCGGTCCATCTCGAACGCGAAGCCGTACTCCTCGTCGGTGTCGTACTCCTCGATCACCTCGACGTTGTCATCACCGCGGGCCCGCTCGGCATTGACCGGCAGGTCCTGCAGGATCGCGTCGATCTGGCCGGCGTCGAGCGCGACGAACAGGTCGCCCGGGTTCTCGAAGGCACGGATCTCGGCGCCGTCGACGTTGTCGGTGGCGTACATCTCGCCGGTCGTGCCGGACTGCACGCCGACCGTCACCCCGTCGCCGAGGTCACCGATCGAAGCGATGTCGGAGTCGGCCGGCACCAGCAGCGACTGCAACGCCTCGTAGTAGGGCTCGGAGAACTCGACGTTCTCGGCGCGCTCCGGCGTGATCGTCATGGCCGAGGCAGCCATGTCGCAGTCACCGGTGGCCATCGAGGTGCCCGAGGTAAGGGCCTCGAAGCCGCTGGCCACGACCGCGACCTCGAGGTCGGCGGTCGCGGCGATCGCCTGCACGAGTTCGATGTCGAAGCCGCTGTAGCCGATGTCGCTGTCCGGGTCCTCGAACTCGAAGGGTTCGTAGGGCAGGTCGGAGCAGACGGTGAGCGTGCCGTCGGCGACCAGGTCGAGTTCCGCGGCAGCCTCGCCGTCGGTCTCGCCCTCGGCGGTCCCGCCGTCGTCGTCGCCACAGGCGGTCAGGGCCAGGGCCAGCGCTGCAAAGGCAGCTGCCGCCCGGCGGGTCGTCACGCGCATTGGTGTCCCTTCAGATCTCGTCGGTGGCCCGCACGTCGCGGGGCCGGACCCGACCAGGTCCCCCTGCAGCCCGTGGCGAACGATCACCACACGGATCAACCATCGGGGCTACGACCGCGGTCGGAGGACACGCAACCTAGGACACGAGCGAACGCAGGTCACGACGTGCGTGCGCGACGTGCGCTCACGCCGTGGGCGTGGACGAGCGTTCGCGCTCAGCCCTCGTACTGCTCGATGACCTGTTCGGCGACCTGGCGCATCGTCACCCGGCGCTCCATGGCCTGGCGCTGCACGAAGCGGAAGGCCTCGGCCTCGGACATGTTCTCGTGCTGCTGGAGCAGGCCCTTGGCCTTCTCGACGAGCTTTCGAGCCTCGAGACGGTCCTGCAGGTCGTCGACCTCGCGCTCGAGGCCGGACATCTCGCGGAACCGGCCCGCGGCGATCTCGACCGCCGGGAGCAGGTCGTGCTTCTGGAACGGCTTGACCAGGTAGGCCATCGCGCCGGCACGGCGGGCCTTCTCGACCAGGTCGCGCTGGCTGAACGCGGTCAGGATCAGGATCGCGGCCAGGCGCTCCTTGGCGATCTCCTCGGCGGCCTGGATGCCGTCCAT
>JBBDSX010000244.1:0-2665 GCA_040904725.1 Egicoccus sp.
TGGCCAAGGCCACGAACGGGCGCATGCCCGCCGACCAGGAGACCATCCGCTACACCGGCGTCTACGGCACCCGGGCCGACGGCACGTCGTACCTGATGCGCGAGGTGCTCGGCGGCGGGTCCGGTGGGCGCTACTACTCGGACGGCGAGGACACGATCCACGTCGTGCCCGACTCGCGCAACCTGCCCAGCGAGTTCACCGAGTCCCGCTTCCCCTTCCTCGTCGAACGGCTCGGCCTGGCGATGGATTCGGGCGGTCCGGGCAGGTTTCGTGGCGGGCTCGGCTACGACAAGTGGATCCGCATGCTCGAGGATGCCTCGTTCATGTCGATCGCCGACCGCTCGATCCTGTCGTGCTGGGGCGTGAACGGCGGCCGCGCCGGCGCCCCGTTCCGCGTCACGGTCGACCCGGGAGGTCCGAACGAGCGTGAGCTCGAGGGCCTGGTCGACGACGAGCCGATCCGGGCCGGTGAGGTGGTCCGCATCCGCACGACCGGTGGTGGCGGCTGGGGCGACCCGCTCGAACGCGACGTCGACCTCGTCGTCCGCGACGTGCAGTGGGGCAAGGTCAGCCGCGACGGTGCCCGCGACGACTACGGCGTGGTGGTCACCGGGTCGGACGACGAACGACAGGTCGACCACGACGCCAGCGTGGCACTGCGGGCTCGACTCCGCGACGAGCGCGGTGAGCAGCCGGCGTTCTTCGACCGCGGTCCCGGCTATGCGACGCTCGATCCTGACAACCGTGCCTACCCCGAGGTGGATGTCCTGTGACCGACCCGGTTTCCGACTCCGGCCCGCTCGCGGGCATCCGCGTCGTCGACCTGTCGCGAGCGCTGTCCGGTCCGTACGCCTCGTTGATGCTGGCTGATGCGGGCGCCGAGGTGATCAAGGTCGAGCGTCCCGGCGTGGGTGACGACTCCCGCGGCTGGGGGCCGCCGTTCGTGGGTGAGGACGACGCCGAGTCGGCCTACTTCCTCTCCGTCAACCGGTCGAAGAAGTCGGTGGTGCTCGACCTCAAGGACGATGCCGACCTGAGGCGTCTGCGCCGGCTGATCGTCGATGCGGACGTCCTCGTCGAGAACTTCCGGCCCGGGGTGATGGACCGGTTGGGTCTCGGGGCGGAGGCACTGGAAGCGCTCAACGACCGCCTCGTCGTGCTGTCGATCACCGGTTTCGGCGAGGGCGGCCCTGACGGACAGCGCTCCGGCTTCGACCAGATCATCCAGGGCGAGGCCGGACTGATGGGAATCACTGGCCCCGTCGGCGGTCCCCCGATCCGTTTCGGCGTGCCGATCACCGACATCCTCTCGGGCATGTTCGGCGCCTACGGCGTGGTAGCGGCCCTGCACGAGCGTGAGCGGACGGGCAAGGGCCAGCGGGTGGCTACGTCGCTGCTGTCCTCGGCCGTCGCCGTGCACGCCTATCAGGGCACCCGGTGGACCCTGGCGGGTGAGGTCCCCGAGCCTGGCGGTAACCGGCATCCGACCATCGCCCCCTACGGGGCCTTCACCTGCTCGGACGGCTGGGTGAACGTCGCGGTCGGGTCCGAGGGTCTGTGGGAGCGGTTCGCGCCGCTGATCGGCATCGACGTCGCCGACCCTCGGTACGAGTCCAACCGGGAGCGGGTCGCCAACTGGGACGACCTCGAGGCCGAGATCAACGCGGTGCTCGTCGCCGACACCGTCGACACCTGGATGTCCCGGTTCAACGACGCCGGCGTCCCGGCCGGCCGCATCCGCACCATGGACCAGGTCTACGGCTGGGAGCAGCTCGCCCACCTCGGCCTCGTCGACCACGTCGAACACCCCACCGTCGGCGAGCTCGCGCTGCCCGGCGCCCCGATCCAGTGGTCGCGCTCCGGCCGGCGTCCCGCCGAGGCCCCACCTCGCCTCGGCGAGCACACCGACGAGCTCTTCGGCGAGGGTTGACCGTTCACGCCGCTACACCCCCGGCGCCGACTGCGGGGTCGAAAAGCATGGCGCCCGGCCCACCGGTGGACGCCGGCTTCGTGGACCCGGCCCTGTCGGGCAGGTGCAACGACGGGGTCCTCGACTATGGCACTGACGCCCGAGGCGCCCCTAGCCGCGCGGCGGCCATCGACGCGCTCGTCGCGCGCGGTGAACTGCTCAGTTGCTCAGCCACACATAGAGCACGAGGATGGCGAACCCGACCAGGGTGACGATCGGGATCGCCAGGCCCAGCCACCCATGTCGCCATGGAAGCTGACGTTCGCCACGTAGCGCCTGATTCTCCGCCTGGTGGATCTTGGCATGGTCCGGATTCATCGCATCCCCCTTGATCGTGAACGATCCTAGGTTCCCGAGGCGGCCCCGCCCTGGTGCGGCGGACGTCGCGGGGCGCGGTGCACGGCCGACGCCGGCGCACGCCGAGCCCACCGTCGACCGCCACCCGTGGCGGGTGGGGTCGGCGGTGGGCTGGCAGGCGCCCGGTGGTGGTGTTGCCTGCAGGGGCGGGAGCAGGACGGGCGCCGGATCAGGTCAGAACGGCAGGCCGGTATCGGTACCCCGGTCGGTGTCGGCTGCGGACGGTGGCGGGTCACCTGGTGAGTCGGCCGGTCCGGCACGGGGGTCGGACGGATCGCCCGGCTGGTCGATGGGCCCGGCACGTGGCTCGGAGGGATCGCTGTCGTCGGGTCCTGGGGG
>JBBDSX010000245.1:0-2661 GCA_040904725.1 Egicoccus sp.
CTGCTGGCGCTGCAAGCGGCCGCTGATCTACTACGCGAAGCCGTCGTGGTACATCCGCACGACCGCGAAGCGCGACGAGTTGCTCGCCAACAACGCCTCCATCGACTGGCACCCCGAGCACATCCGCGACGGCCGGTTCGGCAACTGGCTCGAGAACAACGTCGACTGGGCGCTGTCCCGCGACCGCTACTGGGGCACCCCGCTGCCGTTCTGGCGCTGCGACGTCGGACATGTCACGGTGGTCGGTTCGCGGCGTGAGCTCTCGGAGCTGACCGGCGAGGACCACGACGACCTCGACCCGCACCGCCCCTACGTCGACGAGGTCGTGCTCGACTGCGGCGAGTGCGGCCAGCCGGCGCGACGCATCCCCGACGTCGCCGATGCCTGGTTCGACTCGGGCGGGATGCCGTACGCGCAGTGGGGCTACCCGCACCAGGGCACCGAGGAGTTCGAGCGCCACTTTCCCGCGGACTACATCTGCGAGGCGATCGACCAGACCCGCGGTTGGTTCTACACGCTGTTGGCCGAGTCGACGCTGCTGTTCGACCAGAGCTCGTACAACAGCGTGGTCTGCCTCGGCCACATCGTGGACGAGGACGGCCGCAAGATGTCGAAGTCGCTGGGCAACATCCTCGACCCGTGGGAGCTGATCGGCCGCCACGGCGCCGACGCGGTCCGCTGGCTGATGTTGGCCGAGGGCAACCCGTGGGTGTCGCGACGGGTGGGCCATCAGGCCGTCGAGGACGTCGTGCGCCGGTTCCTGCTCACGATCTGGAACACCCACGTCTTCTTCGTCACCTACGCCACGATCGACGGCTTCGAGCTGGGTGCGGACGCCCCGCCGGTCGCCGATCGGCCGGCGACCGACCGGTGGGTCCTGGCCGAGCTCGCCGATCTGGTCACGACCGTCGACACGGCGATGGACCGCTTCGACGTGTCGACCGCGACCCGCCGGCTCGAGGCGTTCGTCGGCGACCTGTCGAACTGGTACGTCCGCCGCAACCGGCGCCGGTTCTGGAAGGCGGCCGCCGAGGACCCGGCCGACAAGGCGGCGGCGTACCACACGCTGCACACCTGTCTGACCACGCTCGCCCAGTTGCTCGCGCCGTTCACCCCGTTCTTCGCCGAGCGGTTGTGGCAGGACCTGGTCGTCTCGCAGGACGGGTCGGCGCCGGCGTCGGTGCACCTGACCGACTTCCCCACCGCCGACCCCGCCTGGGTGGACGAGGACCTGCGGCAAGCGATGACGACCACGCGGCGGGTGGTCGAGCTCGGCCGGCAGGCACGCACCAACGCCGCGGTGAAGGTGCGCCAGCCCCTGGCCCGCGCGCTGGTGACCGTGCCCGAGCCCGAACGGGCCGGGTTGGCGACGCTGCTCGACGACGTCGCGGCCGAACTCAACGTCAAGGCGGTCGAACTCGCGGACGGGACCGGTGAACTGGTCGAGCGCTCACTCAAGCCGAGCTTCCGCGCCCTCGGCCCGGCGTTCGGGAAGCGCTCCCCCGTCGTCGGCAACGCCATGCGCGATGCGGACGCCGACCTGGCGGCGCAGGTCGCCGCGGCGCTGGCCACCGACGGACAGGCGACGCTCGCCGTCGAGGGCGGGGACGTGACCGTGACCCCAGACATGGTCGAGGTCGTCGAGAGCCCGCGCACGGGCTGGGCGGTCGCGTCGCAGGGCAGCACGTCGTTCGCCCTGGACACGTCCCTGACCCACGAACTCGAGGTCGAGGGCGCGGCCCGCGAATTGGTCCGCGCCGTCAACGACCTGCGAAAGAGCGCCGACCTGGCGCTGGACGACCGGATCGTGCTGACCGTGAAGGTCGAGCCCGGCGACCTCGACGCGGCACTGGACGAGGCGGGCCTGTACGACCTGGTCGCCCGCGAGGTCCTGGCCACCGAGGTCGTGCGCGGCGTGGTCGCGGCCGAGGCGACCGAGATCGACCTCGGCCTGGGCATGGCCTCGATCGAACTCGAGGTGGCGCCGTGATCCGCCGGCTGGGATGGGCGGCGCTGCTGGCCACGCTCGCGGCCGGCCTGGTCGGCGCCGCGCGGCAACGGCGCGAGATGGTGCGCCGGGTCGGAGGCGTCGTCCCGCCCGAGCCGGCGCGCGAGCAGGGACCGGTCGGGCGGGCGTTGTCGGGCTGGGTCCCGGAACGCCCCCGGACGCGCGCAGGACAGGTCGCCGCGATGGTGTGGGCGTCGCCACTGACGGCGGTCGGCCTGCTGGTCGCGTTGCTGTCGGGCGGACGACCGCGGTGGCGGCCCGAGTACGGCTGCTTCGTCACCGAGGGCGTACGCGGCCCGTCCGCCCTGGCCCTACGGCTGGTCGGCGCCGAGGCCAACGCGATCGGGCACGTGGTGCTGTCACGCAGGGGCACCAGCGCCCGTGCACTGCTGGCCCACGAGGCCGTGCACGTGCGGCAGGCCGAGCGGCTCGGCCCCCTGCTGTTCCCGACCTACCTGTGGCTGTCGGCGCGCTACGGCTACCGCAAGCACCCGATCGAGCAGGCGGCGCGGCTCGGCGCGAGGCGTGCCATGGAGCGCGACGCCGTCTAGCGCTGGCCAGCCGCGGCCGACGTCGGGACCTCGCCGCAATCGATGGAGATCAGGTGAGGTGGTTCTTGATCGCCCTGGCCAGGCCGGGGCTGACGCCGGGGA
>JBBDSX010000246.1:0-16220 GCA_040904725.1 Egicoccus sp.
TTATGAGTCGTCTGCTCTGACCAACTGAGCTACCGGCCCTCGAGCGGGGAGCCTACTGGCCGACCGTTCGCGCCCCGGTCCCACCACGACCGCTCAGGGGGTCTGCCCGAAGGGTGCGGTGGTGGCGGTCAACGTCGCCTCGGCCCGGGTCCCTGCCGGCGCCCCGTCGACGAACACCGCGACCCGGAACTCGTCGGTGCTGCCCGACGGCATCGAGGTGGCCCAGGTGACGGGCAGCGCAACGCTGGAGGTGCCTGCGGCGAGCTCGCCCGTCAGGATCGACCACGACGACGGACCCTGGTCCTCGTCGCTGGCGCGGAACACGAACGCCTCGACCTCGCACGGGCACGAGCCCGCACTGTCGGCGAACACCGTCACCGAGCCCTGCAGGGCGACGTACCCGGTGCCGCCGCTGCTGCCCGTCGACTCGACCGTGACCGTCACGGGCACGCCGCTGCCTCCGCTGAGGGTGGTCGTGCTGTGGTCCGCGACGATCCGCGGCATGCCGCGCGTCAGGAACGCCGCCATCTGTCCGCGGTTGACCGCGTTGCCCGCGCAGTAACGGTCGGTGGTGCACCCGGCCGTGATGCCCGAGCCGGCCAGCTCGTCGATCGCCTCGTGGTGGGCACTGCTGGTCGGCACGTCGCTGAAGACGTGGTCGGCGGCAGCCGGGACCGCGATCGCGAGGACGGCGAGGCTGAGTACGACGAGCAGCGTGCGTCGGCGTGGGGTCCTCATGGTGGGGCGCCTTTCGCGGTCGCGGGGCATCGGGGTGTCGCTGGTGTCGTCGGGAGGGGTCATGACAGGTCCGCCGGGCTGCGCGGGGTGCGGCGGGACGTACCGTCGGGCCCGGAGCCGTTGACGTCGCCGGCTCGGCGCGCCGTGCGGCGCGTGAGCCGCTGGACGCTGCCGTCCGGCTCGATGACGATCGCGCCGCCCTCGAACGAGGCACGCTGCTGGCCGTTGTCGACCCGCACGACGTCACTGGTGGGCAGGCCGAGCGAGCCGTCGGGCCCACCGGCGTCCTCGTACTCCTCCAGGATGCGGCCGCTGAGGGCGCGCACGCCCGTCTCGGGTCCGGCGAACAGCGTCGCATTCTCGAGGGCGAGACGACGACCGCCGTCCACGGAGGTCGGCGCTGCCGTCGGCAGGCCCCAGATGCCGCCCGGGCCACCCGCGTCGAGGTAGCGCTCGGCGAGGTCGCCACCGATCGCGACCAACGAACCGCCGGTCGTCTCGACGACCAGGCCGCGCTCGAAGCGCTGGAGGCGCGCGCCGCCGACCGTCTCCTCCTCGGCGACCGGGAGGCCGACGGCATCTGACGATCCGGCGTCCGCGGCCCGTGCGGCCGCGAGCACGTCGTCGGCGACCTCGACGGCCGGCCCACCGGCCGCCATCGCGAGCGTGATGCTCTCGAAGGTCACGATCTGACCGCCGCCGGTCCGCTGCGTACCGGTCGGGTAGCCCCAGTCACCGGTCGGCCCGCCAGCGGCGCGGTAGCGCTCGTCGATGGCGGCGAAGACCGGCTGTGGCGTCGCCGAGCGGGTCTGCAGGTAGATGCTGCCGCCCTGGTAGCGCACCTGCAGGCCGGCACCGTCGCCGACGGCGGTCACCTCGGTCAGCGGATAGCCCAGCGGCGAGGTGTCGCCGCCGAGGTCGCGGTGCACCGCGTCGATCGCGCCGTACACGGCCAGGGCACCGGTCTCGGAACGGTAGAAGATCGACCCGTTCTCGTAACGGCGGTAACGGCCACCGGCGGCGCCGTCCCGCTCGGAGGTGGTCGCCGCCCCCAGGATCGAGCCGACGAGGCCCATGTCCTGGTACTTGAGGTCGATGTAGGTCGCGTCACGCCCCGGCAGGCAGCTCGAGTTGTGGCTACGCGTGCGGTTGTCGACCCGCACGGTCCGGTTGCAGGACGCATCCCACTCCCAGGGCAACATGCAGGTCACGACCCGGCACACGACCTCGGTCACGCCGGCCACCTGCGTGTTGCACTGGCCGTAGCGGAAGTTGTTGCAGCACACCCGGCGCTTGTCGCAGGCCCCGTCCGCGCAGCGGCACGAGCAGGTCGCCGAGGGACTGCGGTTGCAGTCGATGACGTAGCGCGCCTTCCCCATGCAGTACGGCGAGTCGTCGATGCGCCACCAGCCGGCCGCGTACGAGCCCGGTGGGCAGGTGTTGGCGCCGTCGTTGATCGTGCAGCAGAAGGCGGTCCAGCCGCTCGAGCACGAGGCCGCCGAGCCACACACCTGCGCATAGGCACTGCCCGGCTTGAGCGTGTAGCGGATCGGGTCGAGCGCCATCGCCGAGCCGACCACGGCGACGCGGCCGAGGAAGCGCCGACGCGACAGGCCCTTGCCGGCCAGGGCGCGCCCGAGCCGGTCGACGACCCGCACGCTGATGGAGCGGGTCGCGTCGGCCTGGTCGGCCACCGGTGCCATCGTCATCGGTTCTGCTCCCCCGTCGCTGGCTCGACCTCGATCTGTGCGAGGACCTCCTCGACCCGCCGGACCTGACGGTTGGCATCGCCGCCGTCGCCGAGCACGACGTACAGGCAGAACGCGCGACCGGCCTCGGTGAAAAAGTGCTGCCAGCCGGCCTGCCGTCGCATCGCACGCTGCAAAGAGCGACCGCTGAAGGCGCGCGGGTCGAGCTTGCGCGGCAGCCCTTGCGCCGCGAACAGCGGCGTGTCCACCTCCTCGGACCCGTACTCGAGCAGGGCGACGAAGGCGTCCTCGTCAGCCATCAGGTCGACCGCGCCGGAACCGAAGTCGCCGCGGTCGGCGGGCAAGGCGAAGGTGGCCAGGTGCACGACCGGTGCCGTCTGCTCGGCCTCGGCAGCCGCCAGTCGGCCCTCGTCGGCGTCCGGCGCCGCCGACCACACCGGCTCACGGCGGATGGCACCCTCCCAGCCACCGGGCAACTCGGCCCGGATGCCGTGGCCGCGCAACTGCATGGGAACCTCCTTCAGGCGACGATGCCGACGGCGAGCGCGACGACGGCGACCCCGACGGTCGCGGTCGTCACCCGCTGGGCGAGGTGGGTGCGGGCATCGAGCCAACGGTGGTAGCGCTGCAGCACCGACGGTTCGTGCAGACGTGCGGTGGTCAGCAGCGGCAGGGCACGGACGAGGCCGAACGTGGCGCCGGTCAGCGCGCCGAGTCGCGGCGAGGCCGACGCGGCCGCGAAGGCCAGCAGCAGGTGGGTGGCCGCGGTCGGGATGCGGGTGAACACGGCGGCCCCCAACTGGAAGCCGAAGCCCGCTCCGTAGACCCAGCCGCGGTAGGTGGTCAGCCACCGTTCGTCGACCTGGCGCTGCCAGCTCGGCGGACGCACCGGCGCCCGCCCGGTGTCGGCGAGCAGCGCGAGCAGCCCGGTCACGAGCAACAGGGCGAGCACGACGTCGGACGAGACGGTCAGACCCATGGCCAGCACCGCGCGTCGGGCCGCCCAGCCGAACGCCCCCGCGACCCCGAACACCACGACGCCGCCGAGTGTGGACGCGACGAGATAGGCGGTGGCCGTGACGGTCCACCGCTGCCCTCGCGACGCCTCCCCGACCGGGGAGATGCTGGCCAGCATCGACATGCCTCAGGGGGACCAGGAGCTACGCAGGGCAGCCACGGCGGCCAGCGTCAGGCCGAGAGCGACGATCATGACTCGACCTCGTGGTCGGCGGCGAACTCGTCGGCGCGGCGGTACAGACTCGGGTCGCCCGGGGCGATGCCCGCGGCGAGCAGGTGACGGTCGGCGTCGCGCTCGCGCTTGGCGTCCGCGGCGGCCTTGTCGCGGCCGGAGGCGCCCTGCAGCAGCAGGCGGCGCACGGCCGGCCAGGTGCCTGCGGTGCCCTCGCCATGGACGCGACCGGTGGCGCCGTCGACGTGGACGACGTACGGGCTGCCAGGGACGTCGTGGGCGTCCCAGGTGGCGCTGCTCATCACGACGGTGGCGCCGGGAGGTGCGAGGCGGGCGATCGCATCGCCGTCCTCGTCGGGCTCCTCGCGGGTGACGATGACCACGCGGGTGTCACCGGGGACGTCGGGCGCCTCGAGCGCGGGCCAGTACGGCTTGCAGCCCGAGCACGACGACGACAGGAACACCAGCACCGTGTCGTGGCGGACCTCGCGCACCCGCAGGGCGAGCACCTCGCCGGACGGGCTGACGCCGACGACGTCCTGCGCGCGACGGCCGTCGACGGGCGCGGCCGGGGCGGTCTCGAACGCCGCGACCCCAGGTGGCGGCGAGGGCGCGGCGTCGGGCTGTTCGGGATCGATGCCGGCGCCCAGTTCGTGCAGGCGGCGCAGGATCTCGGCGTGACTGCGCAGCAGCCCGACGACGAGCACCAACTGCGCAACGACGACGATGCTGAGTGCGACGACGACGATGGTCATCGGACACCTCCTGGGCCGGCCTGACCCGACGGTGCGGTGCGGGGGGCCGGCAGCGTCACGCGGCGGGTGGCCGCACGCAGCTCCGGCAGGCCCGTGAGCAGTTGCTGGACCGTGGCGACCGCCGTCACGACCATGAGGGTTGCGAGCAGTGCGGTGCCGGCACTCCGTTCGCCGAGGTGCGGGCCGACCGACACCGGGAGCGAGCCCAGCGCCGCGAACATGGCGGCCGTGGCGACGACGAGGTTGATGGCAACGTGCAGCAGCCCGGCCGGCGCTTCGGCCTGGCCGAAGCAGCCACACGAGGCACCGCGACGGCGCTGGCGCAACGCGACACCGGCGAACGCGAGATAGGCGAGCGTGAGCAGCCACGCGGGACCTCGCCCTCCCGGGCCGACCACGGCGGAGGCCAGGGCGAGTTCCCCGAGTCCGACGGCGCGGACGGCTGCGTGGGCGTGCGTCGCCTGCCACCCGAGCGACTCGGCGGCGTCGCCGGGACGGCGAAGCTTGGCGATGCCGGCGGGCACCAGCAGCCCCGCACCGACGAGCACGAGGACCTGCACCGTGGCGACGACACCAGGCCACGCGCCCCCGAGTTGTATGGACACCCGCTGCTCCACGCTGTCGCCGGGACCCTCCCAGACCGTGGGGACGCTAGGCCACCGTCCGACGAGCGGCCAATGACCGCTGGGTCACGGAGCCGGGAACTCGCCAACGGCGCTACCTTCCGCGCCCCGCCCGACACGACGGTGTTTCGCGGAACCTGCCCGATTCCCCCGTTCGCGAAGGACCTGCCGTGGGTGCGTTGCTCGCCCTGGGCTCGGCGCTGAGCTTCGGGATCTCCGACTTCGCGGGCGGTCTCGCCGCACGCCGTGCGTCGGCGCTGACGGTGACGCTTCTCGGCCAGATCGCCGGGCTCGCCGTCCTGGCGCCCGCCGTGGCGCTCGTCGGCGGCACACCGAGCATCGCGGCGCTGGGCTTCGGTGCCGCCGCCGGCCTGTTCGGCAGCCTCGGCCTCGTGCTGTACCTGCGCTGCATGGCGATCGGCCCGATGGGCCTGATCTCGCCCACGGCGGCGCTCGTCGGCGCGGGCGTGCCCGTGGCCTGGGGTGTCGTCCTGGCCGGCGAGGTACTGCAGCCAGATGACGTCGTCGGCGTGGTCGCCGGCCTCGTCGCGGTCGTCCTGGTCGCCTACCAACCCGGTACCTCGCTCAGCTCGGCGGCGTCACGCGGGGCGTTGATGGCCGCAGCCGCGGGGGGCGCGTTCGGGCTGTTCCTGGTGCTGCTCGATCTCACGCCCACTTCGTCCGGCCTGTGGCCGCTCATCGGCGCCCGCGTCGCCGGTGCCTCGCTGCTGCTGATGGTCCTGGCGCGGCGTCGCCGGCCGTGGCCCGAGGGCACCGGCCGCAACCTCGCCGTCGCCAGCGGCGTGACCGACCAGTTGGCGAACGTGCTGTTCCTGCTCGCCACCCGCACCGGCCTGCTGTCGCTCGCGTCCCTGCTGAGCTCGCTCTACCCCGTCGTGGTGGTCGTGCTCGCCCGCCAGGTCCTGCGCGAGCGCCTCACCCGGCTGCAGTCCGCCGGCGTCGTCCTCGCCCTCACCGCGACCGCACTGATCGTGGCCTGACTCACTGTCTTCCCCCGTTGGCGCCTTCCAGGCTACGGAACGGGGAGCAGTTGCTCGATGAACGTCTCGACCTCGGCGGCGTAGAGCGGTTCGCAGCCGTCGGGGAACAGCCAGGTGTGGTGACCGAACACCTCGAGGCTCACCTGGCCGTGCAGTCGCCCCCAGGCCAGCAGCAGGGCGATCCCGACCTCGGGCGGCACGTCGACGGCGTCGAGGTGCGACAACGGGGCGATGCGGTCGGCCACGCCGTCGAGCGAGGCGACCGCGGTCCACGTCGCGGGCAGCCGCAGGCGGCCGCTCCCCCACGCCTCGACGAGCGGCCGGCCCAGTGCCGTCCCGACCCGTCCCATGGCCGCGACCGTCGGACCGTCGGGCGGTGCGGCGTAGCCTGGGATCGGGTCGCCGAACAGCAGCGCGAACTCCTGCGGATGGGTCACGCTCCAGTGGCGGTAGGCCATCGCCACCGCACGCAGCCGATCCACGACCTCCCCCTCCGCACCGACCACGTCGGGGAGCGACGGCAGCGGCGCCTCGGGGTCGGACCGCTCGTCGGCGGCCCCGATCGCGACCAGCAAATGATCGGCGAGGTCGTCGTAGGCCGCGGTGATCAGCCGGGTCAGCAGGTCCTCGCGCGAGTCCACGTATCGGTACAGCCCGGCCGGGCTCATCCCCATCCGCCGGGCGACCCGACGCAGCGACAACGCCACCGCGCCGTGCTCGCGGATCTCGGCCAGGGCGGCCGCGTGCAGGTCCCGCAGGTTCTGCCGCCGCGCCCGCGCCCGGGGCCCGTCAGGGTGATCCGCCATGGCCGTCCTTCGCCTCCGTGCATCAGCCTAGCCATTCCCCTCTTGATTTGCGAACACCGTTCGCGCATACTCGGACAACTGACGCGAACACCGTTCGCACTTCGATGCCGGCGCGATGCCGGAGAAGGCACCACCATGAACGTCACCGTCCTCGGCGCAACGGGCGGCATCGGCCGCGCCATCGTCGACGAACTCCTCCACCGCGGCCACGACGTGACCGCCGTCAGCCGCCACATCACCCGCGACGACGTCCCGGCGGGCGTCCGCGCGGTCGCGGCCGACCTCGGCGACCCCGCCGCGGGCCGCGCGGCCTGCACGGGCAGCGACGTCGTGGTGATGGCCGCCAGCCTCCCCTATGCCGACTGGCACGACGGCCTGCTCCCGATGGTGGATGCGGCCCTGGCCGCCGCGAACGCCGCCGAGGCGCGCCTGGTGATGGTCGACAACCTCTACGCCTACGGCGCCCCTGCGAGCGCCATCACCGATGCCACACCGCAGGAGGGGCCCAGCCGCAAAGCCGTGCTCCGACGCACGGTCGGTGACCGTCTGCTGGCGGCACACCGACGCGGTGACGCCAGGGTCACGATCGGCCGATGCTCGGACTACTACGGCCCGTACGGCGCCAACAGCCTGGTCGGCATGCTCATGGTCGACCGGGTGCTGGCCGGCAAGGCGCCCCAGGCGTTCATCGACGCCGACCAGCCGCACACCTTCGCGTACCTGCCCGACGCCGCACGGGCGTTCGCGACGCAGATCCAGCGTCGCGACGCCGACGGACGCAGCTGGATCCTGCCCGCGGCCGCGCCGGTCACCCAGCGCGCGCTCGCAACGCTGGTGTGCGAGGCCGCCGGCGCCCCACAGCGCCTCGGACGGGTCTCCCCCGCCATGCTGTGGCTGGCCGGCCTGGTGAACGCGCAACTGCGCGAAGCGCGCGAGCAGGTGCCCCAGTTCGACCGGCCCTACGTCGCCCTCGGCGACGAGTTCACCGCGACGTTCGGCGCGCACGAGCCGACGCCCCACGCGCAGGCGATCGCCGACACGGTGGCCGCGCGCAGGCAGGGCGCCGGCGTGCCGGCGTGACGCACGGCCGCCAGGTCGATCACTGCTGGGGCAGGTAGCGCTTCAGTTCGCGCCGGGCGAGGGCCATCTCGTGGACCTCGTCCGGCCCGTCGGCCATCCGCAACGTGCGCGCGTGTGCCCACATCATCGCCAGTGGCGTGTCGTTGGTGAAGCCCGCTCCGCCGTGGGTCTGGATCGCCTTGTCGAGCACCCACTCGGCCATCGACGGCGCCACGATCTTGATCGCCGAGATCTCCATCCTCGCGCCCTTGTTGCCCACGGTGTCCATCAGGTGGGCGGCCTTGAGGGTCAGCAGGCGGGCCTGCTCGATCTTCACGCGGGCCTGGGCGATCCAGTGCTGGAACACGCCCTGGCGGGCGATCGGCTGGCCGAACGCCTCCCGGCCGATCGCACGCTCGCACATCAGGTCGAACGCGCGCTCGGCCATACCGATCAGGCGCATGCAGTGGTGGATCCGGCCGGGGCCGAGACGCTCCTGCGCGATCCGGAACCCGTCGCCCTCCTGGCCGATGAGGTTGGCGGCCGGCACGCGGACGTCGACGAACTCGAGCTCGGGGTGACCGCCCTGACCGTCGTAGTTGCCGAACACCGGCAGCTCACGCACGACGCGCACCCCGGGCGTGTCCAGCGGCACCAGGATCATCGACTGCTGGCGGTAGGGCTGCTCGTCGGGATCGGTGACGCCCATGAAGATGCCGACCTTGCAGCGCGGGCTGGCAGCACCGCTCGACCACCACTTGCGGCCGTTGATGACGTACTCGTCGCCGTCACGCGCGATCCGGGACTGGATGTTGCGGGCATCGGACGAGGCCACGTCCGGCTCGGTCATGAAGAACGCCGAGCGGATCTCGCCGGCGAGCAGCGGCTCGAGCCACTCCTGCTGCTGCGTGGCGGTGCCGAACAGGTGCAGCACCTCCATGTTGCCGGTGTCGGGAGCGCTGCAGTTGAGGGCTTCCGGCGCGATCATCGGCGACCGTCCGGTGAGCTCGGCCAGGTGCGCGTAGTCGAGGTTGGTCAGCCCGGCCCCGTGCTCCGGATCCGGCAAAAACAGGTTCCACAGGCCGCGCCGACGGGCCTCGGCCTTGAGTTCCTCGAGCACTTCGGGGTGGTGGTGGCGCTCGCCCGACGTGGCGATCTGTTCGTGGAACCGCTGCTCGTTGGGATAGACATGGGTGTCGAGGAAGTCGAGCAGTTCCTGTCGCAGTCGTTGGCCACGCGCGCTCAGCGACAGATCCACGTCCGGCTCCCTCTCGTTCGACGATCGGGCCGTACCGGCCCGCTGCGAACGCTAGCTGCCGACGCTGCGGAGACGACGATCGGGGGCGTCCCCGGGCCCGGAGTGCTGCTGCGTGCGGCCCTGCTCGAACCCGGCGACCGCCGCCAGGAACATCTCCTCGCCCCTGCTCCGGACGTCCCGTGCGGCGCCGACGGCACCGGAGCGGGCCTTGCGCAGTGCTTCGCGTCGCAGCTCACGCCGCCGGTCGGGACCGTGCTCGGGGTCCTTGAGATACATCCAGCCGGCGCCGAGCGCCGCCCCGGTGGAGAACGTCACCATCGAGCGGACTCGCACGCACCAACCTCGGATCGACTGGAAAGAGAACCTACCCAATCACCGCAGTCCGAGCTTCTTGCTGCAGGCCGGCCAGGCGACCCAACCCTGACGGTCGAGCAGGATCTCGGCGCGACGGATCTGCTCGGCCTTGGAGTTCTCGTGCGGGTAGCCCTTGCCGCCGACCCACTCCCACGAGGGCAGTTCGAACTGCAGGCCGCCGTAGAACCCGTTGCCGGTGTTGATGTGCCAGTTGCCGCCGGACTCGCACTGGGCGACGCGGTCCCACACGCCGGCGTCGACCGTGTCGTCCGCGGCGGGCACCGGCTCGGGCGCCGGTTCGGGCTCGGGCTCGGGTGCGGAGGCGACCAGTTCGGTGCGCGCCTCGACGGCCTCGGTGATGGCGGCGGTCAGCGGCACGTCCCCGGCGGTGCGGGGCTCGACCTGGTCGGCGGGGGTCACGGTGACGGTGCGAACGACGGCACCCGAGGCGGCCTCGGGTTCGTCGGCGGCAGCGTCGATGGTGGCGGCGGCGGTGGCGGCAGCGACGAGGGCCCCTGCTGCGGCGAGTCGTATCACCACGCGGTGCGATGATGCGGTCCGGGTCGTGCGGGCACGACTGGACATGCGTGAACTCCTGGAACGGTGAACGAGGGAGTGGCGGCAGGAAGGGGCCGGCCCGGCTGGATGGCGGGCGGCGGAGGAAAGTGTCGGGCCGCCGAACAGGCGCAAAGGTGACTGGTCTGGACCCGTGCCACCACCACCCGGCCCTGGCCGGTCGGTCAATGGACAAGCTCTCGCCCGCCCTATCCCGGTCGTGCGGCCGGGTTTGGGCCCGTTCGAAGGGTCAGGCCGAACCGCGCGATGATCGCACGCACGGAACTGCTGCTGCTCCAGGCGCGCGCTGGGTACCGTTCACGTTTCGCTGGCCGACTCGTCCAGCCCCGCCTTCCTCGAGCCTGCCGTGCCCTTCTCTGCCGATGCCCCCACCCCTGCCCGCTCGCGGCTGCTGACCACGACGAGCGGCACCAACCTCGAGGCGTTCGGCACCACCGAGTGGGGGCTTCTCGCCGCGGTGGCCACGATCTGGGGCACCTCGTTCGTGTTCATGGCGGTCGGCCTCGAGGCCTTCGCCCCTGGGCTGGTGTCGCTGGCGCGCGTCGGCCTCGGTGCCGCCGCCCTGGCGCTGGTACCGGCGGCGCGGCGCACCCGCGTGGCGCGGGAGGACCTGCCACGGGTCGCGCTGCTCGGCGTGCTGTGGATGGGCATTCCGCTGCTGCTGTTCCCGGTCGCCCAGCAGTGGATCGACTCGTCGGTGGCCGGCATGGCCAACGGCGCCATGCCGCTGACCACCGCCGTGTGGTCCGCGCTGCTGCTGCGACGGCTGCCTGGCCGGACCCAGGCCATCGGCCTGGTGATCGGCTTCGCCGGCATCGTGGCGATCTCACTGCCCGAACTCCCGGTCGGCGCGACCGAGACCGGCACGGCCCAGACCGCGCTCGGCACCGGGCTGGTGTTCGCCGCGATCGTGCTGTACGGGCTGTCGGCGAACATCGCCGTCCCGCTGCAGCAGCGCTACGGCGCCCTGCCGGTCCTGCTGCGGGCCCAGTTGGCCGCGCTCGTGGTCATCGCACCGTTCGGGGTGGCCGCCATCGACGACTCGCGGTGGGACCTCGGCGCCGCGCTCGCGATGCTGCCGCTCGGTCTGCTCGGCACCGGACTCGCGTTCGTGCTGATGGCCACACTGGTCGGCCGGGTCGGCGGACCCCGCGGGTCCATCGCCACCTACTTCGTGCCGATCGTGGCGATCGCGGCGGGCGTGGTGTTCCGTGGCGAGCAGATCCACCCGCTGGCCGTGGCGGGAACCGCGCTGGTTCTCGCGGGGGCCTGGATCACCTCGCGCCGCGAGAAGCTGCCGCCCTCGCCGCTGGGCCGGGCCTGACCTGTTCGGCCAGGCGCGGCCACCGGCGGTTCAGCCGTCCGACGGTGCGTCGAGGGCGGCCTCGATGCGGCCGACCTTGTAGGCCAGCGTGTGCTCGTGCCCGGCGCCGGGGTGGTGGTCGAGCTTCATCACCAGCGAGACCCGGGGGGCGTGGCGCTCGCAGATGTCGATGCAGCGCTTCATCAGGGCCTGAATATCGTCCCACTCTCCCTCGACGTTGGTGAACATCGCGTTGGTCTCGTTCGGCAGACCGCTCTCACGCACGGCCCGGATGCACTCGGCGACGGCATCGCCGACGTGGTGCTGTTCGCCGACGGGGGCGACCGAGAAGGCCACGATCATGCTGGCTCCTGGTGTCGATGGGGAGGTGTCAGGTCACCCCAGCCTGCCAGCCGACCGGCCCGCCGTGCCCGCCCGAAGGGGCCCGGGTGGGAAGACCGGGGCAACCACGACCGTGGGTACGCTGCGCTCCTCCGTGGACCCGTGAAAGGTGCGACGTGTCGGCCGACGCTTCCTCGTCCGCGTACGGGCCCGCGCGACGGACCGTTCGCTGGGTGCTGGGCGCGGTCGCCGTGGTGTCGATCGCGATCGGCCTCAATCTCGTGTTCGGTCCTTCGGCGACCGCGCAGGAGCAGGGACCCGGCGCCCAGTGGGCGCAGGACGAGGCGCTGGTCGAACGCGGCGCCCAGTTGTTCGGCGCCAACTGTGCGCTCTGCCACGGCGAGCAGGGACGCGGCCTGGTCAACGACGGCCCGTCCGCCGGACCCTCCCTGGTCGGTGTCGGCGCCGCATCGGTCGACTTCATGCTGCGTACGGGTCGCATGCCGATGCAGGACGCCCAGCACCGGCTCGAACGCAGCGAACCGCACGTCTCCGACGAGGAACGCCGGGCCCTGGTGGCCTACGTGGTCAGCCTCGCCGGCGACGAGGGGCCCGAGATCCCCGACATCGACGGTTGGGAGCAGGCCGACCTGTCGCACGGCCTCGAGCTGTTCACGCGCAACTGTGCCGCCTGCCACGGGCCCACCGCCCAGGGGATCGCCGTCGGTCAGCGCGACGTCTCCTCGACCCTCGACGTCGCCGAGCCGATCGAGATCGCCGAGGCGATCCGGTCCGGTCCCGGCGTCATGCCCCGCTTCCTCGACGACACCATGGACGAACAGGACCTCGAGGCCGTCACGGCCTGGGTGATGGACCTGCGCGACCGCGAACGTCCCGGTGGCTGGTCGTTCGGACGCTCCGGACCGGTCGCCGAGGGCGCGATCGCCATCATCGTCGGACTCGGGCTGCTCGCGATCGTGATGTACCTGCTGGGCGAGAAGGCCCACGACGAGTACGACGAGGTGGAGCACTACGGTGGCTAGCGCCGAGCCGACGGGCGCCCAGGCCGAGGCGTGGCGCCGCCAACGCGAGCAGCAGGACCGCGGCGCACGCGTCGCGGCGATCAGTTTCGTGGTTGCCATCATCGCCGCGTTCGGCCTGATGGCCGTCTACATCAGCGGTGGGCAGACCCAGCTCGAGGGCCTGCTGCTGTTCATCGCCTTCGGTGGGGTCGGCACCGGCCTCGGGGTGTGGGGCAAGAAGGTGGTCGGCCCCAAGATCGTGGTCGAGGAACGCTTCCCCCACCGCTCGACCGAGCAGGACCGCGACGAGTTCGAGGCCGCCTACGAGGAATCGCTGGGCGAGGCGATCATCGGCGGCCGTCGCCGCTTCCTGCTGCGGCTGCTGGCCGGCGCGGGCGCCTCGCTCGGCCTGGCGCTGCTGGTCCCGCTCCGCTCGCTCGGTCCCGGGCCCGGTGGCGTGATGTTCGTCACCGAGTGGGAAGCGGGCCGGCGGCTGGTCGACGCCAACGGCAACCCGATCCGGCCCGAGGACGTCGGGGCCGACGAGGTCCGCACCGTGTTCCCCGCGGACGCCGTCGGCGACGCGAAGGCACAGGCGCTGCTGATCGGGACCCGCCCGGACCAGCTCGTGCTCGACGAACTGGCTGCCGAGACGGTCGACACCCTCGTCTGCTACTCGAAGATCTGCACCCACGCCGGCTGCCCCGTCGGGCTCTACCGCGCCTCGGTGGGCGAGCTGATCTGCCCGTGCCACCAGTCGACGTTCGACGTCAACCAGGGCGCCGAGGTGGTCTCGGGCCCTGCTGGCCGTCCCCTGCCGCAACTGCCGCTGGGCATCGACGACGAGGGCTACCTCGTGGCCACCGGCGGCTTCACCGCGCCGGTCGGCCCGTCGTTCTGGAACATGACCCGCGACGTCGAGAGTCGCCTCGGGCGCGGGACGCAGGAATCGTGAGGAGGTTGTCGTGAGCGCTACGCAGACCCGTCGCCGCCAGAGCGCGATCGACAACCTCGCGCGCTGGCTCGACCAGCGGCTCGACCTCGCGTCCGGCTCGAAGAAGTACCTCAACAAGGCGTTCCCGGCCCACTGGTCGTTCCTGCTCGGCGAGGTGGCCCTGTTCTCGTTGGTGGTGCTGCTGTTCACCGGCACGTTCCTGGCGCTGTTCTACACGCCCGATGCCCGCACGGTGATCTACGACGGGCCGTACGCGCCGCTGCAGGGCGCGGAGATCTCGGCCGCCTACAACTCGACGCTGCGCCTGTCGTTCGAGGTCCGCGCCGGCCTGTTGATGCGCCAGATCCACCACTGGGCCGCACTCGTCTTCGTCGCCGCGATCGTGGCGCACATGCTGCGGGTGTTCTTCACCGGCGCGTTCCGCAAGCCGCGCGAACTCAACTGGGTCATCGGGGTCGGCCTGCTGCTGCTGGCGTTCGCGGCCGGCTTCACCGGCTACTCGCTGCCCGACGACCTGCTGTCGGGGACGGGCCTGCGCATCGGCTACTCGGTCGTGCTCGGCATCCCGTTCATCGGGCCGTTGCTCGGCTTCCTCCTGCTCGGCGGCGAGTACCCGGGCACCGACACGATCAGCCGCCTGCACATCGCCCACGTGATGCTGATCCCCGCGGGCCTGCTGGGTCTGCTGGGTGCCCACCTGGCGATCCTGATCCGACAGAAGCACACCCACAAGCCGAGCAAACTCGCCCGCGAGGACAACGTCGTCGGCGAGCCGCTGTTCCCGAGCCAGACCCTGACGACGCTCTCCCTCGGCGCGTTCACGATCGCCGTGCTGTCCCTGCTCGGCGGGCTGTTCGAGATCAATCCGGTGTGGCTGTACGGCACCTACGAGCCCTACGAGGTCTTCGCCCCCGCCCAGCCCGACTGGTACATGGGCTGGACCGAGGGCCTGGTCCGCCTGTGGCCGGCCTGGGAATGGACCGTCTTCGGCGTGACCATCCCGTCGACACTGCTGCCCGCCGTCGGCATCGGCGGGGTGATCTTCACCACGATGTTCCTGTGGCCCTGGATCGACAAGAAGTGGGTCGGCCGGGACGACCTCGAGCACCATCTGCTCGAGCGCCCGCGCGACAACCCGCTTCGCACCGGCATCGGCGTCGCCGCCCTGACCCTGATGGCCGTGATCTTCGTGGCCGGGTCCAACGACGTGATCGCGTCGAACCTGACCATGGGGTTGCAGACCCTGACGAACGTGCTGCGTGTGGCGTGCTTCGTGCTGCCGCCCATCGCCGGCTGGCTCGCCTACCGGATGGCCCGATCGCTGCAGGCGAGCGAGGTGTCGCCGCTCGAGCAGAAGGCGCAGGCCGCCGACGCGTCGGGGGGCGCCAAGACCTCGGAGGCAGAGCCGAGGTGACCTCGTTCCACCGCTACCTCGGCGCGGGCCTGATCGTGCTGTTCGTCGTCATCATGCTGTGGGGGCTCACGCTGCGCATCATGCGTCGCGACGAGACCCCGACCGGCCTGCTGGCGGTGCAGCACTGGACCGAGAACCTGCTGGTCGTGCAGACCGTGTTGGGCGTCGTGCTGCTGGTGATGGGCCGGCGCGTGTTCGACCAGCCCGCCGCGTGGCTGCACTACTTCTACGGCTCGCTGTTCCCCCTGATCGCGGTCGTGGGCGGTCGGCTGGCAAGCCTGCGTCGTGAGCACCGCGGCTATGTCGGCATGGCGTGGGGCGCGTTCTTCGCGTTCGGTCTCACGCTGCGGGCGCTCCAGATGGGCTGTGGCTACACGATGGGCGAGATCGCCAGCTGTCTGCGGCTCGCCTGAACGGCCCGGACGGCGGGAAGCCACACCGATCCTGCGACGTTGTGCGTGACGAACCCACCATCCCACCTTCGAGGAGCCTCCCGTGTCCCTGCGCTTCGGCATCACGTTCGACTACCTGTGCCCGTTCGCCCGCAATGCCAACGAGCACGTCGTCGCGGCATTGCGTGGCGGCGCCGACTGGGACGTCGACTTCGTGCCGTACAGCCTCGCCCAGGGCCATGTCGAGGAGGGCCAGCCCGACCTGTGGGACCAGGACGACCCCGAGGCCGCCTCGGGCATCCTCGCCCTCGAGGTCGGCCTGTACGTCCGTGACCTCCACCCCGAACAGTTCCTGGACACGCACGAGGCGCTGTTCGCCGCACGCCATGACGAGGGCGGCGACCTCAAGGACCCCGCCGTCGTCGCCGGCGCGCTGCGCAACGTCGGCCTCGACGCCGATGCGATTCTCGCCGAGGCCCGGGGCGGCACCTACCGCGAGCAGTTGCGCAAGGAGCACGACGCGGGCGTGGCCGACCACGACGTCTGGGGCGTGCCCACGTTCATCGCCGGTGACCGCGCGGTGTTCGTGCGGCTGATGGACCGCCCCGAGGGTGATGCCGCGAAGGCCACGAAGGCGATCGAGCAGGTCATCGACCTCGTCGTGAACGCCCCGATGCTGCACGAGTTCAAGCAGACGGACCTGCCCCGCTGACAGCCGGGTCGC
>JBBDSX010000247.1:0-2600 GCA_040904725.1 Egicoccus sp.
TGTTCCTGCAGAACATCACCGGCTTCATGGTCGGCACCCGCTACGAGCAGGCCGGCATCATCAAGGACGGCGCGAAGCTGATCAACGCCGTCACCAACTCCGAGGTACCCCACCTCACGGTGATGACCGGCGCCTCGTACGGGGCCGGCAACTACGGCATGTGCGGCCGCGCCTACGATCCGCGGCTGCTGTTCACCTGGCCCAACCACCACATCGCGGTGATGGGGCCCCAGCAGTTGGCCGGCGTGCTCTCGATCGTGGCGAAGTCGGCCGCCGAGAACCGCGGCGAGCCCTGGGACGACGAGCAGGATGCCGCCGTCCGCCAGATGGTCGAACAGCAGATCGAGGCCGAGTCCAACGCGCTGTTCGCCACCGGCCAGGGCTGGGACGACGGCGTGATCGACCCGCGCGACACCCGCCACGTGCTCGGCCTCGCCCTGTCCGCCGTCCACTCCGCCGACGTCCGTGGTGCCACGGGCTACGGCGTGTTCCGGATGTGAGCGCCGTGGACGCCGTCCAGTTGCCCCGCAAGGTGCTGATCGCCAACCGCGGCGAGATCGCCGTGCGCGTCGCGCGGACCTGCCGGGCCATGGGGATCGCCACCGTCGCGGTGTTCTCCGACGCGGACACGTTGTCGCTGCACGTCGAGACCTGCGACGAGGCCGTGCGCCTCGGTGGCATGCGGCCCGCCGACAGCTACCTGCGCACCGACCTCATCCTCGACGCGGCGGCACGCACCGGTGCCGACGCCGTGCACCCCGGCTACGGATTCCTGTCCGAGAACGCCGACTTCGCGCGAGCGGTCGTCGACGCCGGGCTGACCTGGATCGGGCCACCGCCCGACGTCATCGCCGCGATGGGCGACAAGCTCGAGGCCAAGCGGCGCATGGCCGACGCCGGCGTGCCGCTGGTCCCGGGCTGCGACCTGCCGGTCGACCTCGGCGACGACGAGGTGGCCGCCCGCGCCGACGAGGTCGGGTTCCCGGTCATGGTCAAGGCGGCGGCCGGTGGTGGCGGCAAGGGCATGCGGGTCGTCGACGACCCGGCCGAACTGGCTGATGCGGTCGCGGCGGCCCGGCGCGAGGCCGCGTCCGCGTTCGGCGACGACCGCGTCTTCCTCGAACGGTTCGTGACCCGGCCGCGCCACCTCGAGGTCCAGGTGCTCGCCGACGCACATGGCCGCGTCGTCCACCTGTTCGAGCGCGAGTGCTCGATCCAGCGCCGCCACCAGAAGGTGATCGAGGAGGCGCCGTCGGTCGCGATCGATCCCGAGGTTCGTGCCGCGCTGACCGGCGCCGCCGTCGCGGCCGCCGAGGCCATCGGCTACGTCAACGCCGGCACGGTCGAATTCGTCGCCGACGAGTCGGTGCTGGCGCGCCGGCGTGCCGGCGAGGACGTCGACCCGCGCGAGGCGTTCGCCTTCCTCGAGGTCAACACGCGCCTGCAGGTCGAACATCCCGTCACCGAACAGACGGTCCGTGTCCGCGGTAGTGCGTCCGACACGCCGATCGACCTGGTGCGTCTGCAGATCCTGGTGGCCGCCGGCGCCGCGCTGCCGTTCGCACAGGACGACCTGGTGCAGGTCGGCCACGCGATCGAGGCCCGGTTGTACGCCGAGAACCCGGCCACGTTCCTGCCCTCGCCAGGCACGCTGCACCTGTTCGAACCGGCCAACGGCGACGGCATCCGGTGGGACAACGGCGTCCGAACCGGCGATCGCGTCTCGCCCGACTACGACCCGATGCTGGCCAAGGCGATCGGCACCGCCGCGACGCGCACCGAGGCGGCGGCGCGGTTGGCGAGGGCACTCGAGTCGACCCTCACGTCCGGCGGGACCAACCGCGACCTGCTGGCGGCGGTGCTGCGGGACGAGGCGTTCCTGGCCGGCGACACCACCACGGCCTACCTCGACGAGCGTCTCCCGACACCGGCGAGTCGCGCGTTCCGTGCCGATGACGCCACGATGCGGACCGCCATGGTGGCGGCCGCGCTGCACGCGACGCTCACGACGCGGGCGGGTGCGGTCCCGACCGGGATCCCGCAGGGTTTCACCAACGCGCTCGGTCTCGCCGTTCCGCTGCGACTCGGTGATCCTCGTGCTGACGACGGCGTCCGCGCGGTCCAGGTGAAGCGTTCATCGCGTGGCCGTGGCTGGTGGTGGGTGGTCGTCGGCGCCGATCTTCCTCCCGGGCACGTCGCGGCCGCCGACGGTGCTTCGGACGACGGCGTCGAGGTGCTCGTCCATGGCCATGGTCCGACCCACGTCGACCTCGAGGAGATCGACGGCGTCCGGCGACGGGTCGAGGTCCGGACGTGGCCGACCGAGACCGACGAGGATCGGTCCCGGCACGAGCGGGTCCTGCACGTCGACGGCGGCGACCGGTGGGTCACCCTGACCGCGCATCCGCGGTTCCCGCAGCGCCACGCCGACGAGGAACCGGGCACGACGACCGCCCCGATGCCCGGCACGGTCACCACCGTCGCCGTCGCGGTGGGGGACCGCGTCGAGCGGCGCGACCTGCTCGTGACCATCGAGGCGATGAAGATGGAGCACCGGGTGACCGCCGACCTGTCGGGCGAGGTCACCGACGTCCGGGTCG
>JBBDSX010000248.1:0-2593 GCA_040904725.1 Egicoccus sp.
AACGTGATCGGAGCCATCGGTGTCGCTCATGCAGACGTCTGACCGGACCGCGGCCCCCGCGGACGCCCCCGTCGCCGGGGCGACGCTCGTCGCCGAGGCGCCCACCGCCGAGGCGGCGCTCGAGCAGGTGCACGCGGCCTACGGGCCCGGCGCCCGCATCATCGAGGCCAAGCGCATCCTGCGCGGCGGCCTCGGCGGGTTCTTCGCCAAGGAGGTCGTGCAGATCCACGCGGCCCGCGGCAGCGATGGACCGGCGACCACGGCTCCCACACCCTCCGCAGCCGCTCCGACCGTGTCCGGCAGCGCCAGCCCGATCGATCGGCTCCTGGCCGAGGCGGGCGACGCCCCTGAGGACATGGACTTCGCCACCTTCCTGCGTCACCAGCTCGCGCCGGAACTCGCCGGCCAGCCCGCCGCGGCACCCGCGCCGGCCGCGACCGCCGAGCGGACGCCCGACGGTCGGACACCCCGGTCGGCGGCGCCGATGCACTGGCCGACCATGGACGACGTCGCGCGTCCGGCCGCCCAGCGCGCCGACGTGTCCGTCCCCGCACCGCGACCCGAGACGCCCCCCGCGCCGTCGCTCGCGCAGGACACCGGTCGGCCGAGCTGGGCCGACGCCCCGGCGGGTACGCGCGTGACCAACGAGGAGGTGGCCGAGCAGGCACCGGAGCCGACCCCGGCCACCGTGGCCGGCCCTGCCCCGGCGCCGGCTCGCTGGCAGGACGACGACGACCTCACGCCGGTCGACGGTCGCGCGTGGTCGCGTACGACCCTGATCCGTCTCGGCCTGCCGGTCGCGTTGGTCCAGTCCCTCGACGTGGCCGAGCGTGCCGACGACGCCGCCTGGACGTTCGCGCTCACCGAGGCGCTGCGGCCGCTGTGCCGTCCGCTGCCCTCCGGCCGCGCCCTGATGGTGGGCCCCCGCGCCCGCGGCCTGGCCGGCGCGATCGGTATGCCGGTGACCGCGGTCGGTCAGCCGCTGCTCGCCCTCGGCGACGTCGCCGCCGCCGTGACCGGCTCGGAGCCGAGCCTCGACTGGATGGAACGGGCCCGCCGCGGTCGCTGGCTGCACCTGGTCATCGGCGGCAAGGGCTGGCGCGACCTGCTCCACGCCGACCCGCTCGCGGTGTCGTGGGCGAGCGAGGACGACCTGCCCGTCGCCCTGCGTGCCGCACTCGAACTCGGGCTCGTGCTCGGGTACGGGCCGCTCGGTGGCCGCGCCGACCGCGCCCGGCCGCTGGACGTCGCGCTCGCCATCCGCGACCTGATCCCCGTTCGATGAGCATGCCCCCGACCCCGGAGGTCGAATTATGAGCGCGAGCCCGCTGCGACGCACGTTCGCCGTGCTCGGGATGCTGGCGCTGATCCCGATCCTGGCCCTGATGGCCACCGAGGAGATCACCCCGATGGACGCGGCCATCCGTGCGCTCAGCGTGTGGCTGGCGGTCGTGGTGCTCGGCCGGATCGCCCACGCCTTCCTCGCCGCTGCACTGCGACGCGTCGAGCGTCGCGCCGGTGACCTCGAGCGACTCGAGGCGGACTACGACGAGCCGGCTCCGCACGTCAGCGGCGCCGACGGGTAACGCGCCGACGACCGCGGCCGCCGCGTTGCCGACGCGGTGGTCGAGGAGAGCGACGTCGTCAGCTAGCGGCGCCAGGTCGCGTCGCCTCCTCTCGCATCTCGGCTCGCACGGCGGAGGGCTATGCGTCTCCGTGGCGCTCGCGTGCCGCGGCCCGCCCGAGCAGGATCTCGTCGGCGATGCCCGAAGCTGCCAGCGGGAGGGCCGCCGCACTCATCTGCGCGAGCCCGGCCAGTCCGAGCAGGCCGATCACCCACAGGTAGACGCCACCGGCCACGACGGCGAGGACGCGGGTCCGGTAGGGGCGCTCGACCGCCATCGGTCGCAGTGCGAGGACGCCGCCGGCCGCGTATCCGGCGTAGACGCCGACGAGCGCCATCGTCGGGACCAGGATGATGGGCAGGCTCACGAGCAGGAACAGCCCCATCGCCTTGAGCACCGCGCCGGGGGCGCGACGGTGCCGTGACAGGAACGCCAGGGTCAAAAACGTGACGGGCGCGATCGACAGGCCCAGTGCCGCCGCGGGCCCGGCCGCCTCGTCGCCCGCCTGCGAGGCGGCCAGGGCCACCACGACCGGCCAGTAGGAGAACTGCATGACCGCGCTCGCGCCGACAAGCGCGAGCCAGCGGCGGCGGGGCGTGTTGTCCTCGCCGCTGAAGAGGCCGCCGGGTTCGCCGGCGCCGATTCGCAGCGGCGATCTCAACCCTTGACCGCTCCGGCGGTCAGACCGCGGACGAAGAAGCGTTGCAGGGAGAAGAACACCACCATCGGCAGGCCCATGGTCACGAACGCGGCCGCGGGCAGGATGTGCCGGTTCTGGCCGAACGCGCCCTGCAGGTCGGCGAGGGCGACCTGCAACACACGGACGTCGGGTGTGCCCCCGAGGAAGACGAGCGCCACGAGCAGGTCGTTCCAGACCCACAGGAACTGCAGCGTCGCGAATGCCGCGATCGCCGGCACCGACAGCGGCACCACCAGGCGGGTGAAGATCTGCATGTGGCTGGCGCCGT
>JBBDSX010000249.1:0-5228 GCA_040904725.1 Egicoccus sp.
GCAGGTCGATCTTGTTCATCACCGGGATGATCTCGAGGTCGGCCTCGAGCGCGAGATACAGGTTCGCGATCGTCTGCGCCTCCATGCCCTGGGCGGCGTCGACGAGCAGCACGGCGCCCTCGCAGGCGTTGAGAGCGCGCGAGACCTCGTAGGAGAAGTCGACGTGACCCGGCGTGTCGATCAGGTTGAGCAGGTACTCGTCACCGACGTCGCCGAGCGGCTTGTAGGGCAGCCGGGCGGCCTGGGCCTTGATGGTGATGCCGCGCTCGCGCTCGATGTCCATCTTGTCGAGGTACTGCTCGCGCATCTTGCGCGGGTCGACCAACTCGGTCAGTTGCAGCATCCGGTCGGCCAGCGTCGACTTGCCGTGGTCCACGTGGGCCACGATGCAGAAGTTGCGGATGCGCTCGATCGGGTAGGTCACGGGGGCAGTGGCCTCGCGGTGGAAGATGGCGGCAGGGTGCTACGGCGCCGCGACGGGCGCAGGAGAACCGGCAGCGTACCGGCGGCCGGCCGGAGGCCGGAGGCCGGGGCCCGTTCGGCCACCCCGCAAAGGGTCGTGCGCACGCGTTGGCCACGTGTCCCACACTGGGCCGACATCTGACGCCGACGGAAGCGACGACGACATGGGCATGCTCAAGAGTGCGCTGATCTTCAAGGCCGGCAAGGCCGCATACGACAAGTTCAACCAGAGTCGTGGCGGGACCCGCGGGGGCTCCACGCGCCCGGGCCAGACCCGGAGGGCGGGCAACCGCAACCGCGGCGGGACCCTCGGCCGGCTCGCCAAGAGCGTCCTCGGTCGGCGCCGCTGAACGTACGCGTCGCCGTCACCGACAGCGCCGGTGGCGGTGCAGGACGTGCTCGCCGGCTGATCGAACGCCCATCCGGACGCGGCACCGGCCGTCTGACGGGCCGCGCGGGTCGCGGCCGGCCGCATCGGCACGTACCCCGGTCACCGAGCCCGAAACGACGAGGACCCGATGACGCTGCTCGACACCGACCGCTGGACCGACCACCGCTACCTCGGCAGCTGGGAGGACGCGGCCCACGGTGAGCGCATCACGGTCACCGAGCCGGCCACCGGCGACACCCTGCTCGAGATCCCGAGGTCGAACGAGGACCACCTCGCCACCGCCATCGAGCGGGCGAAGGAGGCGCAACGCGACTGGGCCGCGCGCCCCTTCAACGAGCGCGCCGAGGTGTTCGCGCGCGCGGCACAGTTGCTCCAGGAACACGCCGACGAGTTCCGGCCGTGGTTCGTGCGCGAGTGCGGCGGTGTGTGGGCCAAGGCCGACTTCGAGGTCGAACTCGTCACCGGCGAGTTGACCAACGCCGCCGCGCTGCTGCACCAGCCGACCGGCCACCTGCTGCCCACGACCCAGCCGGGCCGCCGCAGCCAGGTCCGTCGGGTTCCCCGCGGGATCGTCGGCGTGATCTCACCCTGGAACTTCCCCGGCGTGCTGACGATGCGGTCGGTGGCCCCCGCGCTCGCCCTGGGCAACGCCGTGATCCTCAAGCCGGCCAGCGACACGCCGGTCACCGGCGCGATGCTGTGGGTCGACCTGCTGACCGCGGCGGGCCTGCCCGAGGGCCTGCTGCACGTCGTGGCGGGCAGCGGCAGCGAGATCGGCAACGCCATCGTCGAGCACCCCGACGTGGACATGGTGTCGTTCACCGGCTCGACCGACGTCGGTCGCAAGATCGGCGAGAAGGCCGGCGCCAACCTGATCCCGGTCGCGCTCGAACTCGGCGGGGACAACGCCTTCATCGTCCTCGAGGGCGCTGACGTCGTGGTGGCCGCGTCCGCGGGGGCGTTCGGCAGCTTCTTCCACCAGGGCCACATCTGCATGGCGATCGGCCGCCACCTCGTCCACGAGTCGCTGGCCGAGCGCTACGTCGACCTGCTCGTGGAGAAGGCCGAGGCGCTGAAGGTGGGCAACGCGTTCGAGGACGAGTCGGTCACGCTGGGCCCGATCACCAACGCGTCGCAACTCGACACGATCGACGAACTGGTCCGTGACACGCTCGACGCCGGCGCCCGCCTGCGCACCGGCGGCGAACGCGGCGACCCGTTCTACCCGCCGACCGTGATCGACCGGGTCCGTCCCGAACACCGGCTGTTCCGCGAGGAACACTTCGGTCCGGTCGCGGTGGTGACCACCTTCACCGACGACGACGAGGCCGTCGCACTCGCCAACGACACCGAGTACGGGTTCGTCGCCGGCATCCACGGCGGCACGCTGACCCACGCGCGCGCGGTCGGCGACCGACTCGACGTCGGCATGGTCCACCTCAACGACCAGCCGGTGAACGACGAGGCCGTCGCACCCTTCGGTGGCAACGGCGCCTCCGGCAACGGCGGCCGGTTCGGTGGGTTCGCCGACCTCGACGAGTTCACCGAGTGGCAGTGGGTCACCGAACGCGACGAGCCGCGCACCTATCCCATGTGACAGGCTGGGCCGCCGCGAGCCGGAGGTCGCATGCAGGGATTGATGTTCCACGGGCCGGGCGACGTGCGCTTCGACGGCGACCTGCCCGACCCGGTCGTCGAGGCAGCGGACGACGCGATCGTGGAGGTCCACGCCGCCGGGCTCTGCGGCTCCGACCTGCATCCCTACGAGGGCCGTGAAGCCGCCCGTGCCGGCGTCGTGCCCGGCCACGAGGCCGTCGGCACGGTGAGCGCGGTCGGTCCGGCGGTCCGACGTGTGTCGCCCGGCGACCGCGTGCTCGTGCCGTTCACGACCTCGTGCGGCACGTGTCCCGCCTGCCGGCGTGGGCTCTCGGCGCGCTGCGATCACGGACGCCTGTTCGGCTGGGGCGACCCGGGCGACCCGTCCGCGCCGGCGCTCCACGGGGGCCAGGCGGGACGGCTGCGCGTGCCCCTCGCCGACACCACCCTCGTTCCCGTCCCCGAAGGCCGCTCCGACGCCGACGGGGTGTTGCTGGCGGACAACCTGCCCACCGGTTGGGTCGCGGTCGAACGACTCGGCGACGTCACGGGCGCGGTCGTGGTCGTCCAGGGCCTCGGCTCGGTCGGGTTGTGCGCGGTCTGGGCCGCGCATCGCCTCGGCGCGAGTCACGTGATCGGCGTCGACCCGGTCTTGGAACGACGCCAGCGCGCAGAAACGCTCGGCGCCACCGCGGTCGCGCCCGACGCGGCGCCGGCAACCGTGCGCGCCCTCGATCCGACAGGTGCCGCCGGCGTGGTCGACGCGGCCGGCACGGACGCGTCCCAGCGCGCGGCGGTGGACCTCGCGCGTACCGGGAGCACGGTGTCGCTGATCGCGGTGCAGACCGCTGCGACGTTCGCGTTCTCGCCGGTCGCGGCCTACGACCGCAACCTGACGATCGCGTCCGGTCGTGCGCCGGTCCGGTCCCTCCTCGACCGTCTGCTGCCCGCGATCGAGGACGCGACGCTGCCGACCGCGGTGGTCGTGACCCATCCCGAAGTCCCGCTAGAGCAGGGCCCGGCGACCTACACGACCTTCGCCGCCCGCGACGCCGGCCTGGTCAAGGCCATCTTCCGCCCGTGACCCGGGCGCTCAGTCGAGGCTGCGGTTGAAGGACTCGGCCACGATCTCGCTGCAGGTCGGGCACATCGGATACCGCGAAGGGTCACCGTCGGGGAACCACTTCTTGCCACACAGCGCCGTCACCGGCTTGCCGGTGCGCCGGGAACGCTCGAGTTCGCGCTGCCGGACGTAGTGCGTGAAGCGGTCGTGGTCCCCGGGTTCACCGGTCTGCGGCCGCTCACGGACCTCCGGTTCGACGACCGGAGCCTGGCGGGTGGGAAGATGCGTCGGAGCCATGGCTCGCAAGATACCGGCTCAGTAGCTGCCGGCGACGTAGTCCTCGAGCTGCCGGGTGGCGGCCCGCAGCTCCTCGAAACGCTCCTTGACGATGTCGCCGATGGAGACGATGCCGACGAGCTGCTCGCCCTCGCACACCGGCAGGTGACGGATGCGGCGCTCGGTCATCTCCTCCATCAGTTGGTCGATCGTGGCCGACGGGGTGCACGTGTGCACCGGTGAGGTCATCACGTCCGCGACCCGCAGGTCGAGCACGTCGCCGCCGACCGCGGCGATCCGTCGCACGACGTCGCGCTCGGACACGATGCCGACCACGCCGCCCGCGTCGTCGACGACCACCAACGCGCCGATCTCACGCTCGCGCAGTGCCGCAACGACCTCGGCCACGGACATCGTGGCCGTCACCGTCGCCACCTCGCGGCCCTTGCGGTCCAGGATGCTCGCGATCGACACGCTCATTGACTGCCTCTCCCGTGGCTGCCCTGCGAGTTTGACACGACGACGGCCGATCCGAAAGACCCTCCTGGACGATCGGCGGTGCCGGCTGGCATCGAGGTCCCCCGCAGGTGTGACGCTGGAGCATCCGACCGAGGAGCGAGACCACCATGAGCGACGAACGTCCCGATGGCGAGGGCCTGCAGGTGGTCGAGCACGGCGACGGCTGGGCCGTCGTGCGCGGTGACGAGGTGTTGGCCACCCACCACCAGCGTGCCGGCGCGGAAGCCGACCGGTTCCGACTGGCCGAGGCCGACGCCGACGACGCCGCAAAGGCCGACGAGGTGCTCACCGACGAGCAGGGCGCGAAGCCCGACAACGAAGGCGCCTGACCGGCCCTCGCGCGCGTTTCTGCGGCCGTGGAACCCGGGGGTCGGGTCCGGCGTCACACCCGCCGACCGCACCTACCCGAAAGGAGCCGCTGTGGAACGCCTGCTACGCCGAATCGTGCCCGCCATCGGGCTCATGTTCCTCCTCGCCGCCTGCGGCACCGAGCCCGCCGACGACCCGCAAGACGCCCTCGACCCCGCCGGCAGCACCTGCCTCGAAGGCACCGAGGACTGTGTCGACGCCGACCTTGACGGGGGCGACCTCGAGGGCCCTGCTCCCGCGGACTTCGATGCCGAAGCTGCCCGCCGTGACGCCGAGTCGCTGCTCGGCGCCACCGAGCAGGACCTCGAGGTCTGGGGCGACGTCCGGATCGAACGCAAGGGCGACGAGGAGCAGATGCTGACCATGGACCTCGTGCCCGGACGCAAGACCGTGCAACTCGACGAGGACGCCGACGGCGTCTTCCGGGTCACCACGGTCACCCTCGAACTCGGGGACGGGTCGACCGAGGTCTTCGAGAACTGACGCACCGACACCACAGGTGTCACCCAGGTGTGCCACCATCCCTGCCGCCCGCCGATCCCGGCGGGCGGC
>JBBDSX010000249.1:5238-15792 GCA_040904725.1 Egicoccus sp.
CCCCCCCCCCCCCCGGGGGGGGCGGCAGCCGTGTTCGTGAGGAGTGGCAGATGACCTGGGACCCACGAGGCAAGGTCGCGGTCGTGACCGGTGCGTCCAGTGGCATCGGCGACGCGGTCGCGCGACGGCTCGCCGGCGTCGGCATGACGGTCTACGCCGTCGCCCGCCGCACCGACCGTCTCGAGGCGCTCGCCGCCGACCACCCCACGGTGCGGCCCCACACGGCCGACGTCACCGACCAGGCCGCCATCGACGCGCTCGCCGAGCGGGTCCGCAGCGAGCAGGGCGCCTGCCACGCCCTGATCAACAACGCCGGCATCGGCGGCGGGGCCTTTCGTGGTCGCGACGACCTCGACGACGCGCTGCGCACCATCGAGACCAACCTCGGTGGCGTCGTGCGCTGCATGGCCGGCTTCGCCGACCTGCTCGAGGCCGGCGCTCCGTCGCGCGTGGTCAACGTGGCCTCCGTGGCCGGCAAGCTCGGCATCGGCCCGGCGGCGTACGCGGCCAGCAAGTTCGGCATCGTCGGGTTCAGCGAGGCCCTGTCGCTGTCGTGGCAGTCGCGCGGGATCACCGTCTGCCAACTCAACCCCGGCTACATCGAGACCGAGGGGTTCACGCAGGAGCAGATCAAGCGCAGCCCGGCCGGCCGCCTGGTCGGCCAGCCGACCATCGTCGCCGACGCCGTGGCGGATGTCCTCGCGACCGGCCGCACCGAGCGGACCGTCCCGGCGTTCTACCGCGCGTTCGTGACCCTGCGGTACCTCGCACCGCCGTTGTACTTCGCGGTGGCCCGGCGGATGGAACGGGCCAGCGGCACCCGCGAATGACCGGGCTGGGGGGCGACGAGCGAGCAGAGCGAGCGAGACAGGGGACCCGGCCCACCGGGGATGGACACCCTGGCCGTATGTCGGACCGAAAGTCCTGCAGGATCGGCGTCGGCAAGCGAGGATGGCCGTCAGGGGACATCCGCCAAGGAGCGCCAACCATGCACCTGCACGACCTGTCCGAAAAGCTGACCACCGGCTTCGACGAGATCCGTGACCGCACCGCCGACGTCGTCGGGGGTGACGGCGGCTCGGTCTTCCGCGAGTTCGGTCGTCTCGGCAAGCAACTCACCGAGGTCGAGAAGCACCTGAGCACCAAGCTCGACGAGATGCAGGAGGAGCAGACCGACCTGCTCGACGACCTGCTCTCGGCGGACAACCGCACGACGTGGCCGCGGCGGCTGTTCTGGCTGCTCATCGGTGCCGCCGCCGGGTACGGGACCGCCTTCCTCACCGACCCCGACCGCGGCCCACAGCGACGCCAACAGCTCGGCCAGGAGCTGTCGACGCGTGCCGACGAGGTCAAGGGTCAGGTCATGACCCAGACCGAGCAACTGCGCGACAAGGCCAGCGCGCAGGCCAGCCAGGCCGTCGACGCCGCCGCGCAGAAGGCCGACGAACTGCGCGGGCAGGCCACCCAGGCAGCCGCGCAGAAGACCGAGGAGTTGCGTGGCCAGGCCGAGCAGACCCTCGCCAAGGCGCAGGGCACCGCGCGCGATGCGCTCAAGGACGCCATGCCCGACCGGCCGACCGACGACCCGGGGCTGCTCGAGGACAAGATCAAGAGCGAGGTCTTCGGCTACCGCGACGACGTCCAGGACGTGATCATCAAGGTCGAGGGTCCCGGTGCCGTGTCGCTGAAGGGCACCGTGCCGACGCCGCAGAACGAGCGTGACCTGCTCGCGGCCGTCGCCGAGGTCGACGGCGTGATCGACGTCCGCTCCGAACTGACCGTGCGCAGCATCTGATACGCCCGCACGTCGACCGCCCGCCGCTCGGGGGGGGGGGCGCTCGTCCATCCGGCAACCGGGTTAGGGTGGCCGCCCCGCTCCCCCAGAGTTGCCTCCATGTCCCGCCCCGCTGCCGGTCGGGTCGAGTTCTCCGCGATCCTGGCCATGTCCATGGCGCTCGCGGCGCTCGGCACGGACCTGATGCTGCCCGCGTTCGGCGCCATCCGCGCCGACCTCGGCCTGCCCGCCGACTCGACCGCCGTGGCCGGCCTGGTCACGACCTACATGCTCGGCCTGGCCGCCGGTCAGCTGCTCTACGGCCCGCTCGCCGACCGGTTCGGCCGCAAGCCCACGCTCTACCTCGGGTTCGGCATCTACGCCGTTGGCGCGCTGCTGTGCACCGTGGCGCCCGACCTCGGCCTGCTCCTGATCGGACGCTTCGTATGGGGCCTGGGGGCGGCCGGTCCGCGGGTGATCACCCTGGCGATGGTGCGCGACCGCTTCGAGGGCGAGGCCATGGCCCGCGCCATGTCGTTCATCATGGCCGTGTTCATCATCGTGCCGGTGGCGGCACCGTCGCTCGGCGCCGCCATCGTCAGCGTGACCACGTGGCGCGCGCTGTTCGTACTCAGCTTCGTCGCCGCCGCCGGCATGACCCTGTGGTCCCGGCGGCTGCCCGAGACCCTGCACGTCGACGCCCAGCTCGAGTTGCGGTTCGGCCGCGTCCTTCGCGCCGCCCGGGTCGTGGTGACCAACCGCCAGACCCTCGGCTACACCCTGGCGCTGACCTCGCTGTACGGCGTCTTCATCTCCTACCTCGCCAGTTCGGAGATCATCTTCGGCGAGACCTTCGGTCGGCCCGAGGCGTTCCCCTACATCTTCGGCGGTGTCGCCGCCGTCATGGGTCTGGGCATGCTCGGCAACACCCGACTCGTCAACCGTTTCGGCACCCGCCGGACGGCACATGGCGTCATGCTCGCCTACGTCGCGATCGCCGGCACGCTGCTGGTGGTCGCGGCCACAACCGGCGGGCGGCCGCCGCTGCTGGTGTTCCTGCCGCTGCTGGCGTCGGTCCTGCTCGGCCACGCGCTGCTGATCCCGAACTTCAACACGATCGCGATGGCGCCCATGGCGGCCCAGGCCGGCACCGCCGCTTCGGTGATCGGTGCAGTGCAACTCGCGGTCGGCGCATCGCTCGGCGCCGTGCTCGACCGGCAGTTCGACGGCACGATCCTGCCGCTGTCCGTCGGCTTCCTCGGCTACGGAATCCTCGCGGTGCTGATCGTGCTGGTGACCGAGCACGGCCGGCTGTTCCGTCCGCTCGTCGACCCGAGGACCCGCCAGTCACCGGGCCCGGCCGAGACGGCGTAGGCGCCGCCGCAACCGCTCAGGGGATCGAGTAGCCCTTGCGGAACGGCACCAGGACCCGCTCCTGCGTGAACCCGTTGTTGGCGTAGACCTTGCGGGCGGTGGCCGTGGCGGGGGTGCGTAAGCTCGCGTTCTCCGTCAGCTGCCAGCTCCGAGGAGCCCCGCGTGCGCGTCGTGGTCACCGCCGACACGCACCTGCGCCGCGAATGGCCGAACCGACGTCTGCCGCGCGCGGCCGAGACGTGGCTGGAGGGCGCCGACCTGATCCTCCACGCCGGCGACATCACCCAGGCCGAACACCTCGACCTGCTGGGGGCGTATGCGCCTGTCCACGCGGTGCTCGGCAACAACGACCGCGAACTGGTCGGTGTCCTGCCCGAAACCCTGGAACTCACACTCGAGGGCGTGCGGATCGGCATGATCCACGACAGCGGGTCGGCCAGGGGCCGTGCCGCCCGGTTGCACGGCCACTTCCCCGACGCGGACCTCGTCGTTTTCGGCCACAGCCACATCCCGTGGGACGAACCCGGCATCGACGGTCAGCGGCTCTTCAACCCCGGCTCGCCCACCGAACGCCGGCGCATGCCGCACCGCACGATCGGCGTGCTCGACCTCGTCGACGGCGGGGTGACCGCCCTGCGGATCGAGGTGGTGGACGACCCGTGACGACGCCCGATCCGAAGCGGACCATCCCGGTCGTCCAGGCCGAACTCGACGCGGTCCGCCGCCACCTGCACGAGGCGCCGCCCCACCACGGCAGCGGCACCCGGGCCGCGCTCGATGAGCGGCTGCGGCGACTCGAACGCGAGCTCGCCCGGCTGCGCGACGACGGGCCGCGCTAGGTCCGGTCCTGCCTGCCGGCGAGCAACGTCAGCGTGAACGCCGCACCTTCGCCGGCGATGCTCTCGGCCGTCAGCCGGCCGCCCTGGGCCTCCGCGAGCGCGCGGCTGATGTACAGCCCGAGACCGGCACCACCCGCAACACCACCGCGTTCGAACTTGCCGAACATCCGCTCGAGTTCCGCCGCCGGGATCCCCGGGCCGTCGTCGGCGATGACCACCTCGACCCGGTCTCCGCGCGAGCGGGCCGTGATGCGCGGCGCGCTGCGGGCGTACTTGAAGGCGTTGGACACGAGGTTGTTGAGGATCTGCTCGATCCGGACGGGGTCGGCGAGGACCGGTGGCAGGTGCGGCGGGAGGTCGACGTCGATCACCCCGTCGTCGGCGAACAGGTCGATGGCCCGCTTGACCACGGGTTCGAGGTCGAGCGGGGCGACCTCGAGTACCAGGCCGCGGTCCGCTTCGAGCCGCGCGAGGTCGAGGAACTGGCGCACGAACCGCTGCAGCCGCTCGAGCGCCTGTTCCATCAACGGCAGGGTCGCCTCGATGTCGGCCTCGGACCGCGAGCTGCGCAGCACGGTGACGGCACCGAGCAACACCGCCATGGGCGTCTGCATGTCGTGGCTGAGGTAGGCCAAAAACTCCTGCTTGGCGTCCATGCCCGCCACGCGGCGCAGGGCCTCCTCGCGTTCACGCTGGCGGTACTCGAGGTCGTCGAGGAGCACGTTGACCGCATTGCCGATCACGCCCATCGGGTCGTCGAGCGCGCTCGGATCGACGTCCACGCGGGCATCGCTGTCGCCCAGGCAGGCCAGGGAGATCACGTCGAGCAGTGCTTCGAGGTCGGGAATCCTCACGCGCCGGCGCCTTCGGCCGCCAGGTAGGCCCGGGCGTCAGCCTCGCGCTCGAACGGCTCGCCCGTCACGCCCGTGCCCTTGATGAACATCAGCACGATGAGCTGGATCCGCGGGTTGGCGTTGAACCACGACAGGGTGGCGATGTCGCGATGGGCGCGGAAGTGCTCGCCCCACGTGGCCCGCCAGGACGCGTCGACGTCGACCATCTCGGAGCAGTCGACCAGCAGCCGGTAGGGACGCAACTCGGGCTGACTGACCCACTCGAGGAGTTGGGCGACCAGGGCCTCGGCCTCGTCACGGCCGCCGACGCCGGCCTCGAGGAAGCGCAGTGTGGCGAAACGCGCCCGATCGTCCCATTCGAGCTCGGTCGGACCGGCCGTCGTCCGCAGCACTGCCAACTCGTGTTCTTTCCATTCGGCGGCCTGGCGCGTCGCCGCGATCAGGAGCGTAGCCACTCCGCGGGACGACCCCACGGGGGTGGGAAAGTTCCCGAACCGGACAAAGCGTGCGATGTGCGGTGAACCCCTTCGAACGGCCACCATCGCTGCCGATGAACCCCCAAGATCCCGCCGCGCCCGGCCCCGCTCCGGCGCGCCTCACATCCCTCCAACCTTCGGGGAAGCAATGCGCCGCGTCCGACGTCGCCACGTCCTGTTGTTGATGACCGCCGTCACCGGTGCCACCCTGGCACCGGTCGCACCGGCGTTCGCCACCGAGGTGGCCCCAGCCGAGACCGTCGTCGACACCATCGACGACCTCCCCGAGGCTCCCGTCGCCGGCGACGAGGAAGGCACCCCGGTCGTCGAGACCGAGGCGCCGTTCTCCATGATCGGCTTCACCCTGCCCGAGGGTGTCGACGAGGTGACCGTGCGCACCCGCGGCCTCGACGGCACCTGGCGCGCCTGGGAGGCGCTCGAGCGCGAACTGGTCGGACTCGACGGACCCGACCTCGGCTCCGACGAGGCCGAGCACGCCGAACCCGACGCGTCCGAACCGCTCTGGGTCGGCGACGCGGATGCCTTCGAGGTGCGGATCGACGGCGAGGTGGCGAATCTGTCCGCCAGCCTGATCGACACCGAGGGCTACTCGGAGGGCACCGTCGACAAGGTCGTGCGACACCTGCGGCCACGGGTCGTCGAGGTCGAGGCCGCGGCAGCCAACCGCCCGAACATCATCAGCCGCAAGCAGTGGGGCGCGAACGAGTCGATGGTGCGCAAGTCGCCGGGCTATGCGACCCCGAAGTTCACCGTCATCCACCACACGGCCGGTTCGAACAGCTACACCAAGGCCCAGTCGGCGTCGGTGGTCCGCGGCATCTACAGCTACCACGTCAACGCCCAGCGCTGGAACGACATCGGCTACAACATCCTCATCGACCGCTACGGGCAGGTCTTCGAGGGGCGCGCCGGCGGCCTCGAGCGCGGCGTCATCGGCGCCCACGCGGCCGGGTTCAACACCGGTTCCATCGGCGTGTCCGTCATGGGCAACTTCGACAAGGCCGACATCCCCTCCGTCGCCGTCGAGTCGGTGGCCCGCGTCGTCGCCTGGAAGTACGACCTGCACGGCATCGACGCCCGCGCGAGCCGCACGATCTCGCAGAACGGCAAGACGATCAACGTGACGACGGCCCACCGCAACGTCGGTTCGACGGCGTGCCCGGGCCGCTACTTCTACGCCAGGATGGGCGCCCTCCGCAGCCGGATCCAGGCGCTGTCGACGGGCGCCGTGCCGGCCGCACCGAAGCCGGCCGTGCCCGACACCCGCTTCTGGGACGTGCCAACGACCCATGGCCACTTCGCCCCGATCGAGGACATCGCGACGCGCGGGATCACGACCGGATGCAAGCGCAACCTGTACTGCCCGACCGAGACGGTCACCCGCGCCCAGATGGCCAGCTTCATCTTCCGCGCCTTCGACGTGCCCGAGGCGACCCGGGGGCACCACTTCCGCGATCTCGACGGCAAGGCCCACCAGGGTGCCATCGCGGCGATCACCGAGGCGGGCATCGCAAGTGGCTGCTCGCGACGCCGCTTCTGTCCCGACCGCGAGGTCAGCCGTGGCGAGATGGCCGCGTTCCTGCAGCGGGCGCTGGACCTGCCACTCCGACCGTCACCGTTCCGCGACACGTCCCACAGCGTCTTCGACGATGCCATCGGCGCCGTTTCGGCCGCCGGCATCGCCAACGGCGTGGGCGACAACCGGTACGAACCCGGCGGCGAGGTCCACCGCGCCGGCATGGCGCTGTTCCTCTCGCGGGCACTCGACGACTGAGCGTCGGCGCCACACGACCGACAGGTCGGTTCCAGGCCAAGTCGGGGACCGAACGGGCGGTTCGGGGCGTGGTGCGCGGGGCCGGTGGCCGCGACCCTCGTAGCTCCCCCTCCATCCCTCGAGGTGAACGACGTGACCCAGGCCACCTTCCGCCCGTCCGCTGCCGTGGACGGCCCTCCCGGCTACCGGGAACGCGCCGGCCAGACCGTGAGCGTGCTCGACGAGATCCCCGACGAGCAGGACCCCGACGCCGGCACCGACGACGTCGCCAAGCTGTTCAAGGTCCGCTTCGACGACGGCGTCGAGACCGAGGCGTTCGAGGACGAACTCGAGATCGATCTCGCCTCCCTCGAACAGGCCGACGCCACCACCGGCTGACACGCCGGCCGCATGGCGCGGCGTCAGCTTCGGCGTCAGCGGCGTCGCCCGCCGTTGCCGAACTCGTCGACGAACCGCTCGGCGCAGGCCTCGTCGCCGACGAGCACGAGATCGCCCTCGTACGGCAGCGGTGCCGTCGGATCGGGATTCGGCTCGAGGTGCTCCCCGCGGGCGATCGCCACGACGTGCAGGCCGGTACGGCTGCCGATCCGGGTGTCGGCGAGCGCACGTCCCCGCAGCTTGTCGGGAATGGCGACGCGGAACATCTCGAGCCCCTCGGCGATCACGAGCCGACGGCTGTCGCGCCCCATCGTGTTCCACAGTGCCGTCGCGCCGATGCTGGCGTACGACAGCACCGCGTCGGCGCCGGCACGCTGCAGGCTCGAGACGTTGCGGTCGCGGGTCGCCCGCGAGATGACCTGCAGATCCGGCCGCAGCCGGCGCAGATACAGCGTGAGGTAGACGTTGACGTCGTCCTCGTGCGTGGTCACGAGGGCCGCGCCTGCCTCCTGTAGCCCGGCCGCCTCGAGCACCTCGAGGGCGGCGGCGTCGCCCTCGACCATGGTGAATTCGTCGCGGATGCGTTCGGGGCGCTGCTCGACGATGGTCCCCGTGATGCCGGTCTCCCCGAGTACCCGGGCGGCCGCTCGACCGACACGACCGCCGCCGATGACGATGACCGGCTTCGCGCCTCGCTGCTCGACGCCGAAGGCGGCGTCGTAGGCGGCCAGGTGCGTGGCAGATCCCGCCATGATCAGCAACGTCCGCTCGCCGAGACGGGTGTCGGCGTCCGCGGCGACGAAGCCGCCGTCCTCCCAGACCCCGACGACGTTGACGTTGACGCGCTGGCGCAGTGCCGCCTCGCGGACGGTCCGGCCGACCAGTTCCGTGCCCGCGATGCTGGCCTCGGCGATGCGCAGGTCGCCGAACTCGCCGATGACGTGCGCCCTCGCGTCGGTGCCGACCACCCGGCGGGCCATCGCGCGGCCGAGCAGTTCACCGAGTTGGATCACCTCGTCGCAGCCGGCGAGTTCGAGCACGTCGACGGACGCCCCGCGCGAAGCGAGGGCGGCGATGCGCACGTCCTCGTCGAACTCGCGGATGGTGAAGGCCACGTTGGTGTTCGCCTCGTCGCTGAGGGTGAGGGCGACGAGGCCGGCCCGATCGACGCCGGCGTCACGGTAGGTCCGCGTCTCGTCGCGCTGGCCGACCATGACCTGATACCCGAGGTCGTGCAGGCGCAGGGCCTCCGCCGCGTCGTCGACGATGACCACGTAGGGGCGGTCCGCCGCCTTCGCCCGCTCGATCAGGGCGTCGCTGATCGGGTTGATGTCGGTGACCACGACATGACCGGTGATGTCGTCGTCGACCCTGCGCGGCGCCCTGCCCGCCTCGCGTTCGCGCATCCACGGCGTGAACACGAACTGGATGAACAGAAACGGCAGCAGGACAAGGATGAAGACCGACCCGGTCAACAGCACCACGATCGAGAACAGGCGACCGAGATCGGACTCGAAGACGATGTCGCCGAAGCCGAGCGTCGACATCGTGACGAACGTCCAGTAGAACGAGGTCGTCCACGTGAACTCACGGCCCTCGAGCGCCATGATCTCGTGGAAGAGCACCGAGTAGACCACGATCATCGCCAGGAACGCGACGACCAGGTAGGTCGCGAACCGGACGTTCCAGCGGCGGAGCGGGCTCGCGATCGTCGCGAACATCAAACCGAGCGATTTCAGCACGTTCGGCTCCCCTCCGGCGCGTCGAGCGGCCGGAGACTTCGTCCAGCCGGACTCCACGGGGCCGGACCCTACCGTCGGTCCCGACGTGCGTCGGCGACTCCGCCGCCGGTGCCGACACCCGGCACACGCCGCGTCCTCGACCGCAGGAGCTGCTCGTGAAGGCACTCACCTGGCAGGGCAAGCGGGACGTGCGGGTCGAGGAGGTCCCCGACCCCACCATCCAGGCGCCGACCGACGCGATCATCCGTGTCACCTCGTCGGGCATCTGTGGTTCCGACCTTCACCTGTACGAGGTCCTCGCGCCGTTCCTCGACGCCGGTGACGTCCTCGGACACGAACCGATGGGCATCGTCGAGGCGGTCGGCAGCGAGGTCACCGCGGTCAAGCCGGGCGATCGCATCGTGGTCCCGTTCCAGATCTCGTGCGGGCACTGCTACATGTGCGAGCAGAACCTGCAGACCCAGTGCGAGACCACCCAGGTCCGCGACCAGGGCATGGGTGCGGCGCTGTTCGGCTACACCAAGCTCTACGGCCAGGTCCCGGGCGGCCAGGCCGAGTACCTGCGTGTACCGCAGGCCGAGTACACCCACATCAAGGTGCCGGACGGCCCGTCGGACGATCGCTTCGTCTATCTCTCCGACGTCGCGCCGACCGCCTGGCAGGCCGTCGCCTACGCCGACGTGCCGAAGGGCGGCACCGTCGCCGTCATCGGGCTCGGGCCGATCGGCGACATGGCCTGCCGGATCGCACAGATGCAGGGTGCCCGCGTGATCGGGATCGACCTCGTCCCCGAGCGTCTCGAGCGGATGCGGAACCTCGGCGTCGAGGTCATCGGGCTGACCGAGCACGACGACGTCGTCGCCGCGGTCAAGGACCTGACCGACGGCCGCGGCCCCGACGCGGTGATCGAGGCCGTCGGTATGGAGGCCCACGGGTCACCGGCCGGCAAGCTGGCCCAGACGATGGCGTCGCTGATGCCCGACGCCCTCGCCGCACCGATGATGCAGAAGGCCGGTGTCGACCGCCTCGGGGCGTTCTACCTCGCCATCGACCTCGTGCGACGGGGCGGCACGATCTCGCTGATCGGCATCTACGGCGGCCAGGCCGACCCGCTGCCGATGCTGACGATGTTCGACAAGCAGATCCAACTGCGGATGGGCCAGGCCAACGTCAAGCGCTGGGTCGACGACCTGATGCCGCTGGTGCTCGACGACGCCGATCCGCTCGGCATGGAGAGCTTCGCGACCCACCACATGCCACTGTCCGAGGCGGCGCACGGCTACGAGATCTTCCAGAAGAAGCAGGACGGCGCGATCAAGATC
>JBBDSX010000250.1:0-15764 GCA_040904725.1 Egicoccus sp.
GTGCGGCAGCCCGACCGACTGCGGGTAGGAGTAGCTGCCGACCTGGTACTCCCAGCCGCCGCCGTTGCCCTTCCAGGCCGACTCGACCAACAGCAGGTGCGGGTGCTCGTCGGCGAGCGTGGCGTGCCAGTTGTCGGGCCGGAAGGTGACCAGGTCGCAGTCCGGCTCGAACGACGACTCGGTGAAGGTGTCGACCACGGCGGCGACCCGCAGCTCGGTCACCTCGAGCGCCCGCGGCGCCTTGAGGTAGCGGGTCTCGAGCCGCAGCGCCGGCCGGGTGTCGACCGGGCTGACCAGCTGTGCGGCGTTGACGTCGTCGGTCTCGCCGCGTGCCTCACCAGGCTCGAGCGGCGGCGGGACGTCGGGTTTGACGGCCGCGCCGAACAGCACGCGCAGCAGGACCAGTGGCAGCTTCGGCAACCTCGACGGGTCACGCTTGGCCTGCGCCAGCGCCGCCCCCAGCCGCCACCACCGGCGGGCGCGCAGCGACGCGGCCTGGTGGCGGTAGCGGTCACGCTGGAACCGCAGCTGCTGGTTGCGTTCACGCTCGCCCGCCAGCGACCGCTCGAGCCGTTCGACCCGGCCGAGCAGCTGTTCGCGTTCCACCACCAGTTCGCCGAGCTGGTCGGCCTGCTGCTTGAGCCGGCCGCGCTCGACGTGCAACTGCTGCAGCTCGCGGCGCAGCGCGTCGCCGCCCGGCGCAACGGGATTGTCGCCGGTGGTCGGGTCCTGGTCGCTCACGCGAACTCTTTCCTCAGCGGCCGTCGGTCTGGGAGGCCTGGTAGCGGTCGACGATCTCGTCGGGGTCGCCGTCGGCGATGATCCGGCCGCGTTCCAGCCAGATCACGCGGCTGCACGACTCGGCGATGGTGCCAAGTGCATGGCTGACCAGGAACACGGTGCCGGCCTGCCCGCGCAGCACCTCGAGCCGTTCCTTGGACTTGAGGCGGAACGCCTCGTCGCCGACCGCGAGCGCCTCGTCGATCACGAGGATGTCGGGCACGACCGCCGTCGCGATCGCGAACAGCAGCCGGGCGCGCATCCCGGACGAGTACGCCTGCAGCGGCAGGTCGATGAACTCGTGCAGGCCCGCGAAGTCGATGATGTCGTCGACGCGGTCGTCGACCTCGTCGGCCGGCAGGCCCAGTGCGAGGCAGCCGAGCACGATGTTGCGCCGGCCGGACACCTGGTTCTGCAGCGCCGAGCCGACGCCCAGCAGGGTCGGCTGCGAGCGCGCGTACACCTCGCCCTGCTCGACGGGCAGCAGCCCGGCCAGCGCCTGCAGCAGCGTCGACTTGCCCGAGCCGTTGCGGCCGACGATGCCGATCGACTCGCCGCGCCTGGCGACCAGCGACACGCCGCGGACCGCGTGGATCTCGCGCGGCTTGCGCCGCTCACCGCGCAGGTACTCGCGCATGCTGGGCCGACGGTCCTCGAACACGCGGTAGACGACGTGGACGTCGTCGAGCAGCACGTTCACCTGGTCGGTGTCGACCCCGAACAGGTCGACGCCGGCAGGCTCGATCGTCGGCGCACCGTGCTCAGCCACGGCCGTACTTCTTCTCGGCGCCGAGGAAGTACCACAGCCCGAACACCAGGGCGACGAGTGCCCAGGCCACCGACGCGGCCCAGATGCCGGGCATCTGCGGCGGTTCGTAGGTCGACATCAGCGAGTCGCGGGCGAGCGAGACGTAGACGTAGAAGGGGTTGAACAGCAGCATCCAATCGAACCGGTCGAGCAGCTCGACGGCCCGGGGACGCCCACGTGCGAGTGCGTGCGGGTCGTAGAGGACGCCGGAGACGTAGAACAGCAGCCGGAACACGAACGGGAGCAGGTTGCGCACGTCGCGGACCGCCTCGGTCATCCGGGCGGTCATCAGTGCGCCGCCGAAGGCGAACGCGGTGATCAGCACGAACGCGACCGGGAACCACAGCATGTCGAGGTGCAGTCCCTCGCCGGTGACGAACATCAGCAGCAGCATCACCAGCAGCGACGAGCCGAACCCGAGGACCTCCTTGACCATGGTGGCGGCGGGGAGGACCGCGCGCGGGAACTGCAGCGAACGGATCAGGCCGAGGTTGTTGATGATCGCCGAGGCGCCGGCCGTGATGGTGCGCTGCTGGTAGCTGTAGACGAACACGCCGACCGACAGGAACCCGATGTAGTTGGACGGGCCGATGTCGCTGTCGCCGCGGTTGAGGACCACGCCGAAGATCAGGTAGTAGATCGCGATCAGCAGGATCGGGTTGATCAACTGCCAGACGTTGCCCAGCACCGTGTCCATGTTCTGGGTGCGGAACTGGCCCTGCGCGAGGTTGAACGCGAACTCGCGCCGCTCCCACGCCATGCGCAGGTAGTCGCGCATCCGGGGCCGACCCCCCAGCGGGATCAGCCCCGCCGGCGGGGTGATCAGCCCTGGCACGGCCTACGCCCCCAGTCGGTCGAGGAAGGCCACGATCTCGGCGGCGCAGCGCTGCCCGGCGCGTCCGTCCCAGAACGGCGGGCGGTCGGTGGGGAAGTCCACCTCGCCGTTCAGCACGGCCTCGGCGGCGGGCGCCAACTCTGCCGGGGTGACCAGGCGGTTGGTGCCGTGGGTGATGGTGATGGGACGTTCGGTGTTCGGACGCACCGTCAGGCAGGGCACCTCGAGGATGGTGGTCTCCTCCTGCACGCCGCCCGAGTCGGTGATGACGAGGTCGGCGCCGGAGACCAGCGAGACGAAGTCGACGTAGCCGAGCGGGTCGATCACGTGGATGCCCTCGCCGGAGACCAGGCCGAGGTCGGCCAGGCGTTGACGGCCGCGCGGGTGCAGCGGGATTGCGACGTCGATGGTCTTGGCGACCTGCTTGAGCGCGTCGACGATCTGCTGGGCGACGACCGGGTCGTCGACGTTGGCGGGTCGGTGCAGCGTCGAGACCGCGACCCGGTCGGGCAGGCCGGCGGCGGCCTTGACCGGCGCCGCGTCGAACCTCGACTTGTGCTTGAGCAGCGTGTCGATCATCGGGTTGCCGACCAGGCGGATCCTGTCGACGTCGAGGCCCTCGTCGGCGAGGTGGCCGTACGCCTCGGGGGAGGTGACCAGCAGCAGGTCGGCGAGCACGTCGGTGACCCGGCGGTTGATCTCCTCGGGCATGGTGTTGTCGAACGAGCGCAGGCCCGCCTCGACGTGCACGACCGGGATGCCGAGCTTGGCGCAGACCAGCGCCGCCGCGATCGTGGAGTTCACGTCGCCGTAGACCACCATGACCGCGGGCTCGTGTTCGAGCACGGTCGTCTCGAGCCCGGTCAGCAGCGCCGCCGTCTGTGCCGCGTGCGACCCCGAGCCGACCCCGAGGTTGACGTCGGGCTCGGGGATGCCGAGTTCGCGGAAGAAGATGTCGGACATCTTCTCGTCGTAGTGCTGCCCGGTGTGGATCAGCAGCTGCGGCTGGTCGAGCGCCGCGAGGGCGTCGAACACCGGCGCCATCTTCATGAAGTTGGGGCGGGCGCCGACGACGTGCGCGACGGTACGAGACATGGGAAGGGGTCCGCGGATCGGTTGGGAGGTGGCCGGCTGGCAGACTACCGCCGCCCACCTCGCCGAAGTCGGCGGCTGACCGACCCGAAAGTTGCCATGAATCTGTCGCGGTTGTTGCGGTCGCTGGCACGTCGCGCCGCGAAGGACCCGGTCGGCGCGCTGACGTTGGTGACGACGCGGGTCCGTGACGAGCCCGCCCACGTGCTGGTGCGCGTGCTCGGGATGCTGCCGGCATCGGCCCGCGAACGCCTGGTCGCCCCGTTCCGGCTGCTCGGAAGGGCGCTGGCGGTCGTGGCGCCGAAGGCCGGCTGGCCGCTGCTGCTGCAACTGGTCGCGCTCGACCTCGCCGGCGCCCGCGACGAAGCGGTCGCGGTGGCCGAGCACCGCGGTCCCAAGCTGACCGCCGCCGGCCGGCTGACCGTGGCGGGCTGGCTCGCCGAGGTGGAGCGGCCGCACCCGGGCCTGGCGCTGGTCGAACCGCTGCCCGACATCGCACGGGTCCAGCGCGTCCGCGGCCGTATCCGCTGGCGTGCGGGCCACTGGGTGGCGGCGCGCGACGAGTTGGCCGCCGCGATGGCCGCCGACCCGCGACCGACCACGCAGCGCACCCTGCACCGTGTCGCCGAGGACGTGCGCGCCCTCGAGCCCGGGTGGTTGCCCGAGGTCACCGGCCTGCACGCCTCCAGTCCGCGGCCCGGGCGTGCCGTCCACCTGCTCAACAATGCGCTGCCGCAGGTCCAGGCCGGCTACACCCTGCGGGCCCACCGCATCGCGTTGACGCAGCGCGATCACGGCGTCGACCCCGTGATGGTCACCAAGCTCGGCTTCCCGTGGCGGCAGGGTCATGGCGAGGCGCCGTCCCGGGATGTCGTCGACGGCATCCCCTACGTGCACGTGCCCGACCCCGGAGGCGACACCGTCTTCGGCACCGCGGAACGCGTCGAGCGCTCGGTCGCCCGCACCGGACCGGTGATCGCCGGCCTCCACCCGGCCGTGCTGCACCCGACCACCCCCTACGACAACGCCCAGGTCTGCCTCGCACTCGGACGCACCCTCGACGTCCCCGTCGTGTACGAGGTGCGCGGCTTCCTCGAGGAGACCTGGTTGTCGCGCCACGCCGGCGTCCCCGGCCTCGAAGACGTCGACCGCTACCGCCTGATGCGTGACACGGAGGGCTGGTGCGCGGCGCAGGCCGACCACGTCGTCACCCTCGGCGAGGCGATGAAGGCCGACCTCGTCAGCCGCGGCGTCGACGCGGGCACGATCACCGTCGTGCCGAACGCGGTCGACACCGACGTGTTCGCGCCCGCCGACCGCGGCGGCGCGATCCGCGACCGCCTCGGCCTGCCCGCCGGCCGGGTGCTGCTGGGCTACATCTCGTCGCTGGTGCCCTACGAGGGCGTCGAGGTGCTGCTGCGCGCAACGCGGCACCTGCTCGACCGGGGCCACGACGTCGCGGTCGTGGTGGTCGGCGACGGCACCGCCCGTGCCGGCTGGGAACGCGAGGCCGCCGACCTCGGCCTGGGCGACCGCGCCACGTTCACCGGCCGGGTCCCGCACGACGAGATCCGTGGCTGGTACGAGGCCATCGACGTGTTCGTCGTACCCCGCCGCGACGAGAGGGTGTGCCGCAACGTCACCCCGCTCAAGCCCGTCGAGGCGATGGCGCTGGAACGTTGCATCGTGGTCAGCGACCTGCCGGCGCTGTCGGAGATGGTCGAGGAGGGCGTCACCGGCCGCACCTTCCCGGCCGAGGACCCGGTCGGCCTGGCCGACGTGGTCGAACCGCTGCTGGACGATCCCGGCACCCGCGCGCGGCTCGGCGCGGCCGCCCGCGAGCACGTGGTCGCCGAACGCACCTGGACCGCCAACGGCGCGAAGTACGCCCAGATCTACCGCGACCTCGGCGCGCTGTAGATAGTTCCCGTCGCGCGCGTGGCGCGTGGGACGTTTGCCCCACCTGAAACGCGGTCGACGTGGTGGGTACCGTCGCGACCGCCTTGGCCGTACGGCCGGTGTACGACTACGGGGACCCGAGTTCATGTTCGACTTCGCCACGCGCGCCCATCGCGGCGCACACGCTCTGACGCCCGGACGCGGCCTGCGTTCGACGGTGGCCGTGCTGCTGCTCGCCCTCGCGGCGACGCTGATGCCGACCGCGCCGGCCCATGCCACCCTCGAGGTGAAGACCGGCAACACCCAGCGGGTGCTCGGCGGGCTGGCCCACCAACGTCTCGACATCAACCTCGACGGGCGCCGCATCCGCGGCCAGGCCCTGCGCTTCGGCGACACCGAGCACCTGCGACTGAAGCCGCGACTGGCCGGCGGGACCGCCACCGGGCTGCAGACCATGCCGCAGATGATCCGCTCCGAGTACGCCAAGGGCGCCATCGCCGGCATCAACGGCGGTTACTTCATCGCCCGTCCCAACGGCAACCCCAACGGCCTCCACGTCCAGGAGAGCCGTCTGGTCGCCACCCACGCCATCGGGCTGCCCAGTGGGCTGACCCAGAACCGGGCCGCACTGGGGATCCAGCAGAGCGGGCGCATCATCGGCGACAAGATCAACGTCGGCCTGCAACTCGACTTCGAGGGTCCCGACGGCCCGGTCGAGAACTTCCCGGTCGCCGACCTCAACCGTCAGCCGGTCACCACGACCAGCCCGGTGATCTACGACCGCTTCTACGGCCGCTCGTTCCCGGTGCCGGCGCACCACACCATCGTGGTCGTCGAGGAACTGCCGATGGGGACCGCGGGGCGCGTCTCGGGCGAGATCCTCAGCCGCCGGTCCGCGGGCGATCAGCCCACGACCCACTACGTCAGCCCGGGCACGACCTCGATCGTCGTGGCCGACGAGAACCCGCTCGCGGGCACGCCCTACGGCACCGAGGTGGGGGTGACCACCGTGGTCAACCCGCTGACGGCCGGACCGGCCTCGGACTGGACCGACCTGCGCGGTGCGATCGCCGGCGCGGGCCTGGTCGTCAAGGACGGTTCGGTCCCGTCGGGCGCCTCGCACAACGACCAGGGCATCAACCACTCCTCGAGCCGTCGCGCCCGCACCGCGGTCGGCCGCCTGGATGACGGTCGCACCATCCTGGTCACGATCGACGAGACCAGCGTCAGCCGCGGTGACGGGGTCACCCTGCACGAACTCGGCCGCATCATGGTGGCCCTCGGCGTCGTCGACGCGGTCAACATCGACGGCGGCGGCTCGACCACCATGGCCGTCAACGGCAGCATCTCGAACCGCCCGAGCGACCCCGGCCGCCACCACTCCACGGGCCTGTTCGTCTACGCCCCGTTGCCGCCGTCGTCGCGCACGACGACGGCCGCCTGCGACCCGGGCGAGGTGCCGTCGGGTGGCTTCGCCGACACGCCGGACACCACGCACTTCGCCAGCATCGACTGCCTCGCCTGGTGGGGCGTGACCTCCGGCACGGCCCCCGGCATGTTCGAGCCCAACGGCACGGTCACCCGCCAGCAGATGGCGTCGTTCCTGGCCCGCTTCGTCGACGACATCGCACAGCGTGGCGACGGCGTCGCCCTGCCCGAGACCGCGGACAACCCGTTCTCCGACGTCGGCGACGGCACCGCCCACGAGGCATCGATCTCCCGGCTCGCGGCCGCGGGCGTCATCGGCGGGACCAGCCCGACCACCTTCAACCCGGTCGGCTCGGTCACGCGCGGCCAGACCGCGTCGCTGCTCGCCCGCGCGCTCTCCTACAGCCGCGGTGCCGACATCCCGGACGCCCGTGACACCTTCATCGACGACAACCACATCACGGCGCACGAGGCCAACATCGACCGACTCGCCCACCAGGGCGTGATCGGCGGCACCGGTGGCTACAACTACACGCCGGACGCGCCGGTCACCCGCGGCGCCATGGCGTCGCTGCTGATGCGCGGCGCGGACCTGCTCGTCACGGAAGAACGGGTCAGCGCCCCGTCCTGACCGGAGCGGTCCCGGAATGGCAGTCGGGCACTATCCTCGGCACTTGCCCCGCCGGGCCTCGTCGTGCGCCGGCTCACAGACCTCGAAAGTCGATCGACCATGCATCCTCGCGCCGTGGAGTTCGAGAACGAAGACTGGACCGTCGGCGTCATCGGTCTCGGTTATGTCGGCCTGCCGCTGGCGGTCACGGCCGCCAGTCGTGGGCTGAAGGTGATCGGCTTCGACGTCCTGCAGGAGAAGGTCGACCTGCTCAACGCCGGTTCGAGCTACGTCGAGGACGTCACCGACCCCGAACTGCGCGAAGCGCTCGACACCGGGGCCCGGTTCACCACGGACGAGGCCGAGCTGTCCGAGGCGGACACGCTGTTCATCGCGGTGCCCTCGCCCCTGGGCCGCAACCGTCAGCCCGACATGTCCTTCATCGAGGCGGCGGCCGAGACCGTGTCGCGCGTGGCGCGACCGGGACAGCTCGTCACCCTCGAGTCGACGACCTACCCGGGCACGACCGAGGACTACCTCATCCCGGCCATCGAGAAGGCCGGTCTGACCCTCGACGTCGACGGGTTCGTGGCGTTCTCGCCCGAGCGGGTCGACCCGGGCAACGTGTTGCACACCCACCAGATCCCCAAGGTCGTCGGGGGTGTGTCCGAGGTTTCCACCGAGGTCGCCGTGGCGGCCTACAAGCGGCTGGTCGAGAACGTGCACGCGGTCTCCTCGGCCCGCGCGGCCGAGCTGACCAAGCTGCTCGAGAACACCTACCGCGCCGTCAACATCGCGATGATCAACGAGTTGGCCCAGGTCGCCAACGTGTTCGACATCGACATCTGGGAGGTCGTCGACGCCGCGGCGACCAAGCCGTTCGGGTTCCAGGCCTTCTATCCGGGCCCCGGCGTCGGCGGCCACTGCATCCCGCTCGATCCGCAGTTCCTCGCCTGGCGGGCCCGCGAACTGCGGGTGGCGACCCGGTTCATCGACCTCGCCGAGGACGTCAACATCCACATGCCCGACTACGTGGTCGGGCGGGTGACCGAACTGCTCAACAACACGGGCAAGGCGCTCAAGTCCAGCCGCATCGTCGGGCTCGGCGCCGCGTACAAGAAGAACATCGGCGACGACCGCGAGTCGCCCTCGATGGACGTGCTCAAGCTGCTCGAGCGGCGTGGCGCCGAGGTCGGCGTGCTGGACGTGCACGTCCCGACCGACCGGCTCGCCCGTCACGGCCTGCACGCCCTGGAGAACGACGCCGACCTGTCCGGCTGGGACCTGGCGATCGTGCTCACCGACCACGACGACGTCGACTACGAGGCCGTCGCGCAGCAGGTGGACATCGTCTTCGACACGCGCGGGATCTACCGTCGTCGCGGGATCGTGACCGACAACGTCCACGCGCTGTAGCCGCGGGCCCGACGTGACCGCCCTGCGCGTGCTCGTCGTCACGGTCGTCCACACGCCGCTCGACGCCCGCATCCACCACCGCCAGATCCGGGCGCTCGTGGACGCCGGTGTCGAGGTGACCTACGCCGCACCGTGGGAGGCCACCGGCACCGACCCGGGTGCGGTGGTCGACGGCGTGACGACCCTGGACCTGCCGCGCGCCGTCGGCCGTCGACGCCTGCCTGCGCTCCGGGCGGCACGTCGCCTGCTGCGTTCGGTCTCGCCACGCACCCACGACCTCGTGCTGCTGCACGACCCCGAACTCGTCGTGGCGACCGTCGGGTTGCGCCGCCTGCCGCCGGTCGTCCTCGACGTCCACGAAGACCTCGTCGGCAGCCTCCCCGACCGCTCCTGGGTGCCCGGCGCCCTGCGGCCGGTGGCGGCGAGGTTCGCCCGCGCCCTCGAGGCCTGGGCCGAGCGCCGCTTCCATCTGCTGCTGGCCGAAACCGCCTACCGACAACGGTTCTCCCGGTCCCACCCGGTGGTGCCGAACCTGCCCTGGCTGCCGGCCGGCGACGTGCCGCCCGCCGGCAGCGCCGACCGCATCGTCTACGTGGGACGGGTGTCCCGCTTCCGCGGGGCGCTCGACCTCGTCGACGTGGCCCGGCGACTGCACGCCGTCGGTGGGCCCCACCTGCACGTCGCCGGGGCCGCGGACGCCGACGTGCGCGACGCACTGAGCGCGGCGAACGGGCGCGGCGAGTTGACCTGGCACGACTACCTGCCCAACGACGAGGCACTCGATCTCGTCCGGGGCGCCGTCGCGGGCCTGAGCCTGCTGCACGACGTGCCCAACTACCGCCATTCGATGCCGACCAAGGTGGTCGAGTACCTCTCGCTCGGCGTCCCGGCCGTCACGACCCCGCTCCCGCTCGCGAAGAGCCTGGTCGAGGACACCGGCGCGGGCGTCGTGGTCGCCTTCGGTGACGTGGACGCGACCGTCGCGGCCGTGCTCGGCCTCGCCGCCGACCGCGACCGTGCTGCGGCGATCGGCGCCGCCGGCCGCGAACACGTCGCCGAACACCTCGTGTGGGACGTGGCCGCCGAGGACTTCGTCGGACACCTGCGTCGCTGGGCCGCTCGCGAGGTGGCCGTATGACTGCCACCGCGCTGCCCCCGCTACCCGACGACGCGACCGCTGCCGTCGTCGTCCCGGCGCTGCACGCCGCGGACGCCGTCGGCCGCGCGGTGACCTCCGCCCTGGGGCAGGACCTCGTCGTCGAGGTGGTCGTGGCCGCCGGTGACCCCGCGACCGCCCGGGCCGCGATCGAGGCGGCGGACGGCGACCCGCGCCTGCGCGTGGTCGACAACCCGACCGGTCGCACCCCCGACGCCCTCAACGCCGCCATCGCCGCCAGCGCCGCGGAGGTGGTCGTGCGCCTCGACGCCCATGCCGTCCTGCCCGCCGGCTACGTCCCACGGGCGATCGAGACCCTACGCCGCACCGGTGCCGCCAACGTCGGCGGCCGCCAGGTCCCCGTCGCCGAGCACGGGTTCGCCCGCGCCGTGGCCGTCGCGATGGTCTCGCCACCCGGCGCCGGCGGCGCGACCTACCGCGTCGGCGGGGCCGAGGGACCGGTCGACACGGTCTACCTCGGCGTGTTCCGACGTGCGGCGCTGGACGCGGTCGGCCACTACGACCCCCGCTTCACCCGCAACCAGGACGCCGAACTCAACGTGCGCCTGCGGGCCGCGGGCTACGAGGTCTGGTTCGACCCGGAACTCGCCGTCGACTACCGGCCGCGGGACTCGGTGCGCGGCCTGGCGTCGCAGTACCTGCAGTACGGGCGCTGGCGTCGCCTGACCGGTCGGACCCACCAGGGCTCGCTGAGCCTGCGCCAGTTGGCCGCGCCGACCCTGGTCCTGGGGCTGGCCGGCGCACTGACGGTGTCCGCACTGACCGGGTGGTGGGCCGTGTTCGGGCTCGCCCTGGCGACCTACGCGGCAGCGCTGATCGTGGCGGCGACCCCGTTCGTACCGGCGCTGCACCTCGTGCCGAAGGTCGCGCTCGCGCTCGGGACGATGCACCTCGCCTGGGGGATAGGCTTCCTGCTGGGGCCACCACGGATGGCGCATGCCGAAGCCTCGAGAGCGGGGGACGCCGATGGCTGAGCCGGGCGGCCACGCCTCACCGCAGGACGGTCCGGACACCGACACGGTGCGGGGGCCGGATGCCGACGTGCCCGCACCGTCGCCTCGCCGTCCCGACGACACCGGCCCCATCACCTCGCGCGCGCAGCCGCCGTTGCGCGACCTGGCCGAGGACGCGCCGATGTTGGCGCGTCTGAACGCCATCGGTTTCCGGCTGGTGATGCTGCTCGACGCCGTCCTGATCTACCTCGCGGTCGTCGCCTCGATGGTCGTGCGCGGCTGGCCGACCTACTCGGTGACGCACTACCTGGTCTCGTTCGGCGTGCTGACCGCGATCTTCGTCGCGAGCCTCTACCTCGGCGGCCTCTACGAGCGCGAGCCGCGCCTCGGGGCGCCCCCTGCACTGCCGCGCGCGGTCCGCCAGACGCTGGCCGCCGCCGGGCTGTTCGTGCTGTCCAACCTCGTACTCACCGGCGCGGCGCGTGAGTTCGGCTGGATCCGCAGCACCCGCGTCGTGCTGCCGCTGCCGATCCCCAACCTCATCGCCCTGATCGTGGTCGCGGCCGCCGGTGTCTCGTTCAACCGCTGGTGGGTCGCCCGCAACCGGACCCGCCGCGAGGGCCCGCCCAAGATCCTGCTCGCCGGCAACGAGGCCGATCTCGAGATCGCCCGTCGCCACGTCGGTCTGGACCCGCGTCGCAGCCGTGTCGTCGTCGAGGTGTCCGAACCGGCCCAGATCCTGCCGGCCGTCCGCCGCACCGACATCACCGACGTGGTCGTGGTGACCGGCCGCTGGCTCGACCACCTGTACCCCCACGCCGTCGAACGCCTCGACCAGGCCGGCATCACGATGCTGCTGCGCGTCACCGGACGCGAGACGATGTTCGGGCTCGAGCGCCTGCGCGAGGTCGGCGGGCTGCCGTTCGTGCTGCTGCGGCCGCAGACGATGCCGCGGTCACGCCGTCACTTCAAGCGCCTGTTCGACCTGACCGTGCTGGCGCTCGCGTCACCCCTGGTGCTGCTGCTGGTCGGTGCCATCGCGCTGTACCAACTCGCCACCACCGGTCGGCCGCTGCTGTACTGGCAGGAACGCGTCGGTGCCGGGGGCCGCCGGTTCCAGATGGTGAAGTTCCGCACCATGCGGGTCGACGCCGAGGCCGACACCGGGGCCAAGCTGGCCGAACAGGACGACCCGCGCGTGATCCCGGCCTGCCGCTGGGTGCGGGCGACCCGCATGGACGAGCTGCCCCAGATCTGGAACGTGCTGCGCGGGGAGATGTCGCTGGTCGGCCCGCGGCCCGAACGGCCGGAGCTGACCGCCCGTTTCGAGACCGCGATCCCGGGCTACGCCCGCCGTCACGCGCTGCCGCCGGGCCTGACCGGCCTGGCCCAGATCCACGGCCGCTACCACACCGACCCCGAGTACAAGCTCGGCTACGACCTGCAGTACCTCGTCAACTGGTCACCCGTGGTCGACCTCGAGATCCTGGCCAGGACCGTCTGGGTCGTCCTCGCCAGACGGCTGTAGCCCGCGCCGGGATCCGTGCGTGCGTCCGTAGCCGGGTCGGTGAAGCCGAGGACGCACGGATGGCAGGTGCGGATCTGTGCGTGCGTCCGTAGCCGGCTCGGTGAAGCCGAGGGCGCACGGATCAGCCGGGGAGGCCGGCCTTGCGGAGGAAGGCGAGGACCTCGTCGTCGTCGAGGCCAGAGTCGTGCAGGGCCTTGGCGAGCCGGCCGGCCAGCAGCGCATTGCCGCAGCGCGGGCAGAAGTTGCCCTGCGCGAGCCCGTCGGGCAGGCGGAATCCGCAGCGGTTGCACTCGGTGAGGTCGAGCCGCTCCTGCACGCCGGCGTCGCGCAGCGCGTCGACGTAGCCGCGCGCGTACTCCCACTGGATGTAGCGGTCGGGCTCGGGGGCGTAGGCCGGCTCGTGGACCGGCGTCTCACCGGTGTCGATGAGCAGCTGCAGGTTCTCGCGCAGCATGTCCCACGGGTAGTAGTGCTCCTCGGCGCAGTCGTGGCACCACACGGCCACGCCGCGGTAGCCCTCGGGCCGGAACGTGGCCTCGAAGTCGGCGAGGTCGTGGAGGTCCTGCTGGATGAGCGCGGTCTCGTGCTCGTCCAGGGGATCGTCGAAGCCCTCGGTGTCGTCGTCGAACCCTTCCTCGTCGAAGGACTCGCCGTCGAAGTCGTCGTCCGCCACGGAACACCTTTCGCATGGTTCGCACCGGCGTGGCGCTCCAGCGTACGTCGGTCCGACGGGATCGGGGCCAGTAGGCTCGGCGCCTGCTCTCGACCAAGGTCAACGCGCGTGCACCAGACCACCATCGGCGGCTTCAAGCAGGCCAGCGTCGGCTACGAACTCGAGGACGTCTCGCTCGTCCCGAGCCGCCGCACCCGAGACGTCGAACTGGTCGACGTCTCCTGGTCGCTCGACGCCTACCGGTTCGACATCCCGGTACTCGGCGCGCCGCTCGATGCGGTCACCTCGCCCGACAGCGCGGCACGTCTCGCCGGGCTCGGCGGCGTCGGCGTACTGGCCCTCGAGGGGCTGTGGACCCGCTACGAGGAACCCGAGGAGGTCCTCGACGAGATCGCCAAGCTGCAGCCCGGCTCGGACGCGACCATCCGCCTCCAACAGCTCTACCACGAGCCGGTCCGCGAGGAGTTGATCGGGCGCCGCATCGAGCAGCTCAAGGCCGACGGCGGCCTGGCAGCCGGCAGCCTCACCCCGCAGAAGATCGAGCGTTACCACCGCGCCGCGCTCGAGGCCGGGCTCGACCTGCTACTCGTCAACGGCGTCACCGTCACCGCCCAGCACGTCGGTGTCCCGGGTAGCGACCCCCTCGACCTCAAGTCCTTCACCGCCCGCTACGACATCCCGGTCGTGGCCGGCGGGGTCGCCTCGGCCAAGTCCGCGCTGCACCTGATGCGCACCGGCGCGGTCGGCGTGCTGGTCGGCACCGGCGCGTCGGTGTCCACCACCCACGACGCGCTGGGTGTGCACGTGCCGCTGGCCACCGCGATCGCCGAGGTCGCCGCGGCCCGCTCGCGCTACCTCGAGGAATCCGGCCGCTACGTCCACGTCATCGCGGCCGGCGGCATCCGCACCGGCGGCGACCTCGCCAAGGCGATCGCCTGTGGCGCCGACGCGGTCATGCTCGGTCGCGCGCTGGCCGCCGCCGACGACGCCCCCGGTCGCGGGGCGTACTGGGGCCTGGCCGCCGCGCACAACACCCTGCCGCGCAGTCACTACACCCACGTCCAGCAGGTCGGCCCGCTCGATGTCGTGCTCGAGGGGCCCGCGCACCGCGCCGACGGCAAGGTCAACCTCGTCGGCGGCCTGCGCCGTGCCATGGGCGTGACCGGCTACGAGTCGCTCGCGCGCCTCAAGGACGCCGAGTTGGCGGTCCGCGCCGGTGCGGGACCGTCGCCGACCGGCCGCTGAGGACACCGATGGTGGCGCGTGCGGGCAGCAGGTCGGGTCCGCGTCGCGCCGGACGACGCGCCGGCTACCGCGACCTCGCGGTCGTCGGCTATGCGCTGGCGGTGGTCGTCGGCCTGGTCCACGTCGTCCTGCCGGCGCACGACGCCGGTGCGGCGGTGTCGGCCACCGTCCCGTACGCCGCCGGCCTGGCGGTGCTGCTCGTCCTGCACCGCCGCCAGTGGTCTGGCCGTGATGGCTTCGGTCCGGTCGTCACCGTCATGGCCGTGCTCGGCGTCGCGCTCGCGGCGTGGGTCCTCGTCCGCTTCGGCGCGACGCTCCCGGGGGAGGTGGGGGAGCCGTTCGGGTTCTACCGACTCAAGGGCCGGCTGACGACGCCGCTGGGCGACCACAACACCGCCGCCGGCCTGCTGCTGCCCACGCTGGTCGCCACGGCGGTCCTCGCCGTCCACGACCGTCGCTGGCGGATCGGGGCCGCCCTGGTCGCGCTCGGGATCGCCGCCACCCTGTCGCGGGGTGCGGCGGTCGTGCTCGCCGTCGTCGTGGCGCTGGCGTACCTCGTCGCCTCACGTCGTGAGGTCGCGGTCACGCTGACGGCCGCATTCGCGGTCGTGGTGGCGGTGCTGATCGTCGCGAGCAGCGTCCTCGACACCAGCGTGCCCGCCGGCACGGCGCCGCCCGGCCCGGCGAGCGAGTCGGGACTGGCGCAGGTCCTGGGCGCCTCCGTGACCGGACGCATCGACCTCGCCGTCCGCGGGGTCGAGGTCGGGGCCGACCATCCCCTGCTCGGGGCCGGCCTCGGCACGTTCGGCGACGCCGCCGCCGACCTGCCCGAGCCCAACGGCCACGCCCACCAGCAGTTCGCCCACGCGTTCGCCGTCGGCGGACTGCCGCTGCTCGCCGCGACGCTGCTGGTCGTCGGGGCCCTCGTTGGCCGGGGCGTCCGCGCCCTGCGGCGTCCCGCCACGTCCCAGCGCGACCTCGTGCTGCTGGGCGGGGCCGGGCTGCTGCTGCACGCACAGGTCGACATCCTGTCGGGCCTGCTCGGATTCGAGGTGCTGCTGGCCGCGCTCGCCGGTCTGGCCGCAACGGTCGCGACGGGTGCCCCCGATAGCCTGCCGGCTCCCGCCGACCCTGCCGTAGGACCTCCGTGAACCTGTTCGTGCTCGGCATCGTGGCCGAGGCCGGTCGTGCCGAGGCGCTGCAGCGCAGCATCCTCGACGCCCACCACGCCACCACGCCGTTCGCCGGGATGGACCACCGCACCGAGGTGTGGCAGCGCGGCAACGTGGTGGCCGCCTCGTTCTCGATCCACGCCGACCG
>JBBDSX010000251.1:0-2554 GCA_040904725.1 Egicoccus sp.
GGAACAGCGAGGCGAACACGGCCAGGGCGACGCCCCAGGCCATGGCGCGCTCCATCCCCGTGGTCTCGAGTTCCTCGTCGGAGTGGTAGGGGCGCATCGACAACGGGATGTCGCCGAGGCGACGTGGCCCCTTGCGGCCCTTGCCCGGGCCGACGACGAAGTACGCGATCGCGAACGCCGCCAGGGCACCGACGAGGATGACCATGGGGGCATTGCCGCCGCTACCGCCGCCTTCGGCGAGGATGAACAGACCAGGCATGTGGGAACTCCGTGGAACGGACGGTCAGACGCAGGCAGGACCCTCGGGCGACTGGTCGAGGGCGTTGGCCGTGCGGGCCGGGCCGGTGATGAGATTGCTGAAGTTGACGACGAGCATGCCGTCCTCGTCGATGAAGGACGGGTAGCGGTCGAGCCCGCGCGGGGCAGGACCACCGGTCCACTCGCCGTAGCGGTTGTAGCGCGAGCCGTGGCAGGGGCATTCGAACCACTGCGAGCTCTGGCACCACGGCACCGCGCACCCGAGGTGCGGGCACGCCTGGCTGTAGAGCGCCATCAGCCCGAAGCCGTCGCCGATCGCGTGGTCCTCGCCGTAGTTGCGCTCGGCGGCCGACAGCGACGGGTCCCAGACCACGATCGAGAGGCCACCCTCGGGAACGCGGTAGGGGGCGCGGTCGCCCTCGATGGTCGCGGCCAGTTCGGCGGCGTTGGCGATGGGAACCTCGCCGGTGAGTTCGTCACCCGGCCGGGGCCACAACTGCGCGAGCGCGGCCAGGCCGAAACCGCCCAGGCCGGCGCTGGTGGCGCCGAACAGGCTGTAGCGCAGGAACGTGCGCCGCCCGACCGGCTGGAGCCGGCGGTTCTTGGTGTCGTCTGCCATGGGATCCTCGGTCGTCTCTCGCCGCGTCGGGCGTGTGACGGGTGACTGGCTAGAGCGTGAAGCCCAACCCTTGCGTCCACGGCCAGACCCACTCGTAACCGGCGCCCCGCAGGAACGAGCCGATGATCACGAGGATGGTCCAGAACGTCATGAAGAAGGTGAAGGCGAGGTTGGCGACCTTGCGGTTCTCGGGTCGCGCCGACGGGTTCTTGTCGATGTAGGGGACGGCCATGAGCATGACCACACCGACACCCGGCAGCGTCACGCCGGCGACCATCGGGTGGAAGTAGCGCAGCAGTTCCTGCAGGCCCATGAAGTACCAGGGCGCCTTGTTGATGGCCGGCACCTGGTTGGGGTTGGCCAGCGAGCCGAGCGGCGCGTTCAGGAAGAACGACACGATCAGCAACAGCGCGCCCATCGCGAGCAGCGCGACGAACTCGACCAGCAGCAGGTGGGGCCAGGTGTAGACCTTGTCCATCTGCTTGGACTGGACCTGCTGGATGCCCGCGGGGGGCACCAACGCCAGCAGACGGTGGGTGTGGTCGCTCGCGGCGGGCACGCCGATCGAGCTCGGCTGGGTGCCGAGGGAGGCCGCGACGCGCGCAGCGCGTTCGTCGGGCGTCAGGCGTCCGCCGCCGGCGCCGGCGTCGTCACCGCCACCGGCCTTGGTGGCCACGGCGGTGCCGCCGCCACCCTGCGACGAGCGGTACTCCTCGAGCGCCTTGCTGGCCTGGTCCGACGGACGCGGCCCGAGGTCGGCGCCCTCGGCGATCTTCGCCTTGCGGACGGACGCGGCCTTGGCCTTCGCCCGGGCGATGCGCTCGGACGTGCCCGCGGCGATCAGGCGGTCGTAGACCTCCTGATCGATCGAGACTTCTTCAGCCATTGTGTGGCTCCCAGGGCGCGGCGATGCGGGACGGGACGGCGATCACAGCGGACCCGAGATGCCGCCGTCCTTGCGGATCCGCCAGAAGTGGACCGCGAGGAAGATGACCGTGACGAAGGGGATGAACAGCACGTGCAGCACGTACCAGCGCAGCAGCGTGTTCGGGCCGATGGAGACCCCGCCGAGCAGGACGAACTGGACCTGGTCACCGAAGACCGGCGTGTAGCCCATCATGTTGGTACCGACCGTGACCGCCCACAGCGCCAGCTGGTCCCAGGGCAGCAGATAGCCGGTGAACGACAGCAGCAGGGTCAGCAGCAGCAGGATCACGCCGACGACCCAGTTGAACTCGCGCGGCGGCTTGTACGCACCGTGGTAGAAGACGCGCGCCATGTGGAGGAAGACGGTGAAGACCATCGCGTGCGCCCCCCACCGATGGAGGTTGCGCACCAGGTTGCCGAAGGTCACCGAGGCCGAGATGTCGCGCATGTTGGCGTAGGCGATCTCGGTGCCCGCCCCGGCCGCCGGCGTGTAGAAGAACATCAGGAAGATGCCGGTGATGGTGAGCAGGATGAACAGAAAGAAGCTCAGGCCACCGAGGCAGTACGTGTAGGTGAGCTTGAGTCCGTGGCGCTTCACCTTCACCGGGTGCAGGTGGTAGAGCACGTTGTTCATCGCGGCGAGCGCGCGGTCGCGCGACGTGTCGCGATAGCCCTTCCGATAGATCGAGCCCGGGCGGAAGATGGACTTCCAGATCACGTTGTCCTGGACGTTGGTCTTGACGTCCGAGA
>JBBDSX010000252.1:0-2537 GCA_040904725.1 Egicoccus sp.
CGGTGGTGGCGGTAGATGTGGCGGATGTCGACCACAGTGAGCGCATCGAGCCGGTCGGTGTCCAGGGTGGTCGGCCCGGCGAACATGCCGCCGAGGTCGCCGTGGGGGTCGACGAGCCGGGCGGCCGCGAGCGCGAGCTCCCGGGAGCCGTCAACCACCGCGGCGGGGTCCATGTTGAGCCGGCCGGCGACCGCCACATCAGGATGGATGAGCGCGTCGGCGATCGCCGGCAGTGTGACGGTCTGGCCGCGAGCGCTCACGGTGAGCTGGTCGTCGAGGTCGCCCGGGTCGAGCCCGGCGACCCGGGCCAGGGCTGCGGCGGCCAGGACGAGTTCGAGCTGGCTGCAGGTGCGGCCGAGCACCGCTTCGAGCAGTGCACGCAGGGTGGCGAGGTTGCGGTGGAACAGCTCGGTCGGCGCCAACCTCGTGCCGGCGACACCGGGGTCGAGCGGGTTGAGGACCACGTCGCCGCCGGGGTGCAGGTCGATCGGGGTGGTGCCGGCCGCGTGCGCGAGGGGGCCGTACTCGCCTTTGGGGTCGATGATGTGGGCGCCGCGGCCGAACTCGAGCCCGCGCCACACCAGGGTCTTGACCAGCGATGACTTGCCGGAGCCGACGTCGCCGAGGACCAGGATGTTGGGGTTGGACAGCCGGCCGGCCTGGTAGCGGACCCACGGGTCGAAGGTGAACATCCCGCCGGTCGCCGACGGGCCGATCACCATCCCGCCAGGGGCTTGGGCGTGTTTCGAGGCGGCCTGGAACGGATAGATGGCCTCCAGATGGCCGGTCGACAGCTCCAGCGGCGGCACGGAGGCCTCGTAGAGGATGTTGCCGGCGAGCCGGCGGCGTTGCCCACGGCGTCCACCGAGCCGCCGGTACCGGGCGGCGGTGTTCCGACGGTGGGCGAGTTCGTCGCGGCGTGCGGCGGCCCGCTCCTGGCGGGCGAGGCCGCGTTCGGGCCGGCCGGCCTTGGGCTTGCCGGTGGTGGCGACGCGGCGCAGCCGCCGGGCACGGCGGCCCATCAGCGTGCCCCGCGGCACAGCGGCAGGGTGAACGGGAAGGCTTGGCGTTGGGTGCCGACCAGCCGGCGGAGCTCCAGGGCGCACCGGCGGGCGGCCGCTTCGACCTGGCCGACCGCCGCATCCAGCTCGGCGGGGCTCTCACCGGTGATGGTGATGGTCCAGACGAGCCGGAACACGGCCCGGCCATCGACCAGGTCGGCCTCGCGTTGGGCGGCGTCGCCGTGGCTGCGCCGGTGCCGGGCAGAGCCGGCGAATCCCCACCGCATCCGCAGCGCCTGTTCGGACTCGGCGGTGACCTGCTGGGTCTGGGCCCGCCGCTCCGCCGTCTGGGCGGGAGTGGGGACATACAGCAGCGACATCCGCCGCGCAGCCGGCACCCCGATCAGCAGATGCTGGAGGAACTCGCCGGTCACCGGCCGGGACGGCGGGGCGGCGACCTGCAGGGTGGTCGCCCAGCCGGCCTCGAGCCGCAGCGAAGACCAGGACTCGACCATCGCTGCCGGCCCGGCGACCGCCGGATCGCAGCCGGCGCCGGTGGTGACATCCGTGCCGCGGGCGTCGAGCTGTTGGACCGCGGACGGGTCGAACCCGCCACGCAGCACCGCGGCGACCTGCCGGGCAGCCAGCCAGCCGTGCACCTCGATGCCGGCGCCGGCCAGCGCTTCCTCGACCTGGGTGGCACGGTCGAGCAGGACGGTGGCGGCACCGTCGCGGCCGCCGCCGGCCTGCCGGATCGGCCGGCGGGCCGTCTTGCGGTCGAGGGCGATAGCCAGCAGCAGCCGGTGTTCCTGCCCGGCGCCGTCGGCGGCGTCGAGGAGCTGCCGGTAGGAGTCGGCGGTCGCCTCCTCGCCCCGCCCGCCATGGGTGTGATGCCACCGCCGGGGCTGGCCGCCGACGGCGGGGCCACACAGGTGCACTAGCTGCAGCCGGCACAGCTCCGGCAGCGACTGGCCGACGTGGTCGAGCAGCCCGCCCCACCCGGCGAACCGGGCCTGCTGCTCGTCCGGGTCGCAGAACAGCAGGTCCTGGCCGGACACCTCGACGATGGCGACCAGCCGGCCACGGAACGTGTCGATCAGGATCCCGTAGTCGGCGACCGTCGGGTTCGCCGACGTCGCCTTGGACTGGGTGGTGTAGGCGTGGAGTTCGAAGCCGAACAGCCCACCCGGCAGGTCCAGCACCCCGTCCGGCAATGCCGGGTCGGCGAGGTCGGGGGAGGTGTAGAACTCGTTGTTGCGGGTCGCCTGCCCCCAGGCGTAGCCGACGGCGACCGGCAGCCACTCGATGAGTGCCCGGCCGGCCACCTTCACCGACGCCGCCGCGACCAGCACCAGCATGCTGGCACCGCCAAGCAGCACGGCCACCAGCGAAGGGTGAGAGGTCACCACGATCAGCACCACCCCCGCCGAACCGAGGGCGAGGAGCCGTGGCAGGGACAGGCCGAACAGCAGCCCGGTGCTCGGGCGGGCCGGGAACCGGTAGGTGGACAGCTCAGCCACGGCCCACCCCCGCCGG
>JBBDSX010000253.1:0-15395 GCA_040904725.1 Egicoccus sp.
TGCTGGTCGCGACCATGCTCTCGGCCCAGTCGACCGACGTGAAGGTCAACGAGGTGACCCGGGTGCTGTTCCGCGAGCTGCCCGGTCCCGAGGCGTTCGCCGAGGCACCGCTCGAGCGCATCGAGACGCTGATCGGCGCGCTCGGACTGTTCCGTCAGAAGGCGAAGAACGCCCAGGCGACGGCCCGGCTGCTGCTCGAACACCACGGTGGCGAGGTCCCGGGCACCATGGAGGAGCTGCTCGCCCTCCCCGGGGTGGCGCGCAAGACCGCCAATGTCGTGCTGTCCAACGGCTTCGGCGCCCACGTGGGCGTGGTCGTGGACACCCACGTCGCCCGGCTCGCCCGGCGGCTGCGGTTCACGCGCGAGGAGGACCCGAAGAAGATCGAGCGCGACCTGATGCGGCTGTTCCCGCAGGAGCGCTGGCTCGAGGTGTCCGACCTGCTCATCCACCACGGTCGGCGGACCTGCGAGGCGCGCCGGCCGCGCTGCGAGGACTGCGTGGTCGAGCCGCTGTGCCCGTCCTCGCAGGAGGCCGGGCTGACGGACAAGCGCTAGCGCCCCGAGTACGAGGCGACCAAGCGCTGGCTAACGGCGGCGCACGCGACGCGACCAGGCGAAGGCCGTGACGGCAGCCAGCGCCAGCACGGCCGCCACGACCGCCTGCGCACGGTGGAGCGGTTCGGGCATCCGCGTCGTCGGTGCCACGACCTCGAGCCGGTCGGCGCGCAGCGTGATCCCGCCGCCGTCGGCCGGGTCGGTGCGATCGAGTACCCCTTCGAGCAGGACGACGTCGCCGCGGCGACCGGGCCGACCGAGCCCCTCGATCTGTTCGTGCAGGCCGTCGGGCAACCAGACCGACAGACCGCTGTTGAAGCCGCGCAACTCGCGGTGCGCGCCGACGGGGCCGACCTCGAGCGCGTAGTCGTCGTCGTTGACCTGCACCCACGCGCCGCCATCGCGCTCCAGCACTTCGCCGACGACCTCACCGACGAACGTGACCCGCAGCCCGTCGTACGCCTCGGGGCAGGCGTAGACCTGCGGCGACGTGATCCGACCGCCGCCGATCAACGATCCCGACAGGGCCTCGACGGCGGCCGGGTCGGCACCGCGCCGGCAGAACGTCGGTGTGGGATTGCCGACGATGGGGGGCAGGTCCGCGACGATCATCGGGCGGGTCTCGACGACCGGCTTGGCCCGCAGGAGCGCCTCGGTGCCGACCAGGACCAGGCCGAGCCCCACGACCGCGATAGCCAGGAGCCACCGGGTCGGGCGGCGCCGTTGCGGTGCACGGGTCGGACGGTTCATGCCGACGCCCGTCCGCGCGCGAGTGACACGAGGTAGCCGACGAGGGCGAACACGGCCACGAACTCGAGGCGGCCGAGCCACATCTGGACGAAGTAGACCGCCATCAGCCCTCGCGGCATGTCGGGCGCCGTGACCCCGATGGACAGTCCCATGTTGGCCGCCGCCGAGACGGACTCGAACAGGGTCTGGGTGATGTCGTAGTCGCCGTAGGTCAGGCCGACCATGGCGCCGAGCAGATAGGTCACGATGAACAGCAGGAGCACGGTCGTCGCGGCCCGCGCCATGTCGTCGCGCAGGATCGTGCGGCGCCCCGCGTTGTAGGTGGTCACGACGACGGCAGATTCGGGGTTGAGCAGCTTGCGGACGTCGTGGATCAGTGTCTTCGCGGTCACCCCGACCCGGATCGCCTTGATCCCGCCGGCCGTCGACGACGCCATGCCACCGATCGCCATCGTGGTCACGATCGCCGCCGGTGCCATGACCCCCCAGTCGGACAGGTAGGTCTGACCGATGTTGACCTGGAAGCCGGCGCTCGAGATCGCCGAAACCAGCGTGAAGAACCCCTTGCGAAACAGTGGGGTCAACGAGTCGTAGGTGCCGGAGCGGATCAGGCCGAAGCAGACCACCGCGAACAGCAGACTCGATGAGATCGCCAGCGTGCGGGTCTCGATGTGGCGCAGCACCTGGCGGGGGTCGCCGTACCACATCTGGAAGTGCAGCCCGAAGGAGATCGCGCCCGCGAGCATCAGGATGAGCAGCACGCCCTCGACCGCGGCCGAGTGGTAGTACGTCACCGAGGCCTGCATCGGCGAGAATCCACCGGTGTCGAAGGCGGCGAGGAACAGGTTCACGCCGTGGTAGAGCGCGCGCAGCGGGCCGAACCCCGCCGTCATCAGCGTCACCGTCAGCGCGGTCGTGCCGACGACCAGATAGGTCGCAGCGACCCGGTAGATGAAGCGCGAGGTGCGGATGAAGTTGGGCAGGATCCGCTCGTCCCGGGCTTCGGCGAGGTAGAGCGTGCCGATGCGTCCACCGCCGGCCGCGAACAGCGACAACACGACGATGATGATGCCCTGACCCCCCGCGAAATGGGTCAGGTGGCGGTACAGGTCCATCGAGTAGTCGATGTGGTCGAGGTCGTTGATCACCGACAGACCGGTGGTCGTCAGCCCCGACATCGCCTCGAACACCGCCGAGAACAGGTCGACGTAGTTGCCGGACAGGTACAGCGGGACGGATGCGAAGACGGCCCCGACGAGCCAGGCCAGCGCGACGGTGACCATGCCGTGCGCCCAGGTCAGCTGGGCCCTCGTGGCGAGGCGGGCCTCGGCGATCGACCCGGCCAGGGCAGTCGACGATGCCCCGATCACCAACGCCGTCAGGGTGTTCCACTCGGCGAGGAAGAACGCGAGCACGGCCGGGACGAGCATGAGCAGCGACAGGCCGAGCAGCACCTTGCCGAGGTAGAAGCCGATGAGCCGCAGGTCGTCGGCGCCGGGACGCAGCAGCACCTCAACCCACCAGCGCGAGGAGCAGCGCGGCGATGATCAACGCCGTCGCGAAGGCGGTGAGGCCGATCACGATCATCAGGCCGATGCCGCGGCCCGCCGCACGTCCGGCCGTCTGAGGCGTCGCCCGTGACCTCACGGGTGGCCACCGAGCAGGATCCGGGTGAGCCGTTCCTCGAACTCGGGGCTGGTCAGTACGACCACCTCGTCGCCGGGCAGCACCTGCGCACCGCCACGCGGGATCACCGTGTCCTCGCCCCGGAAGATCGCGACCAGCACGGCTTCGTGCGGCAGGTCGAGGTCCTCGATCGCACGCGGTTTCGGGCCGTCGGGGCCGTCGGGGATGCGCAGCTCGACCAGGCTCACGCGCCCACCCTTGAGGCTGGTCAGGTGGATCAGTTCGCCGATCGAGAACTCGTTCTCCAGCAGCTCGGAGATCAGCCGGGTCGACGACACGGGCTCGATGCCGAGCCGCTCGAAGATCTCGACGTTCTTGGGCGTGTTGACCCGTGCGATGGCGCGCTTGACACCGAACTCGATCTTGGCCAGCTGGCTGGCGACGAGGTTGTCGTCGTCCTCGTGGGTCGTGGCGACGAACACGTCGGCCCGGTCGGTGTGCGCCTGCTCGAGGTAGCGCACGTCGCAGGCGTCGCCCTCGATGACCAGTACGTCGGTGTCGGCAACGAGTTGCTCGCAGCGTGAACCGATCCGTTCGAGGACGGTCACCTCGTGGCCCTTCTCGACCATGTCCTTGGCGATGTAGCGGCCGATCTTGCCGCCGCCGGCGATCACGACGTACACGAGCTACTCCTGGGCGAGGTGGATGCGCTCGCGGTCGAACGGATCGCGGACCAGTTCCTGGATGCGCCGGTGTGCCGCCGGCTTCATCGCCACGGTGACCACGTCGTCGCGCTCCAGTCGGTCGCTCCGGTCGGGAATGAAGACGCGTGTGCCACGCCGCACGGCCGCGATCCGCAGCTGCCCGTCCAGTTCGAACTCCTCGACCGTGGTGCCGTGACCCTGCGTGTCGATCTCGAGGTCCACGATCGAGACGTCGGTGTCGGTGAACGCGATGTGCAGCGGGTAGCTCTCCTCGCGGAACTCGTTGAGGAACAGCTTGGCGATCAGGCCGGTGCCGGACACGTAGCGGACGCCGAGCTTGCGGTAGACGTCCTCGCGCTCGGGGTTGAACAGCCGGGCGATCGTGCGCGGCACCTCGTACAGGTGCGTCGCGATCTCGACCGCCATCAGGTTGGCGTTGTCGAAGCGGGTCACCGCGATCAGGCCGTCGGCACGGTGGACACCGGCCTGCTCGAGCACGTCGCGGTCGGTGCAGTCGCCCACCACGGTCTCGCCGTTGAACGCCGAACCGAGCCGGTCGAACGCCAGCGGGTCGATGTCGCAGACCACGACGTCGGTGTCGGCGTCCTCGGAGAGCCGGTCGGCGATCTCGGCCCCGAGACGACCGCAGCCGCCGATGATGATGTGCACGACAGGGCTCTCTTCGCCGTGAGCGCGGGGTGGGCGGGACTCGTTCCGACGGGACAGTATGCCAACCGTGCCGGCAGATGCGGGACGCAGGACAGGGCCGGCGACGGGCGCAGACGACGTCGATACCCTCGACGCCATGCCTCCCACCACGCTCCTGCTCGCGGCCCCGCGCGGTTTCTGCGCCGGCGTCGACCGCGCCGTCCTGATCGTCGAGAAGGCGCTCGAGGCCTACGGCGCACCCGTCTACGTGCGACACGAGATCGTCCACAACACGCACGTGGTCGAGTCCCTGCGCCGCGAGGGCGCGGTCTTCGTCGAGGACGAGACCGAGGTCCCCGAGGGCGCCGTGATCGTCTTCTCCGCGCATGGCTCGCCCCCCGAGGCCTTCGCGAACAGCAAGCGGCTCGGGCACACCCTCATCGACGCGACCTGCCCGTTGGTGACCAAGGTCCACCACGAGGCCCGCCGCTACGCCCGCGACGACATGGACATCGTCATGATCGGGCACGAGGGCCACCAGGAGGTCGTCGGCACGATGGGCCAGGCGCCACGTTCGATCCGGCTGGTCGAGACCCCGGAGGACGTCGACGCGCTCGACTACGGCGGGGACGCCAACGTGGCCTACATCACCCAGACCACCTTGTCGATGGACGAGACCAGCGCCGTCGTCGACCGGCTGCGCCAGCGCTTCCCGCTGCTGCACCAGCCCAAGAACGACGACATCTGCTACGCGACCCAGAACCGTCAGGATGCCGTGAAGGACCTCGCGTCCTCCTGTGATGTGATCCTGGTCGTCGGGTCGCAGACCTCGTCCAACAGCAAGCGTCTGGTCGAGGTCTCGCGCGACCGTGGCACCCCGGCCCACCTGATCGACTCGGCCGACGACATCGACCCGGCCTGGGTCGCCGAGGCCGGCACCGTCGGGCTGACGTCAGGGGCATCCGCGCCCGAGGTGCTCGTCGAGGGCGTCATCGAATGGTTCCGGGCCCAGGGCCTGCAGAAGGTCCGCACCGTGACGGTGGTCGACGAGGACGTCGAGTTCGCCATGCCCTCGGTGCTCGCACGACGGTTGCAGGACAGCGACGCGTAGTCGGTCAGTCGGCGTCGGCGGCTTCGGCCCGCGCCTGCACGTACGCCGTCCACAGCGGTTCGGCCAGCACCTCGGCCTGCCACGGCCGCAGTTCGACCATCTCGCACAACTGCTCGGCGTCGTCGGGTTCGCCCGCCACGGCCCGCCACAACGGCTTCGACGGGCACAGCACACCGGCGTCGATGCCCAGATCTTCGGCCACCTCGGCCCGTGAACGGCGCAACTCGTCGAAGACGTTGCGGTCGGCGTCGGTCCACCGGTGGCCCGATGTCTCGCGGTCCTCGGGTGGCGCCTCGCCACCCCGTTCGACCGCGTCGTACAACTCCTGCGCGTAGCGGCGCAGCAGGTTGCGCCGCCGCTGGCTGCGGCGCACCAGTTGGGGCACGGTGCGTGGCGGTTCCAACGCGATCGAGCGCAGCACCTCGTCGTGCAGCAGGCGGTTGGGCGCGATGTCGTGCTCCCGTGCGAGCCGTTCGCGTTCCTCCCAGACGGCGCGGAGCACGGCACGTTGTTCGGGCGACAGCCGCCCGCTGCCCTTGACCTTGGTCCAGTCGCGTGACGGCTCGAGGGCCCGCTGGATGGTCGCCTCGAGTTCCTGGTCGTACCAGTGGCGACGACCGGCGGCGTCGAGACGGTCGGCCAGTTCCTGCCACAACGCGGGCAGGTGCACGACGTCGCCGGCCGCGTACGCCGACATGCCGGCCGACAGCGGGCGCTCGGCCCAGTCCGCCCGCTGGTAGGACTCCTTGTCCGCCGTCAGCCGGACGTCCAGGACGGCTTCGAGGAGTCCGCCCAGCCCGGTCGGCAGGCCCAGCAGTGCCGCGGCGACGGCAGTGTCTGCGACCCGGTCGGCCACCACGCCCTTCGCCGCGAGCGGCTCGAGGTCGTTCTCGATCGCGTGCAGGACCGCGACGCACCCGTCGTCGAGGAAGGCGTCGAGTTCGGGCATCGTGTCCAGCGTCACGCCGTCGAGCAGCAGGCAGTGGCCGGCCACGCCGACCTGCACCAGGGCGGCACGGCGGAAGTAGCGGTCGGCGTCGGCCCGCTCGACGTCGACGCCGACGACCTCGGCCGCGACCGTCTGCAGTGCTGCCGCGACCTCGTCCGGGCGGTCGACGAACCGCACCTCGGGCTCGTCGACGGCCGTGGCCGCGCCCGGCTGGCTGGAGTCCATGGATCCTCGAAGTCGTCCGACGGCCCGTCAACCTAGCCGGGCAGGGCTCCGGCCAACCTGTGGCACCATGCCGCGCCGCCTCCACCATGCCCCGCCGCCCCCGGGCGACCTCGACGAGGAGCGCTACCCCGAATGCCGGACGTGCCGACGCTGCTGTGTGTCCACCCGCATCCAGACGACGAGTCGATCGCCTGCGGTGGCCTGCTCGCGGCCACCGCCGCTGCAGGACGCCGCGCCGTCGTGGTGACGTGCACCGGCGGGGAGGAGGGCGAGAACCTCGCCGGCATCGACCTCGGGGACGAGGACCTGGTCACCCACCGTCGCCGGGAACTGGCCGACGCCCTCACGGCGCTCGGGGTCGCGGAGCACCACTGGCTCGGCTACCGCGACAGCGGCATGGCGGGTACCGCCGCCAACGACCATCCCGACAGCTTCCACGGCGCACCGGTCGAGCAGGCCGCCACGCGCCTGGCGACGCTGGTCCGCCGGATCCGTCCGCAGGTCGTGGTCTCCGACGACGAGCAGGGCACCTACGGCCACCCCGATCACGTCAAGGCCCACCGGGTGACGGTCCGCGCGGTCGAGTTGGCGGCGGACCCGGCGGCCGACGTGCCCGGCGAACCGTGGCAGGTCGCCAAGCGCTACGTCCACGCGCTGAGCCGGTCGCGTATCGAGGCGATGCACGGTGCGCTGACCGAGGCCGGACTCGCCTCACCGTTCGGCGGGGACGAGGTGCCCGCCGACGAGATCCTCTTCGGCGTCGACGACGCCCGGATCACGGCCGAGATCGACGTTCGCGACGTCTTCGCCGCCAAGCGGGCGGCCATGGCGGCGCACCGCAGCCAGATCGGCGAGGACAGCTTCTTCCTGAATCTGCCCGACCGCCTGATGCTCGACGCCTTCGCCGTCGAGCAGTTCGTGCTCGAGCAGGGGCCGGCGCCGACCTCGGTCCCCGAGACCGACCTGTTCGCGGGCCTCGACGGTCCCGACGCCTCCGAGGCGGTCGATCCGGACGCCTTCCGGGCCACGCTGGGACGGTTCGCGACCGGGGTCGGCGTGATGACCGTCGCCGTCGACGGCCGGACCCACGGCATGACCGCCAACGCGATCTCGTCGGTGTCGCTCGACCCGCCGCTGGTGCTGGTCTGCGTCGAGCGGTCGGCCGCGATGGCCGGCGTCGTCCGCCGCTCGTCGTCGTTCGCGCTCAGTTTCCTCGCCGGAGATCAGGAGGCGTTGTCGAACTGGTTCGCCGACCCTGCGCGGGCCGACGACGGTGCCCAGTTCGCCGAGGTGGCCCACCGCGCCGAGGTCACGGGCGCACCGGTCATCGAGGGCGCCGTCGGCTGGGTCGACTGCCGGGTCGAGACGATCCACACCGCCGGCGACCACGACATCGTGATCGGCCGGGTGGTCGGGCTCGGCACCGGCCCCGCGACCGCACCGCTGCTGTACTACGGCTCGGCCTACCACCGTCTGGCGGAGTGACGCCGATGCACGTGCGCGAGATCCCCCTGACCACCGCTGACCGTCGGGTCACCGACGTGACCGACCACTGCGCCGCCTTCGCGGGCGAGATCGGTGGGGACGGCCTGCTGCACGTGTTCCTGCCGCATGCGACCGCCGGACTCGCCCTGCTCGAGACCGGTGCGGGCTCGGACGACGACCTCGCGGGACACCTCGACGAGGTCCTCCCACGGGACGGCCGATGGCGGCATGCCCACGGCTCGCCGGGACACGGGGCCGACCACGTCCTACCGGCCTTCATCAGCCCGAGCCTGACGGTGCCCGTGGACGACGGCCGCCTCGCACTCGGCACCTGGCAGAGCGTGGTCGTGGTCGACACCAACGCCGACAACCCCCGGCGGACGTTGCGACTCTCGCTGCTCACGGGCTGAGAAAGATCGTCTCGAGGGCCGGGGTTCCAGAACGTCAGGCGTCCTCGCGGCGGTGGATGACCCAGATCCCGACCGCCACCGCACAGGCGATGGCGGCGAGGACGACCTGCGCGGGGTCGACGGGCACCTCGACGTCCACGGCCTCGGCACGCACCCGGAGCCGGTCCGCCCGCAGCGTCATGCCCCCGGCGTCCTGGGGGTCGGCGCGCACGAGCACCCCGTCGACCTCGACGACGTCGCCGCGGCGACCCGGCCGGCCGGGCTGGATGCCGTCGAGCAGGTCGTCGGGCAGCCAGACCTGCAGCCCGCTGTTGGTACCCTGCAGGTCGTCGTGGGCGGGCAGCGGCCCGACGTCGAGGGCGTAGGCGTCGTCGTTGACCTGCACCCAGGCGCCGTCGTCGCGGTGGAGCACGTCCCCGACGACCTCGCCGACGAAGGTGATCCGGCGGCTGTCGAAGACCTGCGGGCAGGCGACCACCGTGGCCGAGGACACCCGGGCGCCCGTGACGAGGCGTTCGGCCTCGCGTTGGGCGGGTTCGGTGTCCGGCCGTTCCCGCTCGCACCGGACCACCTCGCTGCTGAGCGGCGGCAGGGCGTCGGGGGCGACCTGGAGGTCGGGGTCGGCGGGTCGTTCGTCGAGCGCGAGCATGGCCTGCAGTCCGACGACCAGGGCCACGACGAAGACGATCGGCGCGATCAGCAGGGAAGCGGTGGGCCGGGTCGGGCGGGCCATCAGCGACGGCTCCCGAGCAGCGACACGCCGTAGCCGACCATGGCGAACGCCGCCATGAACTCGAGGCGCCCGAGCCACATCTGCACGATGTAGGTGAACTGCAGCCCGCGGGGCATGGTCGGGCTGGTGATGCCGACCGACAGCCCGACGTTGGCGGCTGCGGACACCGACTCGAAGATCGCCTCGGTCACGTCCCAGGTCCCGTAGAGCAGGCCGACGAGGGCGCCGGCCAGGTAGGTCAGGATGTACAGCAGCAGGATCGTGGTGGCCGCGATCAGCACCGGCGGGGTGATGATGCGGCGTTTGCCGGAGTGGTAGGTCGCGACGGTCACGGCGGACTCCGGCTGCAGCAGGCGGCGGACCTCGCGCAGGAGGCCCTTGGTGGTCAGGCCGATGCGCAGGGCCTTGATGCCGCCGGCGGTCGAACCGGCCATGCCGCCAAGCGCCATGACCGCGACCACGGCCGCCGGCGCGAGCACGCCCCAGTCGGTGACGAAGAGCGTGCCGTTGTTGACCGCGAACCCGGTGCCCGAGTGGGCGCTGAGCAGCGTGAACAGGCCCTTGCGCAGCAGCCCACCGGTGGTCTCGAAGGTCCCGGATCGGACGAGGCCGTAGAGGGCCAGGAGCGAGAAGCCGGCCAGGGTCAGTGCCAGCGTGCGCACCTCGATGTTGCGCAGCAGCTCCCCGCGTCGTCCGCTCCACAGTGCGTAGTGCAGCGCGAACGACATGGTGCCGGCCACCATCAGCACGGCAAGGACGGCTTCGACGCCGGCCGAGTGGTAGTAGCCGATCGAACTCGACGCCGGGGAGAAGCCGCCGGTGTCGAAGGCGGCGAAGAACAGGTTGATCGCGTGCCACAGGCCGCGCCAGCCGCCGATGCCGGCGGCCCACAGGCTCGCGGTCAGGGCGATGGTGCCGGCCACCAGGTAGGCGGTCGCGATCAGGTAGATGAACCGCGCCGTGCGCACCACGCTGGGCACGATGCGTTCGTCGCGACCCTCGGCGACGTACAGGGTCCCGATGCTCGCGCCACCGCCACTGAACAGCGCCAGTGCCACGATCACGATGCCCTGCCCGCCCGCGAAGTGCGTCAGGTGGCGGTAGAAGTTCATCGAGTACGACAGGTGGTCGAGGTCGTTGACGACCGACAGGCCCGAGGTCGTCAGGCCCGACATCGCCTCGAACCAGGCGTCGAGGAAGTCGCCGAAGTGGCCGGACAGGAACAGCGGGACGGCGGCGAGCAGGGAGCCGAGCAGCCAGGCGAGGGCGACGACCACCGTGCCGTGCGCCCAGGTCAGCGACGCACGGGTGTGCAGGCGCCACTCGGCGGCCTGCCAGATCGCGGCGGCGATGCCGGCGCCGCTCACGAGTGCGACCGCGGCGTCCCATTCGCGCAGGACGACGGCCAGGATGGCGGGCAGCGCCATCATGAGCGCCAGGGCCATGGCGATCTTGCCGAGGTAGAACCCGATGATCCTCAGGTCGCGGCCGTCCGGGCGCAGGAACACCGTCCCGGCGCTAGGTGAGCAGCGTGGCGGCGGCCGCCAGTGCGAGGCCGGCCACCGCGAGCCCGACCGTGGCGAGCACGACGACGAGGATGCCGGTCACCGCGCCGCGCCACCCAGGCGGCGAACTACGCGACGTGGCCGGATGCAAGAGGCTTCCTGTTCGAGGATGGCGCCAGAGGGTGAACGCGGCCGGGTTTGTGCTGGGGGCAACGAGCGAGCGAAGCGAGCGAGAAGGGGGACCCGGCACAGAGGGGTCAGTGCGGGGTACCGAAGAGGCGGTCGCCGAAGTCGCCGAGCCCGGGGTTGATGTAGCCGTTCTCGTCGAGACGCGGGTCGATGGCGGCGGTGACGATGCGGACGCCGGGGTTCTCGTCGAGGATGCGGTCGACGCCCTGTTGCGTGGCGGTCACGGACAGGACGGTGACCTGCTCGGCGCCTTCGGCATCGAGTGCCTTGACGGCGTCCGAGGCGGACCCGCCGGTCGCGAGCATGGGTTCGAGGACCAGCACCCAGGCGCCATCGAGGGGCGGGACCTTGAAGTAGTAGCGCCGCGCCTGCAGGGTCTCGGCGTCGCGTTCGAGGCCGATCATGCCGACCAGGGCGGTGGGCAGGACGTCGTGGACGCCCGGCAGCAGTCCCAATCCGGCCCGCAGCACCGGGACGGCGACGACGGTGCGCCCGGGGCCGACAGCCGGGGAGGGACCGAGCGGCGTCTGCACCGTGGACTCGGCACCGGGCAGGTCGGCGACGGCACGCAGCGCCAGCATCGCGCCGAGCCGTTGGGCGTGGTGGCGGAAGTGTTCCGGCGTGGTCCGTGCGTCGCGCAGCGAGGCGAGCTGGATACCGGCGACCGGATCGTCGAGGACGGTGACTGCGGACACGGTGAGACTTTCCATACGGGGCGGGACGCGGCCGGCCCGGGACGGGCCCGCCGGTAGCCTACGCGGACGCGCGGCGCGATCGATTCGGATCCGCCAGCCCGTCGACAACTGCTCGGGAGGGTCATGTCGCGGCTGCTGAGCCTGGTTGTCGTGGTGGGCCTGCTCGTGGGCCTGCTCGGCTGTACCGGTGACGAACCGGTACCCGACAAGGTGCCGGCGCCCGAGCCGTCGGCGACGCCGACGGGCCCGGCCGGACTGCGGGCCGGGATCGTGCTGCCGCCCGCGGCGGGTGAGGGCGACCCGCAGCTCGCGCAGCTCGAGACGGCGATGCGTCCGCTGCAGGACGGTCTTCCCGACGAGATCACGCAGCTGCGCTCGGTCCATGCCGACGGTCCCGAGTTCGTCGGTGACCTCGCGCGTCTGCTCGTCGACCGTGGCACGGAACTGGTGTGCATGGTCGGCGACGACGTGATGCGGCAGGCCAACCAGCTGGCACGACGTCACGCCGAGCGGACCTTCTGCGTGGTCCCGGGCGCGTCGAGCGAACTGCCCGACAACGTGCGCGTGGTCGACGTCGAGTTCGAGGAGCTCGGTCGGGTGGTCGGCGCGGCCGCCGCCGCCGCGGCCGGTGAGGGGCCCGTGGCGCTCGTCGTCGCGCCCGACCGGCTCGGGGCGCAGCGCTTCCGCGACGGGATCCGGGCTGCGGTCGGCGACACGCCGCTGCTCGAGTGGGTCCCCCAGTCGGCCGATGACGCGGCGACTGCGCTGTCCGAGGCCGTGGCCTCGGAGGCCGAGGTGCTGATCCTCGACGTCGGGTGGCAACCGAGCGACCTGCTCGAATCGGCCCAGGAGGCCGGCCTGGCGCTGCTCGCGCCGATGCCGGCGCTCGCCGGCAGCCGCTTCCAGGACGACACGGTCCTCGCCTGGTCGTTGCGGTGGGAGTTGGTCCTCGGCCCCGTGGTGGCGCGGTTCGTCGACGAGGAGCTCGAGGCGGCCGAGGCGGTCGGGCTGGACGAGGACGTGTTCGTGTTCACGCCCGGCGGTCGCGGGGATGCGGCGGTGCTCGAACGGGCGATCGCTGCGGCCATGCGACCCGTCGTGGAACGGCCCGCGGCGCCGTCGCCCGATCCGGACGCCGATCCTGACGACGACGGGGATGCCTCCGGGGAGGGTGCGTGAGGCCCGCCCTGGCCCGACGGTGCGGGAGCGCGCGGACGGCCGGAAGCCGTGCCTCTACGATGCCCGTCCCGCTCCCGTCCCCGCTGCTGTAGAGGCTTTCGTGCGCCGTGCCAAGATCGTCGCAACCCTGGGTCCCGCGCTCGACGACCCGGACCGTCTACGTGCCGCCATCGCGGCCGGCGTCGACGTCGTGCGCCTCAACTTCTCCCACGGGACGAAGGAGGATCACCAGCGTCGGCTCGACCAGATCCACGCCATCGCGGCCGAGGTCGGGCGCAACGTCGGCAGCCTCGGCGACCTGCAGGGCCCCAAGATCCGGCTCGGGATCGTGCCCGACGACGGCGTCCCACTGGTCGACGGCGGCGAGGTGGTGCTGGTCGCGGGCGTCGAGACGCTCGACAGCTACGAGGAACGTGACGGGGTCCCGGTCCTGCCGGTCGTCTACGAGGGGCTCGCCGAGGACGTCGACCCGGGCGCCCTGATCCTGATGGACGACGGCCTGCTGCGCCTGGTCGTGTCGAAGGTCGACGGCAACCGGGTCCACGCCCGGGTCGTGGCCGGCGGTCCGGCCAAGTCGCGCAAGGGCGTCAACCTGCCGGGGGTCGCGGTGTCGGCCAAGTCGCTGACCGACAAGGACCGCGAGGACGTCGAGACGATGGTCGAGATCGGCGTCGACTGGATCGCGCTGTCGTTCGTCCGTCGGCCCGAGGACGTGCGCGAGGTCCGGGACCTGGTCCGTTCGCTCGGCGGCGACCAGCCGATCGTCGCCAAGCTCGAGCGGCCCGAGGCCGTCGACAACCTCGAGGAGATCATCCGCGAGACCGACGCCGTCATGGTCGCCCGTGGTGACCTCGGCGTCGAGGTCGGTCCCGAGAAGGTGCCGGCGATCCAGAAGGAGATGATCGACCTCGCCAACCGTTACAGCAAGCCGGTCATCACCGCGACCGAGATGCTCGACTCGATGATCCGCAACCCGCGACCGACCCGCGCCGAGGCGTCGGACGTCGCCAACGCCATCTTCGACGGCACCGACGCGGTCATGCTCTCGGGCGAGACGGCGGCCGGCAGGTTTCCGGTCGAGGCGGTCCGCACGATGGCGCGCATCATCGAGGTGGCCGAGGGCGCGCCGGGCCGGGTGCACTCGGCGCCCCCCGAGACGGGCCAGGTGCTCGGCCGGGTCGTGGCGAAGGCGGCCAAGCAGGTCGCCGACGACGTCGACGCGACCGCGATCCTGGTGTTCTCCGTCTCCGGCAAGTCCGTGCAGTTGGTGTCGAAGTTCCGTCCGGTGCAGCCGGTGATCGGTCTGACCACCGAGGAGCCGACCGTCCGGCGGCTGGCGCTGATGTGGGGGACCACCGGCACGGTGGTGCCCATGAAGGACCATTCCCAGGACCTGATCCTGGCTGCCGAGGAGGTCTGCCTCGCGCAGGGCTACGGCGTCCGTGGCGACACCGTCGTGATCGTCTCGGGCATCCCGGGCGGCCGCGGCGGGACCAACCGCGTCATCGTGCACCGGCTCGGTCAGGCACTCGATTGAGGACACCTGCCTGATGCGTGCCGCGTCGGATCGGGCCGGCGGCGGCCGGGCCCTGCACGCGATCGCCGTCGCCTACACGGTCTTCACCGTGCTGGTGTTCGGCCTGTGGCTGGTCGTGGGCGACACGCCGTGGACGACGGTGGTCAACCTCGCCACGTTCTGGTGGCTGGCACCGTCGCTGCTGTTGCTGGTGATCGCGCTGTTCGCCCGCAACGGTCGCGCCGCGGCGTGGCTCGTGGTGCCGTCGCTGCTGTTGCTGTGGGCGTATGGCACCGCGTTCACCGCCTCGCCGGTGGATGCCGACCACGACCTGCGGGTGGCCAGCTTCAACACCTTCGTCCACGCCCAGGGCGAACAGCACGTGCTCGACCTGGTCGACGTGGTCGACCCCGACGTGCTCGTGCTCCAGGAGGTGTTCCCGCCGCGCGAGGAGCAACTCGCCTCCGTGCTCGCCGACGTGCTGCCGCACCACCACGTCGAGCAGAGCGAAGGGGTCGGCGGCGTGGGGGTGTGGTCGCGGTATCCGATCACCGACGTCTCCCTCGTCGACGAGGCCTCGGAGGTGTCGCGCACGACGTTCGTGGTGACCCTCGACGTCGACGGCCGGCCGCTGCAGGTGGTACCCGCCCATCTCATCTCGCCCTGCCCGACCTGTGGGACCTCGGTCGTCGAGCGACTCGAACTCGAGGGCGAGGTGCGGCGTGCGGAGATCGGCAACGTCCTCGACGCGCTCGATCCGGGCGTGCCCACCGTGGTCGCGGGCGACCTCAACTCCAACGAGCGTTCGGTCGCCTACCGCCGCCTGACCCGCGCCGGGTTCCGCGATCCCCAGCGCGAGGTCGGCGAGGGAATGGGGTTCACCTGGCCGGCCGACCGCAGATTGCCGGCATTCGTGCGGATCGACTGGATACTGGTGCGTGATCTCGAGCCGGTGGCGGCGTGGGTCGGCGACGCCGGCGCCTCGGACCATCGGCCGGTGATCGTCGATCTCGTCTTCGACCGGCCGGCGGACCCGGCCGGATTCTCCCCCAGAGCCGACCAGACCGAGCTTCTCCCCGAAGCCCACCAGACCGAGCTTCTCCCCGAAGCCCA
>JBBDSX010000254.1:0-2510 GCA_040904725.1 Egicoccus sp.
ACCTCGACCTCGCGGTCGTGGGCGGGCATGCCGCAGAAGTCCTCGTAGTCGATCAACGACGTGACGGTGGGGTTGGGGCCACACACCGGGCAGTCGGGGTCCTTGTTCACCTTGACGTACATCCACGACTGCTCGAGCGCGTCGTAGAGGCCGAGGCGGCCGATCATCGGCTGCCCGATGCCGGTCAGCAGCTTGATGCCCTCGATCGCCTGCGACGAACCGATGATGCCGGGGATCACGCCCAGCACACCACCCTCGGCGCAGTTGGGGACCATGCCCGGCGGCGGGGGCTCGGGGAACATGCAGCGGTAGCAGGGCCCTTCCTCGGCCCAGAACACGCTGAGCTGGCCCTCGAACCGGAAGATCGACCCGTACACGTTGGGCTTGCCGAGCAGCACGCAGGCGTCGTTGACCAGGTAGCGGGTCGGGAAGTTGTCGGTGCCGTCGATGACGAGGTCGTAGGGCTCGATGATCTCGAGCGCGTTGTCGCTGGTCAGGTAGGTCTCGTGCGTGTTGACCGTGACGTTGGGGTTGATCTCGAGGATGGCGTGCTTGGCCGACTCGGTCTTGCGCATCCCGATGCGCGAGGTGGTGTGGATGACCTGGCGCTGCAGGTTCGAGGCGTCGACCACGTCGTTGTCCACCACGCCGATCGTGCCCACGCCCGCCGCGGCGAGGTAGAGCGCGAGCGGTGCGCCGAGGCCACCGGTGCCGACGAGCAGGACCTTCGACGCCTTGAGTCGTTCCTGGCCCTCGATCCCGACGTCCGGGATGATCAGGTGACGGCTGTAGCGCGCGATCTCATCGTTGGTGAGCTTCTCGCGGCGATCGACGACTGGGCGGACCACGAAGGATCCTTCCGATATGAGGGGACGGTTTGCGGGGCTGGCAGTGTCAACGCGGCTCCTGAGGCCGCTCCTCCAGTAGGAGGGTAAACCGTGCAAACCCCGCGCGCCGTGCGAACACCACGCGAGGGGACGTAGGGTCGAGCATCGAGGGGGAGCCGGTGAACCATCCGCGTGGGCGCCGAGTGGGCCGCGTCGCCGCACTGTCCGCCCTGCTCGTGGTCGCGGCCTGGGGCGCAGTCATCGTCTGGTCGGCGTGGACACCGCGCTCCCCCGAGGTCGCGCGGTTGGGGCCGGGCGACGACGGACTGCTGGCGTTGCCGGACGTCGGCAGCGCGGCGGCCGGCTACCTCGACGACGGCACGCCGGTGTTCGTCTCCCGACCCGCGGCCGGCGAGGTCGTCGTCGTCGGCGCCACCGACCACCACGTCGGTGATCGCCTGGTGGCCTTCTGCGAGAGCTCGGGATGGTTCGAAGAGCCCTACCACGGCTCGCGCTACAACGGCTGGGGCGAGTGGACCGGTGGACCGTCGCCGAGCGGACTGACGCCCTACCCGTTCGAGGTCGTCGAGGATCCGGCGCGTGTCGGCGTCCGCGTCACGGGTGGCGCCGGCACGCCGCCGGACCGCGACGCCCAGTACGACCACGAACAACCACCTCGTGGCACGTCGTGCGAACCCGGCCACGGCCTGGCCACGGATGCCGTCGCCCACCGGCCGCCCGACGAGGTGCCGCTCGTCGCGCCGGCCGAGATCCCGGACGGGCGTTGGGGGTGGGTACGGATCGAGACGGGAGGGACCGTGGGCCGGCCGCGGCTGTGCATCCCGGACTCGGACTGCGATCCGGGGCATCGCCTTCCGACACGGGTCGCTTCGACATCCGACGAGCCGCTGTCCCGGTCGCGCGCCACGTGGCTTGCCCGCCGGGACGGTGACGGGCCCGCCCACCTGCGGTGGCCGGGCCGTCCCGACGACCGGCGACCGGAGACGTCGAGGAACTGCAGCGGCACCGAGCGCGCGACGCACGTCGGCTGGTCGGGCCCTTGAACCTGACGTTACGTCAGGTCGTAGCGTCCTCCACGTCGCCCGAGCGGGTGGCATACCGCACACGAGGAAGACGACGAGGTGAGCTACTCGATCGGCGAGGTCGCCCGGTTCGCCGGGGTGACGGTCCGCACGCTGCACCACTACGACGCCATCGGCCTGCTCGCCCCGAGCCGGCGGACCGGCTCGGGGCGGCGTGGCTACGAACCGACCGACCTCGACCGCCTGCAGCGGATCCTGTTCTACCGCGAACTCGACCTGCCCCTGGACGACATCGCGGGGCTGCTCGACGACGACGAGGACCCGTTGTCGCACCTGGCACGCCAGCGCGACGCCCTGCAGGACCGCATCGGGAGGCTCGAACGTCTCGTCACCGTCCTCGAACGCACGGTGGAGGCACGAACAATGGGTATCAACCTCGACCCGGACGAGATGTTCGAGGTCTTCGGCGACGTCGCCCCCGGCGAGCACCTCGCCGAGCGGTCGCGCCTGCAGATCCACGAGTGGTTCTACGACTGCCCGCACGCCGTGCACATCAACCTCGGGCAGATGTACGTCGACGACCCACGGTTCCTGGCGAACTACGAACAGCAGCGCGAAGGCCTCGCCGTCTGGATCCGTG
>JBBDSX010000255.1:0-15315 GCA_040904725.1 Egicoccus sp.
CGCTCTTCGTCGGTGACCATCTCGAGCGTGAGTTCGTCGTGGTTGCGCAGGAACAGCGCCCACTGGCTGTTGTCGGGGATCTCGGGCGTCTGGTCGAGGATGTCGAGGACCGGGAACCGGTCCTCCTGGCTGACCCCCATGTACAGCCGCGGCATCAGCGGGAAGTGGAAGTTCATGTGGCACTCGTCGCCGTCGCCGAAGTACTCGGCGGCGTCCTCGGGCCACTGGTTGGCCTCGGCCAGGAACATCCGGCCGGGCCAGTGCTCGTCGAGGTGGGCGCGCAGTTCCTTGAGGTAGACGTGGCCCTCGGGAAGGTTCTCGCCGTTGGTGCCATCGCGCTCGTACAGGTAGGGGATCGCGTCGAGGCGGAACCCGTCGACGCCGATCTCCGCCCAGAAGTCGAGTACCTCCTTGAGTGCCTCCTTGACCTCGTCGTTGTCGAAGTTGAGGTCTGGCTGGTGGCTGTAGAAGCGGTGCCAGTAGTACTGGCCGGCCTCGGGATGCCAGGTCCAGTTGGAGGTCTCGAAGTCCTGGAAGATGATGCGGACGTCGGGGTAGCGCTCGGCGGTGTCCTCCCACACGTACCAGTCGCGCCACCGGCTGCCCTTGGGGCTCTTGACGGCGCGCTGGAACCACGGGTGCTGGTCGGAGGTGTGGTTGATCACCAGCTCGGTGATGACCTTCAACCCGCGGGCGTGTGCCTCCTTCACGAACCGCTTGAACTGGCGCATCGTGCCGTAGTCGGGGTGGATCGAGGTGTAGTCGGCGATGTCGTAGCCGTCGTCGCGCAAGGGTGACGGGTAGAACGGCAGCAGCCAGAGTGCGGTCACCCCCAGGTCCTGGAGATAGTCGAGCTTCCCGGTCAGCCCCTTGAAGTCACCGAACCCGTCGCCGTCGCTGTCGGCGAACGAGCGCACGTGGCACGAGTAGATGACCGCGTCGCGGTACCACTGGTCGTCGAGTTCCTCCCCGGCAGGGTGGGCAGCGGGAGTGATCTTGCTCATCAAGACTCCAGTACGAAGACGTGCGCCGGCGTGACGTGCGGGTCGAGCTCGATGTAGTTGTCGCGCCCGTGCCAGACGTAGCGGGCGTCGCCGATGCGGTCGTGCAGCGTGAACGAGGCGTCGTCACCGTCGATACCGAGGGACTCGAGGTCGAGCCAGGTCGAGCCGGCCTGCTTGTGATGCGGGTCGAGGTTGACCACGACGAGCACCGTGTTGCCCGACTGTGGGTCGCGCTTGGAATAGGCGAACAGTTGCTCGTTGTCGACGTGGTGCATCGCGAACCCGCGGTCCTGCTGCAGCGCCGGGTTGTCGCGGCGGACCCGGTTGACCAGTCGGATCAGCTCGGCCAGCGAGTGGGGCTGGTCGAGGTCCCAGTGCCGGATCTCGTACTTCTCGTTGTCGAGGTACTCCTCGGCCCCGGGCCGTGCCTCGTGCTCCATGAGCTCGAACGGCGGCCCGTAGATGCCGTAGTTGGCCGTCAGCGTGGCGGCCAGCACCAGCTTCTGCACGAACGCGCCGCGCCCGCCGTACTGCAGGAACTCGGTGAGGATGTCGGGCGTGTTCGGCCACGAGTTGGGCCGGAAGTAGTCACGCACGTCGGTCTGGAACAGCTCGGCGTAGTACTGCTCGATCTCCCACTTGGCGTTCTTCCACGCGAAGTAGGTGTAGGACTGGGTGAACCCGAGCCGCGCCAGTTCCTTCATGACGGCCGGACGGGTGAACGACTCGGACAGAAAGATCAGGTCGGGGTGCTCGTCGAGCAGTTGCGCGATGCACCACTCCCAGAACGAGAACGCCTTCGTGTGCGGGTTGTCGACCCGGAAGATCTTGACCCCCTTGCCGATCCAGAACTCGAACACGCCCTTGAGTGCGTTCCACAGGCCCTCGGCGTCGTCGGTCTCGAAGTCGAGGGGATAGATGTCCTGGTATTTCTTGGGCGGGTTCTCGGCGTACTGGATCGAGCCGTCCGGCCGCTTCTTGAACCACTCGGGGTGCTCGCGGACCCAGGGATGGTCGGGGGCGCACTGGAAGGCGATGTCGAGCGCGAGTTCGAGTCCGTGCTCGCCGCAGGCCTTCACGAGGCGCTGGAAATCGGCCATCGTGCCGAGTTCGGGGTGGATCGCCTCGTGGCCGCCCTCCTCGGAGCCGATCGCCCACGGCGAGCCGGGATCGTCGGGGCCTGCCTCGACCACGTTGTTGCGGCCCTTGCGGTGTACCGCGCCGATCGGGTGGATCGGTGGCAGGTAGAGCACGTCGAAGCCCATGCGGGCGACGTAGGGCAACCGGTCGACGACGTCGGCGAACGTGCCGTGGCGGCCCGGCTCGGGGGCCGTCGAGCGCGGGAAGAGCTCGTACCAGGTCGAGTAGCGCGCCCGTTCGCGGTCGACGCGAAGGGGATAGCGGTCGGACTCGGTCGCGAAGCGGCGCTCGTCGTTGCGGGCGACCAGGTCGCCGGCGGCGGGTGCCAACGCCAGGTCGCTGCGCTCGTCGCGCTCGCGGTCGGTGTCGAGCAGGGTGGTCCGCATCGCGCCGAGCAGTTCGGCGTCCTCGCCCGACGCGCGTCCCGCGACGTCAGCGAGCAGGTCGGCCCCGATGGCGAGGTCGACGTCGCTGGCCACGCCCGCGTCGAGCTTCTTGCGCGTGTCGCGCTGCCAGCTCCCGAAGCGGTCGATCCAGCCGGTGACCCGGAACTCGTGGCGGCCGAGTTCGTCGAGCACGAACTCGCCGCGCCACCGGTCGTTGGCCAGCAGCTGCATCGGCGCCTCGTTCCAGCGCCGTTGTCCGACCCTGCGCCAGCAGACGGAGGCCCGGATGAGGTCGTGTGAGTCCGCGAAGACGTCGGCCTCGACCGTGACGGTCTCGCCGCGGGAGGTCTTGGCGGGATAGCGCCCACCGTCGACGCACGGCGAGACGTCGCGGATGCTGACCCGGCGGTTGGTGGCGCCCACGGCGATCCTTCGTGTCCTGGCCGGCGGGGATGGCAGAACCGGCACTGATCGAAACTAGGCAGCAACTGCCCGTCCCGCAGCCGTGGGGGCGGTCGGACGTCCACGGTGGGGCGGGCATACGCTCGCGGCCGGCGAGCGACGAGGAGTCAGGGTGTCCCGCACGGGCGTGGCGAGCGAGGCGCTGGCCGCCCCGAGGCAGCGACTCCGGGCGGCTGCGCGGCCGATCGCACGGACCACGCTCGCCGCCGGGCTGGCGTGGCTGCTGGCCACCGAACTGTTCGGCTACGAGCTGCCGTTCTTCGCGCCGGTCGCCGCCATCGTCACGCTGGGCGCGACCTCGGGGGCCCCGGTGCGACGGGCGGTGGAACTGGCCGCCGGCGTCGCGCTCGGCATCCTGGTCGGCGACCTGCTGATCTTGTCGATCGGCACCGGCGTCGTGCAGATCGCGGTCGTGGTCGTGCTGGCCACGGCGGCGGCGACCCTGCTCGGCGGCAGCCTGCTCGTGGTGAACCAGGCCGCCATCTCGGGCGTGTTGGTGGCGACACTGCTGCCCCCGACGACCTCGCTGGTGCCCCACCGTGTCTTCCATGCGGTGATCGGCGGGACCATCGCCGTCCTGGTCGGGCACGTGCTGCTGCGCACCCCGCCGGTGCCGAGCGTGGCGCGGGTCGCCCAGCCCGTCTTCGAGGGCCTGGCACGTGCCCTGCGCGACACCGCCGATGCGCTCGCCGCCGGCGACCCCGACGCCGCCGGGCAGGCGCTGCTGCGGGCCCGGGCACTGGACCCGGACGTCCGTGGTCTCGAGCAGGCCCTGGCCAACGCCCACGACGTCGCGGTGTTCACGTGGGGTCGGCGGACGATCCGCGAACAACTCCACGTCCACGACGAGGCGATCCGGCAGCTCGACCTCGCCGTGCGCAACACCCGGGTGCTGGCCAGGGCCAGCCTCGCGCTGCTGTCCTCGCCGCCCCCCGACGATGCACCCGTCGGTGCGCGGGCCGCCGTGGCCGACGCGGTCGAGGACCTCGCCGCCGGGGTCCACGCACTGGGCGAGCAACTGACCGCCGACGGGTCGCCGGACGTGGTGCGCGAGTTGGCGGTGCACGCGACCACCCACGCCGCGACCCTGTTCCCCGACCGGTGGATGCTGTCGCTCGCCCGTGTCGTCGGCCAGGTGCGTGCGACCTCGATCGACCTGCTGCGCGGCTCCGGCCTCGAACTGTGGGACGCACAGGCCCTGCTCGATCAGCAGGACCGCGCGCGGGACGGCAACGTCTAGCCAGCGGCGCCACGACCGCTACGGGGTCGCGTATCTGCGCTACTGGGTCGACGAGGCGGCCGGCAAGATCTTCTGCCTCGCCGAGGGGCCCGACGCCGAGACGGTCAGCCGCGGCGTGCGACGTAGAGCAGGTCCAGGGGGTCGTCCGGGACGTCGTGCGTGGTGACGTCAGCGAACCCAGCGTCGTGCAGCATGTCAGTGGCGAGTTCACGGCCCCAGCACGTCCCGAGCCCGACTCCGTCGCGGGCCAGCGACACCGTCATGCAGTGGAGCGTGCTGACGCCGTACAGCAGCGGTGCGAACGGGTTGCCGACGTTGTCCTCGAGGGCCGTTGCGCAGTTGGTGTCCATCATCACGAACACCCCGTCGGGCGTGAGGGCGTCGTGGACCGCCCGCAGGACCTGCGCCGGCTGGGCCTGGTCGTGGATGACGTCGAAGGCGAACACCGCCTCGAAGGGCCTGTCGGAAGGGAGTTCGGCGACGTCCTGGACGTGGAACTGGACGTTGCCGAGTCCGCGTTCGTGCGCTTCGGTGCGGCCCCGCTCGAGCGCGTCATCGGCGAGTTCGAACCCATCGAAGGTGGAGGCGGGGAAGGCCTGCGCCAGCACGACCGTGCTGTGACCGGTGCCACAGCCGATGTCGGCGACACGGATCCCTTCCTCTAGTCGCTCGGTGAGGCCCTCCACCTTCGGCACCATGGCGGCGACCAGCTGCGTGTCGAAGACGCCCCGGGAAAGACCGTCCATGACCTCGGTGAAGGCGGGGCGGAACCGCTCGTAGGGGACGCCGCCGCCGTGGTGGAACGCGTGCACGACGCCTTCGACGTGATGCGCGAGCAGTGTCGGGATGCGGCTGAGCGGAGCGAGGTTGCCGGAGCCGGCCCCGGTGAGGCATGACGCGTAGGCCGGCGGGAGCGTGTAGAGGTGTCGGGTCGGGTCGTAGGTCACGATCCCGGAAGTGACGAGTCCCCCGAGGCACTCGCGCACGTAGCGTTCTTGCAGTCCGGCGCGGTCGGCGACCTCCTGGCTGGTGCCCGGCCTGGAGGCCAGGACGTCGAACATGCCCGTTCGATCGGCGAGGTCGACGAGCAGCACGACCATGCTGTCGACATAGGCGCCGAAGATGCGTTCAGCGGCGGCTTCGACCGCGGCGCCATCGGCCTCGAGGATCGCGTCGGTTTCGAGCGTGGCAGTGCCGACGGGTGCGTCACGGTTGGCGGGTAGAGGCATGTCGGAACCCGGCATGGTGTTCTCTCCTGGGATCGTCCGTTTGGATTTCCCCGGCGTCGACACTCCGCCGCTGCCGTCCGGCTGTCAAGACGTTGCAGCGGGACTCCGGGCGCTCACGTGCTGCCCCGCTTCGCCACCTGTGCCGTGTGCGTGATCGTGATCAACGCGATCCCGCCGAGGAGGTTGCCGACGGTGGAGAGGCCGATGTTGGCCAGGATGTCCGTGAAGGCGACGGCATCGGAGAGCAGGACCCCGAACGCGACGGGGGAAAGAAGTTCTCGGTGAACAGCTCGGTGCGGCCGACTCTCGGCTCATGCGAAGCCGGCGGTCAGCGGGGCCGTGTGGCGGGCCGATCCCACGGGATCACCTCTCGTCCGGGTGTCGGGACGGGAGTCGGTCATGTCGTGCATCCGCACGTGTGACGGTCTGCTTCGCGTGGTCGAACACGGCGTCGAGCATGTCCTCGGTGAGCCGGCCCGTGAAGGTGTTCTGCTGGCTGACGTGGTAGCTGCCGAGCAGGACGCGGCCGTCCGGCAGCGTGGCCTCGGCGCCGTGGCCGAACTTCGGCTTCGTGCCGTCCCAGCCGCGGTGGCCGAGCACCACGTTCCAGCCGAACCCGCCCAGCGCGACCACGACCTGCCAGGGCAGCAGGTCGAACTCGGCGTCGAGGTAGGGCGCGCAGCGGTCGCGTTCGTCCGGCGTCGGCTTGTTGGCCGGGGGTGCGCACCGCACCGGGGCGGTGATCCAGACGTCGTTCAGGGCGAGGCCGTCGTCGCGTGAGACCGACGTCGGCTGGTTGGCGAACCCGGTCCGGTACAGCGAGGCGAACAGCCAGTCGCCCGAGCGGTCGCCGGTGAAGATGCGTCCCGTCCGGTTTGCGCCGTGGGCGGCAGGTGCCAGCCCGACGACCAGGACGCGCCCCCCGGGGTCGCCGAACCCGGGCACGGGCCGGCCCCAGTAGTCCCAGTCGGCGAAGGCACGCCGCTTCTCGCGCGCGACCTGTTCACGCCACGCGACCAGCCGGGGGCAGGCGCGGCAGTCCACCACCGCACGCTCGAGCGTGGGCAGGTCGGGGTAGTCGCCGAGGGCGGGCAGACGCGTCATGGCCATGCAGGCTACGGCGTCCGTCGACGCGCCTACGCTCGCCGATATGACCGACTTGATCCGCCTGACCGCGTACTCGCACGGCGCCGGGTGCGCCTGCAAACTCTCGCCGACCGAACTCGGCGAGGTGATGCAGGGCCTCACGCCTGCGACGGCCCCCGACCTCGTGATCGGGCGCGCGAACGGCGACGACGCGCTCGTGTGGCGTCGCCCCGACGGACGGGCGCTGGTCGCCACGATCGACGTGTTCACCCCGATCGTCGACGACGCGGCGACGTGGGGCCGGATCGCGGCGGTCAACGCCGGCAGCGACGTGTTCGCCATGGGTGGCCGGCCGCTGTTCGCGCTGGCGTTCGCGGCCTGGCCACGCGAGCAACTGCCGTTGCCGCTGCTCGCCGAGGTGCTCGAGGCCGGCCAGGACGCCGCCCGCGAGGGCGGCTGGGTGGTCGCCGGCGGCCACACGATCGACGGCGCCGAGCCGTTGTACGGCCAGGCCGTGATCGGCGAGGTCGATCCCGACCGGATGCTGGTCAACGACGCCGCCCGGCCCGGTGACGCACTGGTGCTCACCAAGCCGCTCGGTACGGGCCTGGTCACCACGGCGGTCAAGCGCCGCGATCCGGACGCTCACCGGCCCGGCGGCGATTTGGCACCCGTCTACGAGGCGGCGCTGGCCGAGATGTTGCGTTCCAACGGCCCGGCTGCGAGCGCCGCGATCGAGCGCGGCGCGATGGCCGGTACCGACGTGACGGGGTTCGGCCTGCTCAACCACCTGCGCGAGGTCCTGCTCGCCAGCGGGGCCGCCGCGACCATCGACGCCGACGCCGTCCCGCGCCTGCCCGGGGTCGACGACCTGCTCGCCCGCGGCGAGGTCCCGGGCGGCACCCAACGCAACCTGGCGCACGTCCGGCCCCACCTCGACGTCGATGCGTCGGTCGGCGAGGACGACCTCGTCCTGTTCGCCGACGCCCAGACGTCGGGCGGCCTGCTGCTCGCCCTGCCCACGGCCGCGGCGGACGACCTCGTGGACGAACTGGCCGCCGCCGGGCACGCCGCGGCCGTCATCGGCGTCGTGGCCGACGACACCGCCGGCCGTGTCACGGTCCGGCGCGGCTGATCACCCGGCGGCGTCGGGCCCGGTCGGCGTCGCCGCGGCGACCGAACGGATCGCGTGCGAGGTCCGCCGGGCCAGCGCCATGCAGGTCAGCATCGGGTTCGACCCCACGGCGGTCGGGAACGCCGAGGTGTCGCCGATCCAGACCCCGCGCGTGTCGTGCAATTGGCCCGTCGGGTCGGCCACGCTGGTTGCCGGGTCCGTGCCCATCCGGGCCGAACCCATCTGGTGCGCGCTGAACATGACCCGTCCGCCGGCACCGTCACCGGCCTTCTGCGCCCGTTCGATGAAGGCGTCGAGGTCCTGGCCGCGTTGCCACATCGCCAGCGACCGGTGGGTGTCGAAGATCAGTCTCGCCCCGGCCGCCGCGTGCAACTCGATCAGCGTGCGCATCGCGTGCCGCCGGACAGCGAGGTCGATCGGGTCCGTCAGGGGGTAGTGCACGACCGCCTCGCCCTGGTCGTCGAGGGTGACCGTGCCGCCGCCGTGGTCGCGGGTCACGGCCAGGAACGGGGCGTTGCCGGGGAAGCGGCCCATCATCAGCTTGTGCTGGCGTCCGGAGTTCCAGGGCACGACCGCGCCCGAGACCGACGGGTGCAGGTGGGCGGTCTCGACCAGGTAGCCGAACCCGACCTCGTTCCCGCTCCCCGTGCTCGCCGGGATCACGTCGCGGTGCTCGGTGACGATCGCGCCCTGCGGCGGTCCCCACCAGGCGCGCATCTCTTCGTCGTAGAGGCCCACCACCATCGGGACCGGGTGCAGGCGCAGGTGTTGGCCGACCGCAGGCCCGCCGATGCCCGAACGCAGCAGCACGGCCGGCGTCTCGAGCGCACCCGCGGCCACGACCACCTGCGGTGCGTGCACGGTCAACGTCACCAGCCGCCCGTCGGGTCGCCGGTAGCTCGTCTCGACCCCGGTCGCGGCGCCGTGCTCGGTCAGGATCCGCTCGACCCGGGCACGACACAGGATCCGTGCCCCGTTCGCCTCGGCGTCACGCAGGTAGGTCCGGGTCGTGCTCTGTTTGCTGCCGGTGCGGTCGCCGAAGCCGATGTGCCCGGCCGTGGCCGGGTCGTAGGTCGCCGGGTCGGTGTTGCGGGCCGCCTGCTCCCACGCGTGGCCGAGGGCGTCCGCGCCGCGCGCCAACTTGTCGTTGACGTCGTTGAGGTGGGTGCAGTCGGTGTTGGCGGAGATGCGCTCGAGGACCGTCGTGAGGTGGTCGTCGAACTCGGTGCCGTCGAGGCCGTCGAGACCGAATTCGCCGGCCCACTGTTGCCGGACGTCGGCGGGCGGCCGCACGCAGTTGAGCCAGTTGATGGCGGTGCCGCCGCCCAGCGTCCCGCCGGCGAGGATCGCCACGTTGCCGTCGGCGGTGAGGTTGAGCCCGCCGCGCCAGTACAGCGCCTCGAGCGCGGACACCTCGTCGGCCGGGAAGTCGGGTGCCTCGAAGTGGCCGCCCGCCTCCAGCACGACGACGGACAGTCCCGCTGCGGCGAGTTCGCCGGCGATGACGCCCCCGCCCGCGCCCGAGCCGATCACGACCACGTCCGCCTCGACCCGCGGGGCGTCGTCGTCCAGCGGTGGCGACCACGTCGCGAGCTCACGCGGCGGCGGGTCGACCGCCGGGGGACCGGGGTAGCCGAGCTGGGGCCAGTTGGGATTGCGACCCGTCGCGTCGACGTGGCCGTAGAACAGCTGCGAGACCAGTGCGCGCAGCCCGTCGATGCCGTCGCGGGCCTCGGTCGATGCGAGCGAGAGGCCCTTGAGCACCGCCTCGCGGGCGGCCTGCGGCAGCCGCGGGAAGCCGATGCCGCGCAGCACGTCGAGCAGCTTGCCGAGTTCGGCGAGGTCGTCGTCGCCGAGCATCCGCTCGAGCCGGGCGACCAGAGCCGGCACCAGGTCGAGGTCGCTGGCCCGTCGCGCCCAGAACCCGTGCGGGTCGTGGGACTGCGACCTCGGCGGACGCACCGCCGGCGCGAAGGTGTCGGCCAGCGCCGCCAGGATCGCCTGGCGGCGGGGGTCCAGCACCGACTGGCGGGAAGTGTCGGGCACGACGTCGGTCATCGTGGGGCCTCGCAGGGTCGGTCAGGGACGGACGAGTTCGCGTTCCGGCGCGATCTTGAGGATCGCCCGCGGCGATCCGATGTTGTCGGGGTTGTAGTCCTTGCCGGTGTAGCGCTGGGCGCAGGCGTCGATGTGGGCGCGGGCCTCGTCGCCGTGGACCACCTCGACCACCTTGCCACGCACCTCGACGTACTCGTAGGGGTTCTCGAGGTTCCACACCAGCACCGTCACGCGCGGGTCACGCTCGACGTTCTTGAACTTCTGGCGCTCGACCTCGGTGTTGATCAGGATGTGGTCGTCGTCGGCGTCGACCCACATGACCTGGGTCTGCGGCTGCCCGTCATCGAACAGCGTGGTCAACGCGGCGAAGTTCTTGCCGGTCGCGAACTCCTTGACCTTCGGCTTGAGCGGCACGTCACATCCTCTTCGTCGGGGACTGCCGACGCTAGGCCACGGGCCGGGCCGCGCCCTACTCCGGTACCGTCCGACGCCCCCGGCGTCCGACGTGACGCCGCGCCGCGAGGAGGTCGTCGTCGACGTGAGCACCCCCGCCGCCGAGCCTGCCGAGCTCGCCACCGCCGACGCGTTCGCCCTGGACCGCACCACCTGGGATGCCCTGGTCGAGCACGCCTGGTCCGACTTCCCCTACGAGGTGTGTGGCCTGCTCGGCGTACGGCCCGACGGGACGCTGGTCCACTTCCCGATCGACAACGCCGAACGATCGATGACCTACTACGTCATGGACGCCAAGCAACTGCTGCGGGCGATGCGCGAGATCGAGGACGAGGGCTGGGGCCTGGCGATCTACCACTCGCACACCCACACGCAGGCCTACCCGTCGGCGACCGACATCCGGCTGGCCGCCTATCCCGAGGCGACCTACCTGATCGTCACCCTGCAGGACCGTGACCATCCCGACGTGCGCGGGTTCTCGATCATCGACGGTGCCGTGACCGAGAAGCGCGTCGTCCTCACCGACCACGAGGTGGCCTGATGTCGTATCTCGGCCCGCTGGTCCGCCGCGGCTGGAAGTTCGCGCCGGTCGTGATCAAGGCCGCACGCCAGGCCGATCGTCATGTCCGCCCGCACGTGCGCGCCTGGCAGTTGGCGAACGCGGTCGACGGCTGGGTCGGCCGCTGGACCGACAACGACGGCACCCACTGGGTGGTGTTCAAGACGCCCGAGGCCCCGCCGCTGCAGGCGTTCCCGCCGCTGCGCGAGGCCGAACTCGAGCGGGTCGGCCGTGAACTCGACCGCAACACGCTCAAGCGGCACGACGAGCTGCCCGAGGCCAACGCGCTGCGCCAGGTCAACCGGGCGAAGAACGTGCCCGGCAAGCTGGTTCCCAAACGCAAGGACTAACCGACCGCGGCGGCCAACGACGGCGCCAGATCTCCGCGGTCCTCGACGACCACCTCGGGCACGTCGAGCCACGCGCCGAGGTCGGCCAACTCGGCGGCCAACTCGCGGGCCACGTGCACCCGGTCGACGCCGTCCTCGGCGAAGGCGCTGCGCACCAGCAGGCGGCCGGACCGGCGGTCCGCCTTGAGGTCGACACGCGCGACCACGTCCTCGCCGAGCAGGAACGGCAGCACGTAGTAACCGTGCACGCGCTTCGGCTCGGGAACGTAGATCTCGATGCGGTAGTGGAAGTCGAACAGGCGCAGCGCCCGCTCGCGACGCCAGACGAGCGGGTCGAAGGGCGAGAGCAGGGTGCGAGCCGGGTACGAGCGGGCGGCGCCGGCCTCGGGGTGGCGGTAGGCGGGCTCGTCGCCCCAGCCGCGGACCCGGACCTCCTCGAGCCGCCCGTCCGCGACCAGGCGGCCCAGCGCCGGACGCACGTCGCGGGTGACCAGCCGGTGGTGGTCGGCGAGGTCGGCCGCCGTCCCGATGCCGTGGGCCGCGGCGGCTCGCATCATCAGCATCTCGCGCGCCTGCTCGAGCGGGGGGACCTCGGCCTCGCGCACCGCCGCCGGGATGACCCGCTCGGCCAGGTCGTAGACCGCCACGAAGTTGCCGGTGCGGTGGTGGATCGCGAGGTCGCCGCGAACGGCCAGGTAGTCCAGCGCCAGGCGCCCCCTCGGCATGCCCCACCAGGGGCCGGTCCGCTCACCCGGGTCGTCGAGGTTGCGGATGCTGCGGGGACCGTGCGTCTCGATCTCGGCCATGACCGCGGCGAGGTAGCCCGGATGGGCGTCCTCGACCTCGCGGATGTGTCGCCACACCGGGGTCTCGGCGCGCCGGTGGTGCAGCAGCGGCCACACGTCGACCGAGGACAGCGACGCGACGTGGATCCAGCCCTCGTACTGCTCGCGCGAGCGCCACAGCCACCGGTCGCGCGCAGCCCGGTCGTGCGGCCCGATCCGGGACCAGAACGGCAACTCGTGGGCACGCGCGAGCACGTTGACGCTGTCGAGTTGCACGATGTCGATGGTGTCGACCACCCGCCGATAGTGGCGGGCGTCGCGCCGGATGCCCGGTGCCGGACGTTCACGGGAAAAGCCCATCGCCGTCAGGGCGATGCGCCGCGCATGTCCAGCCGAAAGGGTCCGCATGAGCGTCGGACGCTACTCGCGCGATGCGGACAGGCTCCGGTCAGCTCTTTGCGGTGAGGCTGGGATCACGGTCGGCGTCGAGTTGGGCCTGGCGACGGACGGCGTCGGCGACGGCGGGCACGACCCGGTCGTTGAACACGCTCGGGATGATGTACGAGGGGTGGAGTTCATCCTCGCCGACCACGGCTGCGAGCGCGCGGGCGGCGGCCGCCTTCATGTCCTCGGTGATGTAGCGGGCCCGGGCGTCGAGGGCGCCCCGGAAGATGCCGGGGAAGGCCAGGACGTTGTTGATCTGGTTGGGCTGGTCGCTGCGCCCGGTCGCCATGACGGCCGCGTACTTGCGGGCCTCGTAGGTGTCGACCTCGGGGTCGGGATTGGCGAGCGCGAACACGACCGGGTCCTTCGCCATCCGGGTGATGTCCTGCGGTTCGATCAGGTTCGGGGCGCTGACCCCGATCATCACGTCGGCGCCCTCGATCGCGTCGCGCAGGCCGCCGCCGAGGTGGTCGGGGTTGGAACGCTCCCGCAGCCACTGGTGGCTCTCGTCGATGCACGGGTGCTGCGGCCCGCCGATGATGCCGTCCTTGTCGGACACCAGCAGCCGGCCGATGCCCTCGCGCAGCAGCAGCCGCGCGATCGCCATACCTGCGGCGCCGGCGCCGGACAGCGCGACCGTGACGTCCTCGAGGGGCTTGTCGACGAGGCGGAGGGCATTGATCAGGGCGGCCATCACCACGATCGCGGTGCCGTGCTGGTCGTCGTGGAACACCGGGATGTCGAGCGACTCGCGCAGTCGGTCCTCGATCTCGAAGCAACGGGGGGCGGAGATGTCCTCGAGGTTGATGCCGCCGTAGACCGGCGCGATCGCCTCGACCGTGCGCACGATCTCGTCGGGGTCCTTGGTGTCGAGGCAGACCGGCCACGCGTCGATGTCGGCGAACTGCTTGAACAGCGCGGCCTTGCCCTCCATCACGGGCAGGGCGGCCGCGGGGCCGATGTCGCCGAGGCCGAGCACGGCGCTGCCGTCGGTGACGATCGCGACCGTGTTGCCCTTGATCGTCAGGCGCCGCGCGTCGTCGGGCTTGTCGACGATCGCCCGGCACACCCGCGCCACGCCCGGGGTGTAGGCCATCGACAGGTCGTCGCGGGTGGCCAGGGGCACCCGCGAGCGAACCTCGAGCTTGCCGCGCAGGTGCAGCAGGAAGGTCCGGTCGCTGACGCGGTGGACCTCGACGCCGTCGAGCGCGTCGACGGCGGCCGTGATCTGCTCGGCGTGGGCCGCGTCACCGGCGTTCACCGTCACGTCGATGACCACGACGTCGCGCTGGGTCTCGACGAAGTCGAGCGCGGTCACCGCCCCGTTCGCGTCGCCGATGGCGGTCGTCGTGCGACCGACCGCGCTCTGGTCGTCGGCGTTCATGCGCAGGCGCAACGTGATCGAATAGCTGGCATTCGGGAGTGCTGCGGACATCGGTGAGCCTCGAAGGTGACGTTTCCGTCAACCTACTGCTCGGGCATCAGGGCGGCGAGTTCCGCCGATGGGGGCAGGTCGAGTTCGACCAGACGTCGCACCGCGCGTTCGGCCGGCGCCAGCCCGTCGACCACGTCGTCCTCGTCGTCCCACACCTCGTCGAAGTGGTCGAAGCGGTAGGCCTTCGGGACGCGTGGGTCGAGGTAGCTGGCGCGGCACACCGCCCGGGTGTTGCCCAGCCGCTCCGCGGCCGCGTCGATCGCGGCCAGGATGTTGGTGTCGGCCTCCCGCTGGTCGTCGGGCGGGCCGAGTTCGCGCAGGGTCTCCGCCGCGGCGACCGTGCCGCCCCAGGTACGGAAGTCCTTCGCCGTGAGGTCGTCGTCGGCGACCTCACGCAGGTAGGCGTTGACCTCGCCGGAGTCGACCTGGTGCCAGGTCTCGTCGTCGTCCTGCCAGGCGAACAGGCGCTGGCCGGGGATCTCCTCGCAGCGCAGCAACTGGCGTGCGAGCCGTGGATGGCGCAGTTCGAGGTCCTGCTCCTGCCCGCTCTTGCCGGGGAACGAGAAGTGCACGCGGGTGCCGTGGACGTCGACGTGCTCGCAGGCCAGGGTGGTCAGCCCGATCGCGCCACCGTCGTCCGGCTCGCGGCTGCCGATGCGGATCAGCGTCTCGTCGAGCAGTGCGACCACCAGCGCCAGGACGCGCTCGCGGGACATCGACCGGGCCCGCAGGTCGCGGTCGACCGCCTCGCGGATGATCGGCAGCGCGTCGGCGAAGGCCCCCATGCGATGGAACTTGGTCGCGTCACGGACGGCGCGCCAGCGCGGGTGGTAGCGGTACTGCTTGCGGCCCGCGTCGTCGGTCCCGGTGGCCTGCACGTGGCTGGCCGGGTCCTCGGAGATCCACACGTCGGTCCACGCCGGAGGGATCGCGAGGGCCTGCATGCGTTCGCGCTCCTCGCCCTCGACGATGCTGCCGTCGTCGCGCACGTACGAGAACCCACGGCCGCGCCGCACCCGCCGGACACCCGGCTCGTCGTCACTGACGTACACGAGCCCGGCTGCCTCGGCATGCGCCTCGGGCGGGGCGTCCGCGGGCAGTTCGGCGACCACCGGCAGGATGCCGGTGACGGTCGGGTCGTCGTCGATGTCGGCGCTCACGAAACGTGGATACCGACGCGTGGCCCCGGCTGCCGTCGGCCGGGCGGGTCCGGCGATGGTGGCCGTCCGCCCGGGCGTGCGATCGCGTTCCCGAAGGTCCGGTCACGGGTGCGACGCTCGGCACGCCGGCCCGGTCATACTGCCTCCCCGACACGGAGGTAGGGGACATGACCGACCGCGGAGTGCCCGGCGGGCTCGAACAGGGTGGGCACGTGCGTGTCGTCACCCTCGACCAGGCCGCCACCGAGGCACGTGCGCTCCTCGACGACTTCGAGGCGCGCTACGGCCTGCCCTCGGTCGAGCGGGCCCGGGCCTTCACCGACGCCGAGGGGGAACTGCAACGCACGGGCGACTACCTGCTGTGGAGCGCGACCTTCGAGCGCTGGCGG
>JBBDSX010000256.1:0-15263 GCA_040904725.1 Egicoccus sp.
CTTGACGCCGGCGACGTCGGAGCCGTAGTCGGGCTCGGTGACGGCGACGCCGCACATCTTCTCGCCCGAGGCGATCGCCGGCAGCCAGGTCTGCTTCTGCTGGTCGGTGCCGCCCTTGAGGATGGCGGTGCCGATGATCTCGGGACGCGTGATCAGCGAGCCGGCCACACCGAGGGACCCGCGCGAGAGCTCCTCGGTGACCAGCACCATGTTGAGCAGTTCGTCCTCGCCGCCCGCCGAGAAACCGCCGTACTCCTCGGGGATCGACAGCGCGAAGCAGCCGAGCTCGGCCAGGCCCGAGATCACGTTCTCAGGGATGTCCTGGTCGTGGCGGTGCACTTCCTCGGCGACCGGCACCACCTTGTCCTCGGCGAACCGCCGGAAGGTCTGGCGCACCATCTCGAGTTCCTCGGACAGGTGCCGTGGGCCGGCCTCGCCCGTGGCCAGGACCTTGTCGGCGAGGTCCGAGAGGAACTGCGGGTCGCGGGCGGCCGCGCCCGCCGCGCCCCCGCCTCGCCGACGTCGGCGAGCGCGTCACCGTCGAGGCCCCACTGCGACGCCCGGCCGGCGACGCGGCCCTGCAGGTCGACGGCGACGTCGGCGGCATAGGCCAGCGCCAGCGAGGCCTCGTGGTCACCCTTCTCGCCGTAGCCGAGCAGGTGACGGGCGGCGGCGACGGCCGAGGCGACCGAGGCGAGGTCGTAGGCGACGGTCTGGTGCTCGTCGAGCAGCGCGGTCGAGATGCGACCGTCCTTCTCGGCCCGGCCCGCCAACGACGTGGCGGCGGTGGCCACGACGCTCTCGAGCGCGGTGACGAGCGTTTCGGCATGCGTCAGGTGGGACACGGCAGGCTCCTCGAGGGCTCACGTCGCGACGGACGTGCGACGACGGAGCCTGCCACCGCGCGGACCGCCGCTCCAAGCCGAGCACGCGCCCGAACGGCCGACCCGCCCCTCAGTCGTCGGCGACCAGCAGCGCCGCGCCGATCGCGCCGCCCTCGTCACCGAGTTCGGCCGAGACGACCCGCACGCGGGGCGGCTGCAGGAACAGGTGGGGTCGCATGGCGGCGTCGACCCGCATGCGGAACCACTCGCCGAACTTGTCGGCGAGGCCGCCGCCGAGCACGACCACGTCGACATCGAGGAGGTTGACGGCGCTGGCGATACCGGCCCCGAGCGCCTCGATCGCGGCGTCGAGCAGGTCGGCGACGAGCGGGTCGCCCCGGTCGTAGGCCTCCTTGAACACGCCCGAGGTGGCGCGCGGCTTGTCCTTCTCGCGCATGACCTCGAACAGGATCGTCGGAATGCCATCGGACAGGGCCCGCTCCGCGCTCAACTCCATGGCGCGACGGCCCGCATACGCCTCGACGCAACCGCGTCGTCCGCACGGGCAGACCGCGCCACCCTGCTGCACGACGATGTGGCCGAACTCGCCCGCGCCGCCTGCGCCGCCCTCGAACGGCTTGCCGTCAAGGATGATCCCGCCGCCGACACCGGTCCCGACGTGGACACCCAGGACGTCGGCGGTGCCGCGGCCCGCGCCGAGGCGGTGCTCGGCGATCGCTGCCGCGGTCACGTCGTTGGTGACGCGCACCTCGCGCCCGACCTTCTGCTTGAGCAGGTCGGCCAGCGAGAAGCGCTCGAGGAAGCCGGGCACGTTCGACGCACCGCCGACCGTGCCGGCCATCACGATGCCGGGTGAGCCGACGCCGACCCCGTCGACGTCGTCGATCGAGCGACCGGCGTCGTCGAGTGCGTCGCGGACGGCCGCGTCCATGACGTCGAGCACCTCGGTGCGTTCTCCCGTGGCAGGGGTACGCAACTTGGCGCGACCGACGGGTTCGTTCCCGTCGAGCACGACGGCATAGATGTTCGTGCCGCCCAGATCGATGCCGACCGTGACCACGCGACCTCCGTTGACTGACGCATTGACTGACGCTCGTGCTGCCCGGCGGGCGCCCACGGGCACCCGGACCGGCAAGCCTAGCGGTCGTGTCCGTCCTGCCCCGGGGCGGCCGGGACCGGTGGCGTCGGGCGCGGACTGCGGCCGGCCAGCACGAGGCCGGCACCGACGGCGACGGCCCCGGCGACGGCGACCGGCGGCAACCGCTCGCCGACGACGGCGACCGCGAGCAGCGTCGCGGTCAGCGGTTCGGCCAGGGTCAGCGTCGTGGCCGTCGGTGCGTCGACCGACCGCAGGCCGGCAGCGAACAGGGTGTAGGCGACGGCGGTCGTGGCGACCGCCAGCCACGCGACCATGACCATGCCGTCCGTCGTCCACGCCCAGTCGACCGGCCGTGGCAGCAGGGCGGGCACGAGCAGCAGGCCGCTGATCGCGAACGTCAGAGCCATGGCGAGCGACCCGGTGACGCCGCGACCGACCAGCCGACTCGCCGCCGCGGTGTAGAGGGCGTACGCGGCTCCCGCGGACAGCGACGCCATGACCCCGACCGGGTCGACGCCGGCCGGGTCGTCGCTGCCGCCCAGGATCAACAGGACCGTGCCCGTGACGGTCACGGCGGTCGCGACGATCCAGCGCCGTCCCGGCCGACCGTGCCGGACCGTCTCTATCACGCCGGCCCAGACCGGTGCGCTGCCGATCGCGAGCAGGGTCCCGACGGCCACGCCCGTCAGCCGGATGCCGGTGAAGTAGCCCCACTGGAACGCCGCGATCGCCGATCCGGCCAGCAGCAGCGGTGCGGGTGCTGCCCGCGCCCCGCCCGCCAGTGACCCCCACCCCTGTCGCGTCATCACGACCGCCACGAGCAGGGCGCCGCCGGCGATGCTGCGGAACGCGGCAACCGCCGGTGGCCAGGCCTCCGGCGGACCCAGTTCCTGGGCCGTCCCCACGCTCCCCCACAGCGTCGCGGCGGCGAGGATCGGCACGGCGCCACGGGCACCTGCCCGTCGTGTCACCCGAGGTCCCGATGGAGCGCGGCGACGTCGTCCGCGGTCGGCTGGAACGGGGTGTAGAGGCTGACGCGGTCGGCGAGGTCGCCGTAGCGGTCGCGGATCGCGGCGCCGAGGCGTTCCGGCGGCGCGGTCACCGCGAAGGCAGACAGCACCTCGTCGTCCACCAGGCCGGGCATCGCATCCCATTCGCCGCGCACCGAGTGCTGGTGCAGGCGTTCGTGCAGCCCGGCCCAGCCGTGCAGGTCGAGCACGGGCCGGTAGGCGGGCGTGGAGCCGTAGAAGGCGATCTGCTGCCGCACGAACGCCTCGGCCTGCGCCGTCTGCGCGGCGTCGTGGCCGGTGACGGCGAAGACGGGCAGCGACACCTCGACGTCGTCGCGGTCACGGCCGCCGCGGCGCGCGCCCTCGACCAGTGCCGGGAGCGTGACCTCGCGCAGGTAGCGATTGGTGGTGAACCCGTGACACAGCAGGCCGTCCGCGACCTCGCCGGCGACCCCGGTCATCTTCTGCCCGACGGCCGCCAGCCAGACCGGAGGCGCACCGTGACCGTGCGCCGGCGGGGTGAAGAACGGGGTCATCAGGGTGTGGCGGTAGAACTCGCCGCGGTAGACCAACCGCTCGCCGGTCTCCCATGCCCGCCAGATCGCCTGCAACGCCAGCACGTAGTCGCGCATCCTCGCCGCGGGCGCCGACCAGGTGGCGCTGAAACGCTTCTCGATGTGCGCCTTGACCTGCGAGCCCAGGCCGAGCACGAAGCGGCCGCCGGTCAACACCTGCAGGTCGTTGGCCGCCTGCGCGACGTGCATCGGCGAGCGCGGGAAGGCCACGGCGATGGCGGTACCGACCTGGATCCGCTGGGTCGCGGCGCCCGCGGCACCGCAGGTCAGCAGCGGCTCGTGAGCGGTCTCGCCGGTGAGCCAGCCGTCGTAGCCGGCGGCCTCGGCCGTTGCGGCGGCCGCGCCGGCCTCGGCCAGCGGCGTGCCCAGGATCATCGCATCCAGCTTCATGTGGCATCCATTCCACCGGCGGGCAGGGTCTGGGCCCGCAGCTGGCCCCGCACGATCGTCTTGCCGTCGGGGCGGGTGATCACGACCTGCCACAACTGCTGGCTGCGGCCGAGGTGGATCGGCCGGCCCTCGATCTCGACCCGACCTTCGCGGTGCGGCCGCAGGAAGTCGGTCGAGTTGCTGACGCCGACGGCGATCTCGTTGCGACCTGCCGCGTGCATCGCGGCGCCGATCGAACCGACCGTCTCGACCACCGAGCACCACACCCCGCCGTGGACGATGCCGTAGGGCTGGTGGTGTCGGTCGTCGACCTCGAGGTGGGCGGTGACCCGCTCGAGCGACAACGAGTCCCAGCGCAGCCCCACGAGTTCGCTGGCGAACCGGTCGCGCTCGAACAGCGCCAACCCGGACACATCGATGGTCTCGCCCGCCTCGACCCGTTCGAGCAGGGATTCGAACCCGTGGTCTGCCATGTGGCCGTCCTTCGCGCATTCATCGGCGGTGGGCGGGCACGCTAGCCGTGCGTTTTCGCCGTCTTGGCCCCGTGTGGTCAGATGGCCGGCGACGATCCGTAGGCAGGAGCAGCAGGCATGGCCGACCACAAACCGCACAGCCGCGACGTGACCGACGGTTACGAGCGCGCCCCCGCCCGCGCGATGCTGCGCGCCGTCGGCATGACCGACGAGGACTGGGGCAAGTCGCAGGTCGGCATCGTCTCCTCCTGGAACGAGGTCACGCCCTGCAACATGCCGCTCGACCGGCTGGCCAAGCAGGCCAAGCTGGGCGTGCGCGACGCCGGTGGTTACCCGATCGAGTTCGTCACGATCGCGGTGTCCGACGGCATCTCGATGGGCCACGAGGGCATGCGCGCGTCGCTGGTCTCGCGCGAGGTCATCGCCGACTCGGTCGAGACCGTGATGCACGCCGAGCGTCTCGACGGCATGGTCACCTTCGCCGGCTGCGACAAGTCGCTGCCCGGCATGGTCATGGCAGCGGCCCGCCTCGACGTCGCCAGCGTGTTCCTGTACGGCGGATCGATCCTGCCCGGCCACCACAACGGCCGCGACATCACGATCCAGAACGTCTTCGAGGCGGTCGGCGCCCGCGGCCGTGACCAGATCGACGACGCCGAACTCGACGCCATCGAGCGGGCCGCCTGCCCCTCCGAGGGGTCGTGCGGCGGCATGTTCACCGCCAACACCATGGCGTCGGCGATCGAGGCGATGGGACTGGCCCTGCCGGGCAGTTCCTCGGCCGACGCGACCGACCCGCGGCGCGACGAGTTCGCCCGCCTCTCCGGCGAGGCCGTCGTCAACCTGCTCCAGGAGGGCATCACCGCCCGCCAGATCATCACCCGCGAGTCGCTCGAGAACGCGATCGCCGTGGTGATGGCCGTCGGTGGCTCCACCAACGCGGTCCTGCACCTGATGGCGATCGCCCGCGAGGCGGAGGTCGACCTCGAACTCGACGACTTCAACCGCATCGCCAAGCGCGTGCCCCACATCGCCGACCTCACCCCCGGCGGCCGCTACGTCATGAACGACGTCGACCGCATCGGTGGCATCCCGGTCGTGCTCAAGGAACTGCTCGACGCCGGCCACCTGCACGGCGACGCCCTGACCGTCACCGGCCGCTCCATCGGTGAGGAACTCGAGGCGATGGACATCCCCGCACCCGACGGCGAGGTCGTCCACCCGCTCGACCGGCCGATCCACCCCGAGGGCGGCCTGGTCATCCTGCGCGGCTCCCTCGCGCCCGACGGCGCGGTCGTCAAGATCGCCGGTATCCCGCCCTCGCAGCACGAGTTCGAGGGGCCGGCCCGCGTGTTCGACGGCGAGTCCGGCGCGATGGAGGCCGTGCTGACCGGGCAGATCAACGACGGCGACGTCATCGTCATCCGCTACGAGGGGCCCAAGGGCGGCCCCGGCATGCGCGAGATGCTGGCCGTGACCTCGGCGGTCAAGGGCGCCGGCCTCGGCGGCACGGTGGCCCTGCTCACCGACGGCCGCTTCAGCGGCGCGACCCACGGTTTCTCGATCGGCCACATCGCCCCCGAGGCGACCGACGGCGGCCCGATCGCGTTCGTGCAGGAGGGCGACCGGATCCGCATCGTCCTCGCCGACCACTCGATCGACCTGCTCGTCGACGAGGCCGAGTTGGCCCGCCGCCGCGAAGGCTGGGAGCCGCTGCCGCCGCGCTACACCCGTGGCGTGCTGGCCAAGTACGCGCGTACGGTGAGCTCTGCGTCCGAGGGTGCGACCACCTCGGTCTAGGTCCACGAGCCACAGGGGGACGCGTGCAGTTCGAGGAACTCCGCTACGTCTGTCAGGAAGCCGCCGTCGACGTGGTCGGCAAGGGACGGCCGGTCAAGCCGACGGTCGTGCTGCCGGGTCCCGAGCGGACCCAGCTCGTCGCCCTGCCCGACTTCCCCGACGAGGACGAGGCGCGCCACGCGCTGATCGCCGAGTTCGCGGCCGACCGGGTCACGCCCGAGTCGCTCCCTGCCTGGGGGTTCCTCGCCGAGGCCGAGGTCGGTGGCGCCGACGCCCTGGTGGTGGTGTTCGGCGCACGCCGCCACGCCCCGCACATCACGGCTTCACGCTTCTCCGACGAGGGTGGTCTGGCCGAGTTCGCGCCATCCGAGGAACTCGATCCCACCGCCCTGCCGTTCCTGCACCCCCTACAGCACGCGGTCGACGCCCTGCCGGCCCAGGCACCCGAAGGCGGACCGGACGTGGACGTCTTCGGCGGCGCGGCAGGCCTGCCGATCCACCCGCCCGGCGAGCACGGATAACCGCTCGATCTCCACAGCGGCTCGTGGGCCCACCGGGTCGTGTCACACCCCGGCCGTAGCTTGTCGGCTATGGAGTTCGAGGTGCCCCGCTTCCCGTCCCGCCGCCCTCGCGGCGGGCTGCAGTCGCGCCTGCACGTCGCAGCCGAGCCCTCTCGAATTTCAGCTCGCCGACCTCCTGGTGCGCCTCGAGGCCCGGCCGGTTCTGGCAGCCCGGCCGGTCCTGGCCGCGGACGAACGCGGCGGCTACGACGCCGGAGACCCGCACGACGAGGTACCGACACCCGAGACTCCCGACCCGGTCCCGGCAGGGGATCTGCGTGGAGCGGTCGCCGAGGTTCGGGCCGCGGTCGCACGGCTGCGTGCGATCGTGGATGAGCGCTCCGTGTCCTCGGGTGGTGAGCTTGCGGGGCTGGCCGAACTACTCGCCACCCTCGACGCCGGCCAGGCCACAGCCGTTGCGCTGGTGGACCGGATCGAGTCGGCCGGGCTGGCCGAGCGCAAGGCCGGCCTGCCACTGGAGAGCGTCCTCTCCCTCAGGACGAACGCCACATTCGATGATCGCCGCTTCCTGACGGGTGTTCGTGATGTGCTGCGACACCTACCCAACGTGCACAAGGCGTTCGACGCCGGGATGCTGGGATGGGGGCAGGTGCGGGCGATCGTGTCCGAGGCCCGCCCGTTGACCGTTGCACAACGCGGCGAGCTCGACGCCCGGTTCGCCGACACCGACGAGCTGCGGCGGTTGCAGCCCGACGAGGTCGTGGACCGGGTGTCGACGGCCGCGTCCGGGATGCGTGAGGATCTGCAGCGGCGTCGGACGGTGGCCCGCCAGGAGCGCCGGTATCTGCATGTGCGCGAATCGTTCGAGGGTGGGGTGCGGGGCAACTTCGACCTGCCTGCCGAAGAAGGCGCACTGCTGCTCGAAGCGCTCCAGGCCGCCGCGGCGGCCCCGACCGGTGACCGTGACGTCACCGCCGACGCGTTGGATCCCACCGACCCCACCGCCTCCGAGCCCAGCGACGTGGACCCGGGCGATCCCGTCCCCTCCGGCGTGGACGGCCCCGATACCGACGAGCCCGCTACGCCCGATCCCACCGACGAGGATCCGGTCGAGGGCGGGTTCGATCGGCCGCGGGCGCGGCAGTTGGCCGATGGGCTGGTGCGGCTGGCCGAGGCGTTCCTGGCCGGACAGCGTGCCGACGGCACGACGGTGCGGGCACGCCCGACGATGCTGGTCGTGACCGACATCGCAGACCTGCTCGGCGACACCGAGCGGGCCCGCCGTGCCCGGCTGTTGTGGCGGCTGCCCGGCGCCCCACCGGCGCTCACCCGAGATGCGATGGCACGGTTGTCGTGTGATGCGAACCTGCAGTGCCTACTCGTCGACGGCCACGAGGTCCTCGGGGTCAGTGCGCCGACGGCGCAGATCCCGGCCCGCGTACGCCGTGCCGTGCAGGCACGTGACCAGGGCTGCCGGTTCCCAGGCTGCCGGGCACCGTTCGGGTGGACCGACCTGCACCACGTCATTCCACGCAACAAGGACGGTCCGACCACGGTCGACAACCTGGTCGGGTTGTGCCGCCGGCACCACATGGCGGTCACCGAAGGACGCTGGCGCCTGACGATGACCCCCGACGGGACCGTCACCGTCCGACGCGGCCGACATACCGCCAGCTCCGACCCACCCCTGCGCCGACACCCGATCGACGGCAGATAGACGTTCTGCTCGTCACAGGATGCCGGCGGCCTCGGCGGCGTGGCGGTACCACTCGGCGAGGGTGTCGACGGTCTCGTGCGCGTTGAGGCCACTCGGGTTGGGCACCACCCACAGCTCGGCGCCGGCCAGCGGTTCGGGCTGCTTGCCCATGACCGCTTTCGGTTTCCCGAACGCTGCCCGGTAGGCGGTGATGCCCGCAATGGCGACGACCCGCGGTTGCCACGCCTGCAGCCGTTCGAGCAGGCGTTGCCCACCCTCACGCATCTCGGCGCGCGTCAGTTCCGACGCGGCGGCCGTGGCACGCGGCACCACGTTGGTGATGGCGATGCCGCGGTCGGTGAGCTGCCGCCGATCCTCCTCGGTCAGGCCCTCGACCCGGTCGAGCACCCGGTCGGTGATGCCGGCGAGGTGCAGCGCCGGGTAGAAGCGGTTGCCCGGATGCGCGAAATGGGTCCGGGTCGCCGCGGTCCACAGCCCCGGGTTGATCCCGACGATCACCAGCCGCGGCGACGTCTCTCCGACGAGGTCGGGCACGATTGCGTCCTGGAAGCTGCGCAGTTCGTCGCGCGTGAAGCCCACGCCGGTCGTTCCTCGCGTCGCTGACAGGGCCCGGCAGCCTGTCACCGCGCAGCGGGAAAGGCGAACCGGCGGGTCAGAACCGCGGGATCAGCCCCGACCACGGATCCGGGCCGACGGACATCGCCGGCGGCCGGCAGTGGATGACACGGACCTCGTCACCTGCCCGCTCGACCGACTGCAGTGCCGGACAGGCCAGACACAGTTCGACGCTGACGTCCCGGCCGACGCGGTTGCAGCCGACACGGTGTTGCTCGTCGACGAAGTGCAGGGTCGTGTCGACCCGGGGTCGCAGCCGTCGCATCGGACTTCCTCTCTCCTGCCTGCGACCAGCGTCGCGACCGGGCCGATCCCGAGGCAGGGCCGGAAGTCACCGTGCGTCGGGACCCCTCGCGCGGACGCCGCGACGGATCCCATGCCTGCGCTCAGGTGCGGAATCGGCTCAGGTCGATGACGACGAACGTGGCGCGGGCGGTCGCGACCACCTCGCCTTCCCCATCGGGGCCGAGCACACGCGCCTCGCCGACGGTCCGCAGCTTCCGACCCTCGACCGCCTCGACGCGCGCGCGGAAGCGCAGCGGCTGGCCGATCGGGGTCGGCGCGAGATAGCGCACGGTCAGCTCGCCGGTGAAACCGGGCTCCTGGCGCAACGTCAGCAGGTAGCCGAGGACGTCGTCGAAGATGGCGGCCACGATGCCGCCGTGTGAGCGTCCGGGCGCACCCTCGAAGGCCGCCCCGAGTTCCACCTCGGCAACGGCCTCGTCGCCTTCGCGGTGCACCTCGATCGCGATCCCCATCGGGTTCCACGGACCCGAAACGAAGCACTCGTCGAAGTGCACGACGGCGGCCCCGTCGGGGACGCCGATGTCGAACATGCGCCGCTTGAGTTCGAGCAGGTCGCGCTGGCGCGGCGGCTGGCCCTCGAGGTCGGCCGCGACCCGGTCCGCGGTCTCGGCGACCCGCGCGAGCAGGGCCTCGTCGGCCTCGTTGGCGATCAGGGCGTGTCCGAGGCGGCGCAGAGCGGCGGCGGCGCGGGCACGCACGTCGGGATCGGTCTCGGCCACGAGGCGTCCTGGTGTCGGGGCGCGGCGAGACTAGTGGTCGGGGTCGCCGTTCCCGTTGCCGGCACCGGTGCTCCGGCCATCCTCGCGGTCCTCGCGAGCGGGAGGACGGAAATCCTCCGGAGCGCGTACCTCGACCTCGCCGGCCCGGCGACCCTCGAGGTTGAGGACGGTCAACTGCCAACCGTCGTCGGTGACGAGGCGGTCCCCTTCGAAAAGCAGCCGACCGAGGTGTTCGACCATCGCGCCCGAGACCGTTTCGGCGTCGCCGCCGAGGTCGAGGCTGCTGAGCCGTTCGAGTTCGTCGCGGCGCATCGTGCCCGGCACGACCCACCGGGTTGCGTCCTCCTCGCGGGCGTGCTGTTCCTCGTCGAACTCGTCGGCGATCTCGCCGACCAGTTCCTCGATCACGTCCTCGAGGGTGAGCATGCCGGCGGTGCCACCGAACTCGTCGACCACGAGAACGGCGTGGCTGCGTTCGTCGAGCATGTCGCGCAGCAACTGCTCGAGGTCGCGGGACTCGGGCACGGCGGGAATCGGCCGCAGGAGTTCGGCCACGGTCAGCGAGGCGAGTTCGGCGTCCTCGCGGATCAGCGCGTCCTTGACGTGGACGAGTCCGACGACGTGGTCGATGTCGCGGTGGAAGACCGGGATCCTCGTGTGCCCCGTTTCGGCGGCCAGGGCGAGGACCTCGTCCAGGGTCGCCGTGTCCGGCAGCGCCGACAGGTCGACCCGTGGCGTCATCGCCGCCTCGGCGTCGATCTGTGCCAGGCCGAGTGCCGCGTCCAGGACGCGAGCGTCCTGGAGGCTGATGGTGCCGAGCTGACGCGACTCGGCGAGGGCCAGCGAGAGCTCACGCGGCGTGTGAACCAGGTTGTGTTCGTCCACGGGTTCGACCCGCACGGCCCGGACGAGCAGGTTGGCGGCGCCGTTGAGCAACAGGATCAGCGGTCGGAACGCGGCCACGTACCACGAGAACACCCGGGCGAGCTTCAGCGCGACGACCTCGGCCTTGGCCAGGGCCAGGTTCTTCGGCGCCATCTCCCCGATGACCATGTGCAGGAAGACGACCAGCGACAGCGCGAGCACGAACGCGACGATCGCGATGGAGCCCTCGGGCAACGAGGTACCCGACAACCAGCGCGCGAACGCCGCCGCCACGGCCGGCTCGGCGATCGCCCCGAGACCCAACGAGCACATCGTGATGCCCAGTTGCGCACCGGAGAAGGTGACCGACAACTCGGTCAGCGCCTTCAGCGCCCGCTCGCCGGACGGGTGCCCGGCTTCGGCGGCTTCCTCGATGCGGGTCCGTCGGGCAGCGAGCAGCGAGATCTCGGCCGCGACGAAGCCGCCGTTGGCGATCAACAGCACGACGCCGATGAGGACGGCCGTCCAATCGAACGGTGCCGACGCCGCCGAGCTGACGTCGACCGCCAGGGGCGTCGCGGCGAGCAGCAGTCCGCTCACGGGATCGCCCTTTCACCCGCGACCCGCCGTTCGACGACGAGTTCGGTGATGCGGACGCCCTCCATCCGCAGGACGGTGATCTCGAAGTCCCCGACGGGCACCCGCTCCCCGGGCTCGGGAATGTGGCCGAGCCGGTCGAGGACGAGGCCGGCGACCGTCTCGTACTCGCCGTCGGGCACCTCCATCCCGAACGTGTCGTCGAGCCGTTCCACCCGCATGGAGCCTCGGACCAGGTGCCGCCCCGCGCCCAGTCGCCGAACGTCGTGGCCGGCACGGTCGAACTCGTCCTCGATCTCGCCGACGAGCTGTTCGAGTACGTCCTCGACGGTCACGATGCCCGCCGTGCCGCCGTACTCGTCGATGACGACCGCGAAGGTGCGTCGCTCGCGACGCATGTCGGTCAGCAATTGATGCAGCGACTCGCTCTCGGGGACCGCCAACGCCGGCGCGACCACGTCGGTGACCTGCGTCGCGGCGTGTGCGTCGAGCGGGACCGCCAGCAGGTCCTTGACGTGCACCGACCCGAGCACGTCGTCCTCGGAACCGGTGTGGACCGGGAACCGGCTGTGACCGGTCTCGCGCGCCTGGCGGCGCAACTCGGCGAGCGTGTCGTCCGACGACAGCCAGACCACGTCGGGCCGCGGCACCATCACCTGGCTGACGCGCATGTCCCCCAGGCCGACCGCCCGGCGCATCAACGCAGCCTGCTCGTCGGTCAGCGAGCCCTCCTCGCCGGAGGCGTAGATGATGCGCGCGAGTTCGTCGAGCGAGTGGCCCCCTTCGAGCTCGGACCGGGTCTCGACACGGAACACCTTGCGCGTGACGACCTCGGCGGTGCGGTCGAAGACCCGGATGATCGGACCGAAGGCGATGCCGAAGGCGCTCGTCACGGGCGCGATGGCCAGGGCGACCGGCAGCGGACGCGAGATGGCGAGGTTCTTCGGGAACAACTCGCCGAGGACCATCTGCATCACGGTCGAGAGCAGGAACGCGATCCCGACCGCGAGCCCGAGCGACGCGGACTCGGGCAGGCCGATCAGCCCGAGCAGGGGCCGGATCAGGGTGTCGCCGATCGCCTCCTCGGCGACGTAACCGACCAGGAGCGACGTCGCGGTGATGCCGAACTGGGCCGACGACAACGCGAACGACAGATCCGAGAGCTCACGAACGACGATGCGGGCCCGGCGTTCGCCGCGGGCAGCGCGCTCCTCGACGATCGGTCGCCGCAGCGACACCAGCGCGAACTCGATCGCGACGAACAGCCCGTTGGCGGCGATCAGGACCGCAACGAGCAACAGGCCAACAGGACCACTCACCGGCTGGCCCGGGCCGGCGGGGCGTAAGGATGACTCGGATCGTCCACGGCGCGGAAGACTAGCGCCCCCGCTCCGCCCCGCGTGCGGCATCCACCGACGGGGCGGTACGTGCCAGCAGTCGCTCGGCGTGCGCCGCCATGTCGAAGCCGGGGTCGAGCAGCGCGGTGATCCCGAGACCCGTCAGCCCGGCGAGCAGGGTCTCGGCCAGGGCCTCGGCGTCGTCGCGATCGAGCGTCGGGTCCTGCCGCCGAGCGGCGTCCGTGAAACGCTCGACGCGCCGCCGGTGGCTGCGCAGGGTCCTCGCGCCGATGGTCGGATCGACCAGGCCACGCCCGACCGCCAACTGCAGGTAGATCCGCGCGATCGGTCCGGCGTCGGTCATGAAGGCGACGAACGCCTCGACGAGGTCCCCGAGGGTGTCCGTGCCCTCGCCCGCCGGGTCGGGGTCGACCGCCTCGATCGCCTCGCGGACGATCTCGAAGACCGCGGCCTCCTTGGAGTCGAACAGGTTGTAGAAGCTGCCCGCCCCGACCCCGGCCTCGTCGGTGATCGCCTTCAGCGTCACGCCCTCGACCCCGAGTTCGGACACCAGCCGACGCGTGGCGGACAGGATCCGCTCACGCGTCTCGAGGCCGACCCGGTAGCGCGCCACCTTTGGCTCCTTGGCTCGTTGGGCTCGTCGTGTGCGCCGACGCCCCGTTGACGCTCGAAGACTTGCAGATCTGGAGTGAACACTCCAATATGTAGCAGACGTTCCAAAGTTTGCACGTCGACCCGCGGGAGGGAAGCGTTCCGGTGAGCCACTACAAGAGCAACCTGCGCGACATCGAGTTCAACCTCTACGAGGTCTTCGGTGCCGAGGACTACTTCGGCAGCGGGCCCTTCGCCGCCGTCGACGCCGACCAGGCCCGGATGCTGCTGGGCGAACTCGACCGCTTCACCCGCGAGTCGATCTGGGCCGAGTCGTTCGTCCCGGCCGACCGCACCCCGCTGGAGTTGTCGCCCGAGGGCGACATCACCGTCCCCGAGGAACTCGACCAGGCACTCAAGGCCTTCTACCAGGCCGGCTGGCACCTGCTGCCGCTGCCCGAGCACCTCGGCGGCTTCGGTGCGCCCCCGTCGATCCGCTGGGCCGCGACCGAACTGCTCGCCGGGGGCCACGCCACCGCGATGCTGTGGCCGATCGGCGCCCTGATGGGCGCGATCATCGACCAGGTCGGGACCGAGGGCCAGAAGACCCGCTTCGGTCGCCCGATGGTCGAGAACTGCTGGGGCGGCACGATGGTGCTGACCGAGCCCGACGCCGGTTCCGACGTCGGCGCCGGGGTCACCAAGGCCGTCAAGGTCGAGGACAACGGCTCCGACGACCTCGGGGCCGTCTACCACCTCGAGGGCATCAAGCGGTTCATCACCTCGGCGGACGCCCAGACCCACGACAACACCATCCACCTCGTGCTCGCCCGGCCCGAGGGCGCCGGCCCCGGCACCAAGGGCCTGTCGCTGTTCATCGTCCCGAAGCTGCACGTCGACGCCGACGGCAACCTCGGCGAGCGCAACGGCGTGCGGGTGTCCAACCTCGAGAAGAAGATGGGCATCAAGGGCTCGGCGACCTGCGAACTCTCGCTCGGCCAGGACGGCACGCCGTGCGTCGGCTACCTCGCCGGCGACATCCACGACGGCATCCGCCAGATGTTCCTCGTCATCGAGTACGCCCGCATGATGGTGGGCACCAAGGCGATGGCGACACTGTCGACCGGCTACCTCAACGCGCTCGAGTACGCCAAGATCCGCGTCCAGGGCGCCGACCTGACCCAGATGGCGGACAAGACCGCCCCCAAGGTCGAGATCATCAAGCACCCCGACGTGCGGCGGATGCTGATGGAGCAGAAGTCCCACGCCGAAGGCATGCGCGCCCTGGTGATGCTCGGCGGTTGGGTGCAGGACCAGGCCCAGCTCAATGCCGGCGACGCGGAGGAGCACGCCCGCTGGATCGCCCGCGAGGACCTGCTGCTGCCGCTGATCAAGGGCTACTGCTCCGAGAAGGCCTACGAACTGCTGGCCCTGTCCCTGCAGACCTTCGGTGGCTCCGGCTTCACGCAGGACTACCCGATCGAGCAGTACATCCGCGACGCCAAGATCGACACCCTCTACGAGGGCACGACCGCGATTCAGGCGCTCGACCTGCTGTTCCGCAAGATCGTCCGCGACCAGGGCACGACTCTGACCTGGGTCGCCGACCAGGTCCGTGAACTGGTCAAGGCCGGCGGCGACGACGACGCGTTCGAGACCGAGCGCGAGCGCCTCGGCGCCGCACTCGACGACGCCCAACAGCACCTCGGCGTGCTGATCCAGCACGCCATGGCGTCGATGGACGAGTCCAAGCGCACCGAGGTCTACAAGACCGGCCTGAACT
>JBBDSX010000257.1:0-2445 GCA_040904725.1 Egicoccus sp.
GTCGACGTCGTCGACGCGCTCGACCAGCTTCACGTCCGTACTCGTTCGCGGGTCGCCGTCGTAGAGTCCGTCGACGTCGCTGAGCAGGACCAGCAGTTGCGCGTCGAGCATCGAGGCCACCAGCGCGGCGAGGTGGTCGTTGTCGCCGTAGGCGAGTTCTTCGGTCGCGACCGCGTCGTTCTCGTTGATGACCGGCATCGCGCGGAGCTCGAGCAGGCGCCGCAGGGTGGTGCGCGCGTTGAGATAGCGGGCGCGCCGGACGAAGTCGTCCTGGCTGAGCAGGATCTGGGCGGCGGCACGGCCATGCCGTCCGAGCACCTGCTGGTACTCGTGGATCAACTCACCCTGGCCGACGGCGGCGCAGGCCTGCAGCGTCGGCAGGTCCGTCGGCCGCCGGTCGAGCCCGATCAGGCCCATGCCGGCGGCCACCGCCCCCGACGACACCAGCACCACCTGGGTGCCGGCCTCCTGTGCTGCGACGAGCTGCTCGGCGATGACGGCGACCTGGTCGCGGTCGAGTCGGCCGTCGGGACCGCGCAGGGACGACGACCCGACCTTGACGACCGCGAGCTGCGGTCGCGGGAACCGCGCGGTGACCTCGGCGCTCACGGCCCGAGCTCCTCGTCGTCGCTCTCGCCCTCGTCATCGGACACCGCCGCGTCGCCCCAGTCGGGAACGAGGTCGTCGACCTCGGCGTCCTCGGGGTCGAGTTCGCCGGCCAGGATCGCCTCACGTTCCTCGGCCGGCAGATCGTCGAGGTCGGGGTCGAAGTCGAACACGACGTCGCCGATGACCACCTCGTCGCCCTTGCGCGCCCCCGCATCGACCAACGCCTTCTCGACGCCGGCCCGGCGCAGGCGGCCCTGCAGGTAGCGGGCCGCTTCCCAGTCCTCGATCGGCAGCATCTGCACCCACCGTTCGACCCGCTCGCCCATGACCTCGAAGCGGCCCTCGGACGCGATGACCTCGAAGTCCTTGGCGCGCTGGGTCAGGCGGAGCACGACCTCCTCGTCGACCTCGGGGACCTCGACGATCACGTCGCCGCGGACCCGGCGTTCCTCGGCCACGAGCACGCCGAGGCGGTAGCGCAGGGTGTCGAGCCCGGCGCCGGAGACGGCCGAGACGGGCAGGACCTCCTCGCCGGCTTCCTCGAGTTGCTCGCGCACGAGGTCGGCCATGGCCTGGCCGTCGGGGAGGTCGAGCTTGTTGAGCACGATCAGTTGCGGCCGCTCGAGCAGCGACGGGTCGTGCTGACGCAACTCCTCGCGCAAGGCGGCGAGGTCACGGACCGGGTCGCGTTCGGGCTCCATCGGGACGGCATCGAGGACGTGCAGCAGCACGAGGCAGCGCTCGATGTGGCGCAGGAAGCGGATGCCGAGCCCCTTGCCTTCGGCGGCACCCTCGATCAGGCCCGGCACGTCGGCGAGCACGACGTCGATCGCCTGGCCATCGGGACCTTCACCAGCGCGCATCACGCCGAGGTGCGGGGTCAGGGTGGTGAACGGCCACGCCTCGATCCGGGGCCGGGCCGACGACAGCCGCGCCACCAGCGACGACTTGCCGGCCGAGGGGAACCCGACCAGGCCGACGTCGGCGATCATCTTCAGTTCGAGCCGCAGCGACCGTTCCCGCGCCTTCTCGCCGCGTTCGGCGAAGCGCGGCAGCCGCCGGTAGCGGGTGGCGAACGCGACGTTGCCGCGGCCACCTCGGCCACCACGTCCGGCGATCCAACGCTGGCCGTCTGCCACCAGGTCGGCCAGCACGAGGCCGCTGTCGCGATCGCGGACCACGGTGCCCAGCGGCACCGGGATCACCTCGTCGTGGCCCTCGGCACCGGTGCGGTTCTGGCCCGAGCCGTGGCCGCCGTCGCCGCCACGACGGTGCGGCAGACGGTGGAGATCGAGCAGCGAGGTGGTGTTGCGGTCGGCGACGAACACGACGTCGCCGCCGCGGCCACCGTCACCACCGTCGGGACCACCACGCGGGACGTGGGCCTCACGGCGCATCGAGACCGAGCCGTTGCCACCGTCCCCGCCGCGCACGTGGACCGTGCACTCGTCGACGAAGCTCGGCGTGTCCACTGCTCGCTCCGGTCCTGGGGTCTGGCGGTGTCGGTGCTGGTCTCACACGGGAGAGGGCGGCCACGATGGGCCGCCCTCTCGCGTGCTGCGAACGCTGGCGGTCGTCAGTCCTGGGTCGGCAGGACCGAGACGGTGGTACGCGTGCGCGTCTTGTGGAAGCTGACCGCACCGTCGGCGAGGGCGAACAGCGTGTCGTCACCACCACGCCCGACGTTGTCACCGGGGTGGACCTTGGTGCCGCGCTGGCGCACGATGATGCCGCCGGCACGGATGGTCTCGCCGCCGTACTTCTTCACGCCGAGGCGCTTTGCGTTGGAGTCGCGGCCGTTGTTGGACGAACCGCCGCCCTTCTTGTGCGCCATGT
>JBBDSX010000258.1:0-2442 GCA_040904725.1 Egicoccus sp.
GCTGCCTCGACGAGGGCGAGCCCTGGGAGGTCGGCAACTTCGCCGAGTCGGGCGCTGGCCAGATCATGGACATGTACGAGGCGGTGCGCCGCTCGAACAACGTCTACCACGCCAAGCTGATCGCCGAGATCGGGCCCGAACAGGCGGTCGAGATGGCCCGCAAGCTCGGTATCACCTCGCCGCACGTCCGCGCGGACTGCTCGCTCTCGCTCGGCGCCGCCGACCTGATGCCGCTCGAGATGGCCTCGGCCTACGGGACCCTGGCCAACCGCGGGGTCTACTGCGCCCCGTTCCCGATCAGCCGCATCGAGGATGCCGCCGGCGAGGTCATCTGGGAGCATCGTCCCGACTGTGCCCAGGTCATCGACACCGAGGTCGCCGACCGCACCGTCGACATCATGGCCGGCCCGGTCGGTCCGGGCGGGACCGCGCCGGGGGCCAACCTCGGCGCCTGGCCGACCCGCGGCAAGACCGGCACGACCGACGAGTACCGTGACGCCTGGTTCGTCGGCTTCATCCGGCAACTGGCCACGGCCACCTGGATCGGCTACCCGGCCGACACCCGCTACTTCGTCGACTCCGAGGCGGCGGCGACCGCCTGCGGCGACGAGCCGTGGTTCGAGGAGGGCGTGAGCGGCCAGTGCCCCGGCCAGACCAAGTACCTCACCGACGTGACGATCGCCGGGCAGTACTACAGCCGGGTGACGGGCGGCAGCCTGCCCGCAACGATTTGGCGGGCGTTCATGGCCCCCGCCGCCGAGCGCTACGACCCCGAGGCGTTCCCGGCGCCGGGGCCGCTGCCGACCGGCAGCGTCCCGAACGTGCTCGCCGCCGACTCCATCAGCCGGGCCGAGCAGATCGCCCAGGAGGCCGGGTTCCGACTGCGGGTCGAGGAGGTCGACGACTGGCGTGACGCCGGCACGTTCGTCGGCCAGGAACCGACCGCCGGTTCGACCCATCCGTTGGGCAGCAGCGTCGTGCTGCAGGTGTCCAACGGCTCCGGCGAGGTCCCCACCGTCCCCGATGTCGTGGGGATGACCCTCGACGACGCCGTCGCGGCAATGGTCGACGCGGGCTACGAGGTGGCCACCGAGGAGGTGCCCGCCGAGAGCCCCGAGGCCGTCGGCACGGTCCTGTCGACCAGCCCCGGTCCCGGCGCGACCCTCGAACCGGGCGAAGGGGTGACGGTCGTGCTCGTCGTCGGCGCCGAACCGCTCGACGAACCCGAAGATCCCGAGGTGCCGACCGAGCCCGACCCCGACGAACCGACCGAACCGGACCCCGACGAGCCGACCGAGTCGGAGCCGCCACCGCCCGACGGCGGCGACGGTGGCGAGGGAGACGGTCCCGGACAGGGCCCCGGCGGCGACGGCCCGCCGGGTCAGGACTGACCGGATGCGTCGGACGACGACAACGGCCCTCGCGGTCGGCACCGCCGGCCTGACGTGCGTCGCCTACGGCACGCTGATCGAACGACGCTGGTACCGCCTGCGGCACCTCGCTCTTCCCGGTGCGCTCCGGCGGCCGGCGGACACCCCCGACGGCCGCCTGCGGATCCTCCACGTCAGCGACCTCCACCTGGTTCCCGGTCAGGACCACCGCGTCCGCTTCCTCGGCTCGCTCTCGCGGCTCGACCACGACCTAATCGTCGCCACGGGTGACCTGCTCGGGGCGACGCACGCCGAGGACGTCACCGCCGACGCCCTGGCGCCACTGACCTCCGGTGGACGGCCGGGCGTCGTGGTGTTGGGCAGCAACGACCTGTTCGCCCCCGTGCCGAAGTCCCCGGCGGTCTACTTCCGCGCGCCGACCCAGGGCGTCCACGGACAATCGCTGGACACGCCGCGCCTCGAGGCGCGGCTGGCCGAGTACGGCTACCGGACGTTGCACGGCGAGGCGCTCACGCTGGACCTGCCGGCGGGCCGTGTCGGCGTCGGGGGGTTCGACGACCCGCACCTGCCGACCACCGTGCTGCCCGCGGTCGCCGACGTCACACCCGAGTCGGGCGACGCGGTCGTGCACCTGGGGTTGGTGCACGCCCCCTACCTCTCGGCGCTCGACGTCCTGGTCGAGGCCGGCCACGACCTGCTGCTGGCCGGCCACACCCACGGTGGCCAGGTACGGCTGCCCGGCATCGGCGCGCTGGTGACCAACTGCGACCTGCCGCTCGACCAGGCCCGTGGCGAGTCGCGCTACCGCGGCCGGTGGCTCCACGTGTCCCCCGGCCTCGGCCACAGCCGCTACGCCCCGTTCCGCTTCGCCTGCCGCCCGGAAGCGACGCTGCTGGAGTTGTCGGCCTGACGTCGGGACGCGGACGACGTGGACCAGGTCCCGGACCGGTTCGCGCGGCCCGCGGGGGACGGTGTACGCTCCCGCCCGCCCATCGCGGGCACTTCGCGTATCGACGGGATGTAGCGCAGCTTGGTAGCGCACCTCGTTCGG
>JBBDSX010000259.1:0-2422 GCA_040904725.1 Egicoccus sp.
CCGGCCGCCGATGTGGATGGCTGACCGCGGCGCCGCCGGCTGCAACCCGCTCCGGCGCCCGCTGCACCGCCTGGCCGCGGCGGCGACCCTGCTTGCGGCGCTGACCGTTCCGGCCGGTCCGGCCGTGGCGCAGACGGTCAGCGGCGTCCTGCGTGCCGAGGTGGCCGACGGTGCGATCGAGGTCGTCGACGACGCCCACGGCCCCCGCGCCTTCTTCGACACCGTCGAGGCGCGTGGGGTGGGTGGCGGCACGTTGCTGGTCAACGAACTCGGCATCGACGACTACGTCGCCGGCGTCGCCGAGATGCCCGGTCGCTGGCACCTCGAGGCCCTCAAGGCACAGGCCGTCGCCGCGCGCACCTACGCCTGGTATTCGATGCGGCTCGGCACCTTCACCCACTACGACATCTGCGCCTCGACGGCGTGCCAGGTCTTCCGCGGCGCGACGGTCGAGTTGTCCGGTGACGGCGGGCGGTGGCGCCAGGCGGTCGACGAGACCGCCGGCGAGGTGCTCGTCGACGGCGACGGTCTGCCGATCCTGGCGCGTTACTTCTCCACCTCCGGCGGCCGGACCTACGCCAACGAGTACGTCTTCCCCGACGAGGGTCCCCGCCCCTACCTCGTCGGGACCGAGGACGCACCCGACGAGGTGTCCCCGTACCACCGTTGGACCGTGCGGTTCACCCGCGAGCAGTTCGACGACATCATCGGCCGCGGGGACACCCTCGGCGCCGCCACCCCGGTCGCCGAGATCCGTCGCGACGGCGAGGTCCACGACCCGTACGCCGACATCGTCGTCACCGGCACCGACGGCACCGAGGTCCGCGTCGGCGTGCGTGCCTTCCGTGACTTCGTCAGCCGCGTCGCGAGCCAGCAGTATCCCGACGAGTTCCCCGGAATCCGCAGCGACGGGCTCCGGCGGCTGCCGGATGCCGTCCTCTCGAGCCGCTTCGAGATCAGTCTCGACGACGAGGCGGTGACGATCGTCGGGCGCGGCTGGGGTCATGGCGTGGGCATGAGCCAGTACGGCGCGAAAGGACGGGCCGAACGCGGCGACGGCTACGCCCAGATCCTGGCGGCCTACTACGACGGGCTCGAACCGGTCGTCAGTGACGACCTCCCACCACGCGTCCGGGTCGGACTCGACGTCGGCGACGGCTTCACCCTGCGCCCCACCCGCGCGATGCGCGTGACGGTGGGGGAGACCGTCGTGGCAGAAACGGCCATCGGCGCGTGGACCGCCACGCGCGACGGCGACGGCTGGACGCTGACCCCGCCCGAGGGGCACGATGCCGAACTCGAGGTGAGCGCCACGCGACCCGCCGAGGGACTCGCGGTCGGCGACGCGGTCGTGGTCGAGGCCGACCTGAACAAGCCGGCCCTGCTGCGCCTGGTCGTCACCGACGCCACCGGCGGGGAGGTCCTGGTCCGCGAACTCGGTGCGGCCGAGGCGGGCGTGCAGGCTGCAACGTGGCGTTACGACGACGCGCAGGGCGAGCCGGTCGGACCCGGCGAGTACGCCGTGGCGCTGGTTGCGCGTGACGCGGCCGGCGCCGAGGCCGGCTCCCCACTCGCGGTGACCGTCAGCGAGGACGCGGCCGACGCTGCCGCCGACGAAGCGCGCGCGGATGGTCAGGACGGCGCGGGTGGCCGTATCGTCGCGCTCGTCCTGGTCGGTGCCGTGCTGGTCCTCCTCCTCGCCGTCCAGGGTTCCCGCAGGAGAGCCGCATGAGTCAACCTCCCGTCCCGCCGCCGGGGTCTCCCTCCAACCTCCCGCCCGGGGCCCGGCCGTTGCCGCAACCGCCACTCCCGGGCGACCCGGCCTGGCCAGACGGCGGCCGTCGCTACGGCTCGAGCGCCACGCAGGCGTTCCCTGTGCCGTTCAGCGTCGTGGACGGGATCGTTCTGGTGCTGTGGACCATCGGCGCGCAGCTGTTCGTCATCCTGCCCGCGCTCTTCCTCGGGCTCGTCGACGAGGACAGCGGGCCGGTGATGCTGCTGCTCGTGGTCGTATCGCAGCTGCTCGGGCTCGGCGGCGGGCTGGGCTACCTCGCGGCGCGTCAGCGGCTGTCGTGGCGTCTGCTGGGGCCGGCGCGTCCGTCCGGGTTGCACGCGGCGTACGGGATCGTGGTCGGCATCGGCGGGTTCTTCGTCGTCAACGCGGTCATCCTGCTCGTCACCGCGCTGACGGGACCGGTCGAGGCGCCCGACCAGCAGCTCCTCACCGACGTCACGGCCGGCGGCGCGTCGACCTTTCTCGCGATCGTCGCGGCCGTGGTGATGGCGCCGATCCTCGAGGAGATCGCGTTCCGGGGCGTGCTGTTCCAGTCGTTGCGACGGCGGGTCGGCATGTGGCCGGCCGCGGTGCTGTCCGGGCTGATCTTCGCGGCCGTGCACGTCGAGGTGACCCAGCCGCTGTACA
>JBBDSX010000260.1:0-14823 GCA_040904725.1 Egicoccus sp.
GCGGTCGACCACGTGTTCAACCTCGGCCACGGCGTGCTGCCGGCCACCGACCCGGCCGTCCTCGAACGGATCGTCGACCTCGTGCACGGCGAAGGCCGGGTCACCGACCAGCGCGGTCGCGGCGCGGGATCCGCCGATGGCTGAGTTCGCGATCGCCCTGCTCGGCGGCGCCGGGCTCACCGCTGCGCTGAGCGAGCGCACCGGCGCCAAGGTCACGGCCACCACGCCGAAGGACCACCTCGAGGTGGCGGCGAGGCTCGGCGAGGACGCCGACCTCGTCGTCGGCATGGGCGCGGTGCCGTGGCCGGTCCTGCCCGAACTGCACGCCGAGGGATCGGCGAGCCTGCCGGCCTACGCCGGTGTGGTGTCGTGGTACGCGCTGCCGCAACTGGCCGACGCGCTGGCCCAGGCGATCGCGCCGGGGGCCAAAGCCGGCGCGCACGTGCTGGTGACCGCGCCCGATCCCGGCGAGGACACCGCGCCCGAGGACCTGATGTTCCTGCGCGAGGTCGCCGCCGCCATCGAGGCCCGCGTCGACCTCGCCTCGCGCTCGATCGCGTGGCGTGGCGACACCCGCACGCCGACCGCCGTCGCCGCCCTGACCAGCGTGGTCGAGGCGCACGGCAAGCGCGACATCGTCGAATGCCCGGTCGCCCCCGGCACCGGCGCGGACCCGGACCTCGCCGCCGCAGCCGAGGGACTCGGGGCCCGCCTGACCTGTGTCGACCTCGGCCGGGCCACGCTGCTCGACCTGCTCACCACCGTGGTGGACACGGTCGCCGGCCACGAACTCGACGAGGAAGACGACCTTTCGTGAGCCCTGCTGACGCGCTGCCCACTTCCGGTGCCCGCCGGGCCGGTCGGCGCCGTGTCGCGGTCGTCGGCGGTGGGATCACCGGCCTCGCGACGGCCTGGCACCTGCGCGACTGTGCCGACGTCGCGGTGTACGAGGCGACCGACCGTCTCGGCGGCGACATCCGCACGATCGACCTCGCCGGCGCGCCGATGGATGTCGGCGCCGACGCCTTCCTGGCCCGCCACCCAGAAGGCGAACGCCTCGTCCGCGCACTCGGCCTCGGCGACGACGATCTCGTAGCGCCCGCCACCGGTCAGGTCCACGTCTGGACCCGGGGCCACCTGCACCCCCTACCGGGCGCGACGGTCTTCGGTGTGCCGACCGACCTGCGGATTCTCGCGCGCAGCGGCGTCCTGTCGCCCGCGGCGCTGGCCCGGGCGGCGGCCGAGCCGTTGCTGCCCCGCCGACGGCGCGTGGGGGATCGCAGCGTGGCCGACCTCGTTGCGGAACGGTTCGGGCCCGCCGTGGTCGACGCGTTGGTCGAGCCGCTGCTCGGCGGGGTCTACGCCGGGCGCGCCGACCGCCTCAGCGCCGAGGCCACGGTGCCGCAGGTCTGGCGGGCGGCGACGGAGCACCGCTCGCTGCTGCAGGGACTGCGCGAACAGCGTGCCCGTGCCGTGACCGACGACCGGCCGGTGTTCCTGACCGTCCGTGGTGGCATGGGGCGCATCGTCGAGCGACTGCACGCCGACCTCGACGACCGTGTCCACCTCGACGCCCCGGTGACGTCGATCCGTCGCAAGGACGATGTCTGGCACCTCGAAGTCGCCGGACGGCAGGTCGTGGCCGACCGTGTCGTGGTCGCGGTCCCACCGGCGGCCGCGGCACGGCTCCTGGTCGGCCTGGACGACGGGGCTGCCCGCGAACTCGCAGGGATCGCCACGGCATCGGTCGGCGTGGTGGCGCTGGCCTACGACCACGCGGACGCGGCCGACGTACCCGCCGGCAGCGGCCTGCTGGTGCCGCGCAGCGAGGGTCGCACCATCAAGGCGGTGACCATCGCGTCACGCAAGTGGCCCCACCACGCCGACCGCGAGCACTTCCTGCTGCGCGCCAGCGTCGGCCGCATCGACGACGCGTCCGCGCTCGAACTCGACGACGACGAACTGGCCGGGCGGGTCGACCGCGAGGTCCGCGAGGCCCTCGGCATCCACGGGGCGGCCCGTGCGTCCCTGGTGCAGCGTTGGCCGGACGCGCTGCCCCAGTACGACGTCGGTCACCGCGCGAGGGTCGAGCGCATCCGGCACGCGCTCGCGGCCCACCCCGGACTCCACCTCGGGGGAGCGGCCCTGGACGGGCTCGGGATCGCCGCCCGCGCCAAGGACGCCGAACGGCTGGCGGACGCGGTCATCGGGTCGCGCTGACGCCTCACGGCTCGTACAGGTCCATGGTCACGGCGGCGATGCGGCCGTCGTCGGTCACGAACAGGTCGACCGTCCACCACTGCAGGCACGAGTCGATGCTGTCGTCCGCCGGCTGGGCGCTGATCCGCCGCAGGTCCCCGACCTCGGTGGGCGGTGGCATGGGTGGCGACGCACAGTGGGGGTGCTCGCCGACCGAGACCGTCGCCGGTCCCGCGTCGGCGGCCACCTCGAGCGCCGAGAAGGGTCCGACGTAGGCGCGGAAGTCCGGCACGTCGATCTCCCAGGCAGCCGGATCGGCGAGGTCGTCGCCCGCCAGCGTGCGGTGCAGGTCGGGTCCCAGACCGATCGCGACCGCGTCGGCGAAGGGGAGTGCGCTCGCCGACGGCGCGCCGGGCTCGTCGGCGAAGGCGAGGAAGTCGTCGATCAACTGCCGGTCGTCGTCGGTGGGATCCCCGAGATCGTCACTGGCATCGTCGAGCAGTTCCAGCGTCACCGCGTCGAAGGGGGCGCTGCCGTCCTGGCCGACGCTGTACAGGTCGTCGTCGCGGGCCTCGAGGTCGCCGAAGACGTTCCAGGGATGCGGGTCTTCGACGGTCCAGGCGTCGGGGAGCGTGATCTCCTCCGGGTCGAGGAGGTGCGAGGTGTCGTCGTACGGGAAGACGCGCACGCGGATCTCCAGCGTCTCCCGGTCGATACGGCAGAGCATGGAGTCGGGGAGGCCGCCGTCGCCGACGTGGGCGCAGTACACCGCGGCGTCGGTGACCAGCAACGACTGCGGCGCCGCGTCGGGGAAGGGGTAGGCACGCAGGATCTCGGTCTCGTCCGCGTTCAGCAGCAGCACCTCGCCGTAGCCGACGATGTCGATGAAGTCGCGGCCGTACCGCCCCGACTCGTCACCCAGGGTCACCGGCGGAGGATCGATGCCCTCCAGGTCCGGTCGCGAGACCACCCAGACGCCTTCCTCCGTTTCGACCCGTTGGTCACCGTTCCCGATGCCCGCTCGAAGTCCTACCCGCCGGTCGAACGGCAGGGCCGCGACGTCGTCGATCACGCCGTCGCGGGCGGCGTCCTCGAAGCTCTGGCTCTGCGGGACGAGTTGCGGGTCCGCTTGCTCGGCCGGGGCGGGGTCGGTCGGTTCGGGCTCGTCGATGACGGGGACCCGGGTGGTCGGCCCACCGACGAGGCCGGCCACGATCCCGGCGCCACCGGCGGCCACGACCACGACCGCGGCGACGACCGTGACCGTCCTGACCAGGCGCAGCCGCTGTCCGCGGCGCGCGATGTCGTCGAGGTCGGGGCGCGATCCGCCTCCGTCTGCGGAGCGGAGCAGTTCGGCGAGGTCGTCGGTCATGACAGCCCTCCTGCGGGACACGCGGCCGGGGGTGCGGCGGCGAGTTCGTCGGCCAGCGCCGCCGCGGCCCGGTGGGTCAGCGAGGTCACGGCGCTCGGGCTGCGCCCCATGGTCTCGGCCACCTCCACCACCGACATCTCGAGGTAGTGGCGCAGCACCAGCACGGTGCGGTGGTCGGCCGAGACTCGTTGCAGCGCGTCGCGGACGGCGACCACGGCGGCACTGTCGGGATCGCGGTGGCGGTCCACGGTGCCGGCGTGGGCGCGGCGGTTGGCGCGCCATTCGGCCTGGCGACGTCGGAACGTCGATCGCGCCAGATTCATCGCCACGCGCCTGACCCAGGCACCCGGAACGTCGAGCTGGCGGACGCGGTGCCAGTCCCGGTAGGCCCGTGCGAACGCCTCGGACGTGACCTCCTCGGCGACGCCGCGGTCACCGCACCACAGCGTCATGGCACCGACGATGCGCGGGAACTCGCGTTCGCACAGCGCGGTGAACTCGCCGTCGTGCATGCGCCCCATCGCCTCCCCACGTGCCGCGACACCATGTTCTCATGGGTACACACGCACGAGCGGCAGCTTGCGTCACGCGGGCTCGAGCAGTTCCGGTCCTTCGTTGCGCACGTTGTTGACCCGGTCGACGATCGGTGTGGCCGTCAGACGCGGTGGACCGAGCGCGGCCACGGCGTCCACCAGGTGCGGCGCGTCGTCCTCCGACGCGGTCAACCAGTCGGCCCACAACCGTTGCGGCAGCATCACCGGCATGCGGTCGTGCAGGCGTTCCATCTCGCCGCGGGCGGCGGTGGTGACGATGGCGCTGCTGAACAACGGGTCGGGATCGTCGACCTGGGGGTCACGCCAGACCGTCCAGATACCGGCGAACGCCAGCGGCTCGCCATCGGGATCGGCGAGGTGGTAGGGCTGCTTCTTGTCGCGGTCGGGTTGCGCCTGCCACTCGTAGAAGCCGTCGGCCGGCAGCAGGCAGCGGCGGCGCTGGAAGGCCTCGGCGAACATCTTCGACGTCGCCACCGTCTCGATCCTGGCGTTGATCGGCTGCCGCGCCCCCTTGAGCTGTCTCGTCCAGAACGGCACGAAACCCCACCGCAGCGACCCCAACCGGCGCGAGCCGTCCTTCTCGATGACGGCGTAGACGTCCTGGGTCGGCGCCACGTTCCAGCGGGCCGGCAGCGGCTCGGTGCGTACCTCGTCGACCGAGAACCGCTCGGCGAGCTGTTCGGGGTGGGACAACGACAGGAATCGACCGCACATGTCCGGACCACGCGTCGAGGGGACGGGAGGCTACCGGCCAGTTGCGGACGGTTTCGGACCGCCGCCGGGCCACTACCCTCGTAGGTCGGCCGGTACGGAAGGCTGCCCGTCGACGAGGAGGCTCGGTCGTGTCCGAGGACGCGCACGAGATCGCCCAACGCATCGTCCGTGAGGTGCTCGACGCCCACGAGGCCGAGGTCGCCCGCAACGCCCCGACCCCGGAAGCGACCGATGGTGGTGGCGCGGGGGCGGTCGACGACATCGACCTGCGCGGCACCGGGGCGGCGCTGGCGGCCGACGCCGCGGCGGCCGTGCTCGACGACAGCGCCGCCCGTCAGACGGCCCGGCGCATCGTCGCCGAGGTGCTGGCGTCGCACGCCGAGGCCGAACGCGGTCCGGTCGACGAGCTTCCGGTTGCCGCCGAGGGCGAAGCAGCGGGGCCGGCGTCCGCGACCCCCGTGCTCCACCCGATCACGGGCCGACCGGCCGTCCTGCCGTCGCTGCCCGACGAGCCCGACCTCGGCGAGGACGCCGACATCGCCGACGGCGCGGCCGCCATCGCGCGCCGCATCGTGGCCAGCGTCCTCAACCAGCGGCCGCCGACCAGCGACGGTCCGCCGCCGCTGCCCGACCACGTTCGCGTCCCGGTCGACGCCCCGGAACCGGAGTCCGTCGCCGCCGATCCGGCCCCCGGGGACGAGGCGCCAGTCGGTGAACTCGAGCCCCCCGCCGCTGATCTCGGGGCCCCGCTGTTCGAAAGCTCAGCTCCGCAGCCGCAGGACGACGCCGAGCTCTCCGACGAGGACGAGGCGGTCGAGGACGGGCCGGAACCGGACACGACCGCCCCGGTCGACCCCGTGCTCGTGCACGGCTCGTACCGCCTCGTCGAGCCCGAGCCTGCCGCCGAGCCCGAGCCGGGCCTCGAGGCCACGGCCGTGCTCACCCCGGACGAACCCGCTTACACCAATGCCGACGCCGATGCCGACGCCGATGCCGACGCCGATGCCGACGCCGACGCCGACGCCGACGCGACGCGGCGGGTACCGGTCGCGACGCTCGAGCGCCCCGCCACCCGGGACCCCGCGGGCGAGGCGACCGTGTCGCTGCCGTCGGCCGAGCCGCCACGTCGCACCGGCCGCTGGCTGATCGCCAGCATCCTCGGCGCCGTGGCCCTCGCCGTCCTGCTCCCGATGGCCGTCGAGGCGTTGCGCACCCTGGTGTCGCTGTCCTGACCCCCGGGGTCAGTGCCCCGCCCACACCTCGGCGTACCACGGGGGCGCGTCGGGGACGGGACCCGGCGGCGGGAACCGGTCGGCGGCCTCGTCGGTGAGGTCGAGGGTGAAGATCACACCCGGGCCGCCCGGGAACATCACGTCGAGGTCGGGTCGCCGGACGAAGCCGGCGCGTTCGTACATCCGGTGCGCCCGGGTCATCCACGTCATCGACGAGATGAACAGGCGGTGCCGGTTCGCCTCGCCGGCGCGCTGCCGGCAGGCGTCGACCAGGCGCGGACCCACGCCCTTTCCCTGCGCCGCCGGGTCGACGGCCAGGACCCGGAAGCCGCTGTCGCCGTGGGGCTGCTCGGGGCCTTCCCACTCGCCGTCGCCCGGCTCGACGTAGGTCACCGTGCCGACCACCTCACCGTCGACGACGGCGACCAGCAGCGCCGTGACCGTGTCCAGGCGCAGGAGTGGGTCACGGAGCCAGTCGCGGTAGCCGCCGCCGATCTCGCCGAACCGGTCGTAGGCCTGCAGCGTCAACCTGCCGACCCGGTCGGCCTCGGCGAGACGCATCCCGCGGACCCGGATCGGTGCCGGCCCGCGCGATGCGGTCGTGGCGACGAGGACGCGGTGGCCGAGCCGGGTCGGCACCGGTCGTGGCAGCCGTGCCTCGCCGCCGAGGTAGCGCACAAGCAGCCGTCGGGCGTCCCGCTCGGTGTCGAAGGCGAAGACGGTGTCGAGCACGTCGACGGCGAAGCCCCGGTCGGCGAACCAGCCGGACGGTTCGCCGCCGCTGGCCGTGCCGAGCCCGGTCAACTCGTCGTCGCCGGCGTTGGCGACCACCACGATCGGACCGCCCGGCTTCACGACGCGGTGGAGTTCCGCCAGCCCCCGCAGCGGGTCCATCGACGATGGAAAGTAGTAGGCCCAGGTGGCATAGGCGCCGTCGAGGCTGCTGTCGGCGAAGGGCAGTGCACCGGCGACGGCCTGCACGAAGGACACCTCGGGATGGTCGGACCGTTGCGCGACCATCCCGGCGGCCGGTTCGAGCGCGACGACCCGGCGGCCGCTGCCGGCGAGGCGGTGTGCCGTGAACCCGTCCCCGGCCCCGACGTCGAGCACGAGGCCTCGGCGGGGGAATGCGGCGTCGAGGCACTCGAGGACCTGACCGTCACGGTCCATGGCCGCACGCTCGATCGCGAACAGCTCCGGCTCGGTGGCCCCGTAGAAGGGGATGATCGTCACGCGGATGGTCCTGGGGAGGTGGGGACAGCCGCGCAAGCTATCCGCCACCGGGGACCATCGAGGCCCACCGCACCGTGCCGTCGGTGAGGCTCACGGCCGTCACCCCCGAGCTCCGACCCGCGTCCCGGACGAGCGCCGTCTGCTCCTCGACGCCGACGAGGGCGGCGATCGGACGTACGAAGCGAACGTGCGCGTCGACGGTCCGCACGACCTGCAGTACGTCCCCCTCGTCGGCATCCGAGCCGACGAGCACGATCCGTTCCCGGTCGGCGACGACGACCCGGGTGGCGTCGAATCCCGTCGTCAGGCGCCACCGCTGGGTCCCGCTTCGGGTCAGCGCGATCGCGGTCGAACCCGCGGCGAGGATCACGCCGCCGTCGAAGGGCTGGATGCTGATGGCGGCATCATCATCTCTACCGGTGTGCAGGCCGAGGTCGCCGAGGTCGAGATCGAAGACGGTCGCGGTGCCCGCCGCCTCGGTCGCCACGAGACGGTCGCCATCGACGGTCACGAGCAGACCGCCGCCGAGCGCCTTCGCGGGCGGCCAGCCGATGCCGTCGGATCGCCTGGCCGCTGGTGCGTCGATGGCGACCAGATCCTGCCGTGGGGACGTTGACGCCGTGGTGTGCGGGCAGCAGCGACTCGATGCCGTGGCGACCGTGCCGGCCAACAGCAAGGTGGCGGCCGCGACCGCCGTGAGCCGTCCAACCGGACCATGCCCGGATCGAGGACGTCGGGGATCGGGCAGTGCCGCGCCGCAGTGACCGCACCACCGGGCGTTGTCGTCCCGCCACGCGGTGCGGCACTCGCCGCAGGTGCGTTCGCGCATGTCGACCACCGTCGGACCGTTGCGCACCAGGGTAGGCGCACGTGCGTGATCAGCCGCCCTGTAGCAACTGCAGCTCGAGGGTCTGCTCGATCTCGGCCACCAACTGTTCCAGCAGGTCGGCCCGTGCGGTGATGCCCTCGGCCTCGAGTACCCGCTGCGCGTCGAGAGGGTTGAGTGGCGCGAGCACCGCCGCCTGCCAGACGGCGACCTCGGGGTCCTCGGGGAGTTCGACCGTGGGCGGTACCTCCTCGTGGCCGAGCTCGACCTGCATGGCCAGCACGTGCCGCAGACGTGTGGTGAGGCCGTCGGGCAGCCGCTCGTCGCCGGATCCCGCGTCGTCGAGGGAGGTCGCCTCCGCCAGGGGATAGGGGTCGTCGGGGAGCCACCGTTCGACGCGGAGACGGCGGGTGCCGACGGCAACGACCATCCAGCGGCCGTCATCGAGTTCCTCGGCCTCGACGACGCGCGCGACGGTGCCGACGACGTAGCGCTGCTCGCCGCCGCCGACCTCGTGGCCGCGGCTGATCAGCACGACGCCGAACTCCCGGTCGCCGGTCATGACGTCGTGCATCAGCGCGCGATAGCGGGGTTCGAACACGTGCAGCGGCAGGACCATGTGGGGCAGCAACACGGTGCCGAGGGGAAACATCGGCATGACGGCCACGGACGTCCTCCTCGACCGGTCCTCACGCTAGCGTGCCCGGCCGATCAGGCGACGAGGAGCAGGCCAGGTGCAGATGCGGGTCGACGGCAAGGTGGGGCTGGTCACCGGCGCGAGCCGGGGGATCGGCGAGGCGATCGTGCGGGTCCTGCTCGACGCGGGTGCCGAGGGTGTGGTCATCACCGGCCGCAAGGCCGACACGCTCGAGCCGCTCGCGAGCGAGTTGGGCGATCGGGTGCGGCCCGTGGTCGGCAACGTCGGCGACGAGGACCATGCGACCGCCGCCGTCGCCGCGGCCGTCGAGTCGTTCGGCAGCTGTGACCTGCTGGTCAACAACGCCGGGACGAACCCGGCGGCCGGCGCGCTGATGGACGTCGATCTCGGCGCCGTCGACAAGACGTGGGCGGTCAACCAACGGGCGCCGCTGGTGTGGGCACGGGCTGCCTGGCACGGCTCGATGCGCGAACGGGGCGGTGCCATCGTCAACATCGGTTCGGTCGGAGGCATGCGCCCGAGCCCGGTCATCGGGGCGTACAACATCTCGAAGGCGGCGCTGCACCACCTCACGCTCCAGTTGGCCCACGAACTGGCCCCGACGGTGCGGGTCAATGCGGTGGCCGCGGCCGTCGTCAAGACCCGGCTGTCGCAGGCGCTGTGGTCGGCGGACGAGGAGGCGGCGGCGAAGTCTCACCCGCTCCAGCGGCTCGGCACGCCCGAGGACGTCGCTGCGGCCGTGCTGTTCCTGCTCGCGGACACGGCCTCGTGGATCACCGGCGTCGTACTGCCCGTCGACGGCGGGGCGACCGGGGCATCGGCCGGCCTGGTCGGCTGACGCCCCTCAGCCGGAGGGGTCCGCGACCTCGACCTGGCGGGGCCGCGGCGCGTCGAGGCAGCCGTGGTCGGCGCCGACCGCGGCCAGCCCGGCCCGGTCACCGGCGGCCAGTTCGACGGGTCCCTGGCCGGGGTGCACGGCCATCAACTGTTCGGGGTCGTTCACGTGTGCGAGGCCGACCAGGTGGGACACCTCGTGCAGCAGGGTCGAGCCCCAGGCGTCGGCACGGTCGCCGAAGCCCGGTACCAGGTCGTCCCGGTCGGCATTGAGCACGACCTGGCCCGTGACGTAGACGCGGTCGCCCGGCCGGCCGACGGCGACGGGGACGGCCAGGCCACGGTCGGTGTCGCGCAACGACAGTCCGTTCTCGTGCGGGTCCGCCCAGGCCACCAGCACGGGAGCCCAACGGGGCCCGTACCGGTCGGGCTGGTACGCGCCGCGTCGGGCAGCGGGGCGCTCGTCCGTCTCGCCGGTCACCCGCAGTTGCAGCCCGCTGTGGGCGGCGATCTCGTCGATGGCGCGCTCGAGGTCGTCCATGGCGCGCTCCGGTGCCCCGGCGGTGGCGACGACGAGGTCGATGGGCGTACAGGGATCCCAGCGGATCGGGCGTCCGTCGTCGTTGTGGTCCCACACGGCGTACCCGGCTTCCGCCTCGATGCCGGGGCCGGCCCGGTGGGGGACGTCGCGCAGCGCATCGGCGTCCTCGGACCCCAGCGTACGCACGGCACCGGTCACGGCCACGGTCGCGCCGAGCAGTGCGGCGACCGCCAGCAGCGCGATCACCGTGGTCACGCGCGGACCACGACGTCGACCGGCGTCGAGACCGGTCGAGGGAGATCCGGGCGGCGAGGTCGTCACGATCCCGGAGACGATACCGGCCGCCGGGGTCCGGGTTCCCTGGCGGTAGGGTCGTGCCGGCGGTGTGGTCGGCAGACGGAAACCACATGAAACTGCGGTGGGTCGAGACCGCCGGGCTGCGCGCGCCGGTGCTGGTGGACGGCCCAGCGACCTCTCCGCCCGCGGTCCTCGTCCCCGGTCTCAGCGACGGCCTCGCGCCGGTGTCGCTGCCCGAGACGCGGCAACTGCTGGGCGACGCACCGCTGCCGATGCAGCGGTTCCGGTGCCTCGTGGTGTCCTACCCGGACGCCGTCACGGACGGGGGGCGTCCGCCGTCGACCGAGGTGCTCGCCCACCGGGCCGCGGACCTGCTCGACACGCTGATCGATCGGCCGGCCTGGGTCTTCGCCCACTCCATGGGCGCCATGGTCGCGCAGCACCTCGCGGCGAGCCGGCCCGACCTCGTCGCCGGGATGGTGCTCTCGGCGAGCACGGCCAGGGCGGACGATCGGCTCCGCGACGTGCTCGAGGACTGGCGACGGGCGGTGGAGTCGCGCGACTGGACGCGGTTCGCCCGGCTCGCGGTCGACGCGTCGTACACCGGTACGGAGCGGGCGCGGCGGCGGCTGTTGCTGCGCTTCTCGCCGCCCGCCGAACATCCAGACGACCGGGTCGCCCGCCACGTCGCATTGACCGCGGCGGCCCTGAGCCACGACGCCACCGGCGTGCTCGGCGAGATCGGCTGCCCGACCCTCGTGCTCAGCGGCGAGCAGGATCCGCTGTGTCCACCCGACGCCGGCCACGCCATGGCCGTGGCCATCCCCGGGGCGCGGTTCGAGGTCTTCTCGGGCCTCGCGCACGGCTTTCCCGAGCAGGCACCCTCGCGGTTCGCGAGGCAGGTACTCGCCTTTCTCGCCGAACACGAACATCCCGACACGACGTCCGGCGTCCGCCGGACCTGACGATCGAAGGAGACCCCATGGCGACCCTGGTCCTGGTCACCGGTGGTTCCGCCGGGCTCGGCGCCGCCCTGCTCGACACGGCGCCGCCGGGCGCCCATCGCGTCGACGTCAGCCGCAGTGGATCGGCGCCGGACGGTGGCAGCCACCTCGCCCTCGACCTCGCCGACGCGACGGCCTGGGACGCGTTCGCGACGTCCTTCGAGCAGCTCGTCGGCGAGCAGTCGTGGGAGCGGATCACCGTGATCCACAATGCAGGCGTGCTGCAACCGATCGGCTTCGTCGGCGAGGTCGACGCCGACGCCTACCGCCGCCACGTCCTGGTCAACAGCGCGGCGACCCAGGTGCTCGGACACGCCGTGCTGACCGCGGTCCGTGACCTGTCGTGCCGCCGCGAACTGGTGCTGATCTCGTCGGGGGCCGCGACCACCGCGCGGGCCGGCTGGGCCGCCTACGGCGCCGCGAAGGCCGCCGGCGACCACTGGGTCCGCGCCGTCGGCAAGGAGCAGCAGATCCGGGGCGGCGTGAAGGTGCTCTCGGTCGCCCCCGGGGTCGTGGCCACGGCCATGCAGGAGCAGATCCGGGCCACCGACGAACGTGACTTCCCCGGCGTGGAGCGGTTCCACCAACTCCACGACGAGGGTCACCTGCAGACGCCCGAGGACGCGGCCCGCCGGCTGTGGGCGCTGCTCGAGGATCCGCAGGTCGTGACCGGAACCGTCACGGACCTGCGCGACCGCTGATCAGGGCTCGTCACCACCACCCGACCCGTCACCCGAGCCGTCACCCGACCCGTCACCGGATCCGTCGCCGCCGCCCTCGGTCTCCCCGGGGTCGGTCGGGCCGGGGACCGGCAGGGTCGGTTCGGGCTCGGGCTCCGTCTCGGTCTCGGTCGGTTCCGGCTCGGGTTCGGGTTCGGGTTCCGGGTTCTGCTCGACACAGGGCTGCCCGTCCTCGTTGGTGATGTCGAGGATGATCTCGGGCTGCGGCTCGCTGTCGGGCGGTGGCGGGTCACCGAATGCGAAGCCCTCGGGGCACTCCGGTTCGGGTTCCGGGTCGGTCTCTACGCAGGGCTGGCCCTCGTCGTTGGTCTCGTCGTCGATGACGTCGGGCATCGGTTCGGTTCCCTCGGCCGGCGGGTCGGCGAAGGCGTAGCCCTCGGGACACTCCGGTTCGGGTTCGGGGTCGGTCTCGACGCAGGGCTGGCCGTCCTCGTTGGTGATGTCGTCGATCACGTCGGGCCGCGGGCCGCCGTCGGCCGGCGGCGGGTCGGCGAACTCGTAGCCCTCGGGGCACTCCGCGACCTCCTCGTTCAAGGTCTCGAGGTCGAGGTCGGGGGGCGTGAAGTCCATGACCTCGAGGCCCTCGACCGCCCGGGCCATGTACTGGGCCCAGACGGGCGCCGCCAGGCCGCCGCCGGTCGCATCGCCCTCGATGGGCGAGTTGTCGGCGTTGCCCAGCCAGACCGAGGTGGCCAACTGGGGCACGTAGCCGATGAACCAGGCGTCGCGGCTGTCCTGGGTGGTGCCCGTCTTGCCCGCGGCGGGACGGCCGATCTGGGCGCCGGCGCCGGAGCCGCTCTCGACGACCCCGCGCAGTGCCTGGGTGACCCCACGTGCCACCTCGACGTCGATGTCGGCGGGGCCGGTCGTCTCGGCCTCGTAGACGACGGTGCCGTCCGGCGTCTCGACCCGGGTGACCAGGTGCGGCGTCACGTGGGTGCCCTCGGCGGCGTAGGTGCCGAACGCGCCGGCCATCTCGAGTGGCGTGAACGAGTGCACGCCCAGCGTCAGGCTGCGCACCGGCGTCATGGTCGGCTCGCGCACCGTCTCGCCCTCGCGGGTGACCTCGCGCACCGTCGGCAGGCCGGCGCGGCGCGCCGCCTCGATGACGTGCTCGCGGCCGGCCTCCTCCTGCATCTGGTAGTAGACGGTGTTGGTCGACGACGCCGTCGCCTGCAGCACGGTCTGCTCGCCGGGTGCGCTGCCGGCGAAGTTGCGGATGAACACCGGTTCGTCGTCGTCGGGTTCGGTGACCTCGAGTTCGGCCGGTGCGTCGAACCGTGAGTCGAGGGCCCAGCCGGCCTCGATGAACGCCTGCAGGGTGAACGCCTTGAACGTCGAGCCGACCTGCCGGGCCGAACGGTAGGCGTCGTTGCGCTGCTGCACGCCGAAGTCGGGCCCGCCGACCAGCGCGCGGACGCCGCCGGTCGCCGGGTCCACGGTCACGATCGCGCCGGTGTCGGTCGGCCCCTCGGCCACGGCCTGCGCGAGCGTCTCCTGCGCGGCCGCCTGCATCCGCTGGTCGAGTTCGGTGTGGATGCGGTAGCCGCGGAACAACTGTCCCTGGGCGAACTCGGGCAGGGCGGCCAACTCGCGCCGCACGCCGTCGAGGTAATAGGCGTTCGGGCCGGCCTGGACGGCCTCCTGCTCACTGACCGTCGGCAGCCCCTGGGCACGCAGTTCGTCGTGCGTGGCCTGGTCGATCCAACCCTTCTCGAGCATGCCCGCCAGGGAGACCCGGCGGCGTGCCTCGGCGCGCTCGGGGTTCTCGAGGGGGTCGAAGTTCTCCGGCGAGGCGATGATGCCCGCGAGTGTCGCGGCCTGGTTTGTCGTCAACTCGGTCGCGTCGACATCGAAGTAGCTCTGGGCGGCGGCCTGGATGCCGTAGGCGCCGCGGCCCCAGTAGATCGTGTTCAGGTAGAACTCGAGGATCTCGTCCTTCTCGTAGGCCTGCTCGAGCTTGATGGCGAGCGCGGCCTCCTGGACCTTGCGCGTGTAGGTCTGCTCCGTGCCGACCTCGGTGGCGTTCTTGATGTACTGCTGGGTGATCGTCGAACCACCCTGTTGCACCGATCCGGAGCGCACGTTGGTGAACAGCGCGCGGGCGACACCGGTCAGCGAGACCCCGCGGTGCTCGTAGAAGTCGCGGTCCTCGACCCCGAGCACGGCGCGCCCGACGTGGACCGGGAGGTTCTCGAAGGCGACGTCCTCACGCGACGCCTGCTCCGGTCCGGCGAAGCCGGCCACCTCCTCGCCGCTGACGTCGTAGACCACCGACGCGTCGGCGGCGATGTCCTCGGGCAGCGGGACACGGGAGGCGACGAGGTAGAAGACCAGCAGGGCCAAGGCGCCGAGCAGGATGGCCGGCAGGACGAGCAGGATCACCCACCAGCGCGTGTACCAGGGCTTCTTCGCGGCCTTCGGGCGGCCCTTCGGGGCCTTGCGTGGCGCAGCGGTGCCCTGCTTGCGCGGCGGCGGCGTCGAGCGTGAGGCCACGGAGCGGTCCTTGGGCGTGCGAGGTGGCGGCGGGCCAGGGGAACGGGTGGGACGACGTTACCGGGGCGGGGGTTGCCGACCCATGAACGTGGGTGCGGCCCGCTCCCGGGAGCGGGGAGCGGG
>JBBDSX010000261.1:0-2417 GCA_040904725.1 Egicoccus sp.
GTCAAGCGTGTGATGAACACGTGGGAGCAACTACGGTGATCAATCTCAACACGACAGCCGGACCGGCCACCTCGTCGCTGACCGGTACGCCGGAGACGGCGCCGGCAGGTGACTTCCTGGCTGTGTTCTCCGCACTGGTCGCGGACCTGTCGACCGAGGCCACACAGGAGGGCACCGGGCTGCTGCTGCCGGGCTCCCCGCTGCTCGAGGCGAACCCGCTCGACGCGCAACTCGCGACCGAACTCGAGGCGCTGCTCGACGCCGACCTCGTCGCCGGCGAGCTGGTCGACGCCGCCGCGACCGACGACGATGAGCCGGGAATCCCCTGGCCGGCGGTGCAGGCCCTGGCGGCACTGTTCGCCCAGCCGACGCCCGCGGCCGCCGCAGCCGAGGGCGACGGAGGTGTCGACCTCGTCGGTGCCGTGTCGCCGAGCGTCACCGGGGACGGATCCGGCGGCTCGGCGACGATCGGCCTCGAAGCGGCGGGAGCGGCGGACGCCGACTCGCTGGCCCCAGGGACGGATGGGGGATCCACGCCGATGGACGAGACCGCGATGGGCGGCACCGACGACGGCGACACCATGCCGGCCGACACGAAGGCCGCCGCACGCCCGGCCACCCTCCCCGTGGGGGTGAGCGCACCGGACGCCGAGGGCACGAACGCCGACGCCACCACCGGGGCCATCGAGGCCACGGAGTCAGCCGAACCGGCGGAACCCGCCGCCGGACGCCGCGAGACGCCGGTCGAGATGCGCCCGCACAGGACCGAGGCGAGCGACTCGCCCGCCGAGTCGGCGGCGCCGATCTCCGAGCCGCGTGGCGCGGGCGAGACCGTCCGCGACCGCGGACCGCTGACCTCGACGGCCGTCGGCATCGCACGCGTCCTCGACGCCCTCGATCGGCTCGAGCTCGCGCCGCCGCCGCGCCAGGTGACGCTGGACCTCGGCGATGTGCGGGTCCGGGTCGCGATGGAGGACGGCGGGGTGCGCATGCAACTGCTCGGTGAGCAGCGCGACGGCGGCCGCGAGTTCCTTCGTGCGGCCGAGGAGGCGCTCCGCGAGCGCGGCTTCGATCTCACCGGCGACGACCGTGGCGAGCATGCCGGCCACCAACGTCCCGACCTGGCACCTCCCCGGCCCGAACGGCCCGTCGGGCGGTCCACCCGGTCCACGGACCCGACCAGCACCGGGGTCCGCCCCGGTGTCCACCTCTAGGAGACCACGATGACCACCATCACCAGCGGGATGACCGGCGCCACCGGCGGCCTCCCCACCGGCGACGGCGCCCTCAGCGCCCTCGGCGGCATGGGCAGCGACGGCTTCCTGAAGCTCATGGTCGCCCAGCTGCAGTACCAGAACCCCATGTCCCCGTCCGACCCCAGCGCGATGATGTCGCAGACGTCACAGCTGGCCCAACTGGACGCCGTCCAACAGCTTGCCTCCCTCCAGCGCCAGAACCTCGGCTTGCAGAACGCCGTGGCTGCCGCGGGGCTGGTGGGAACCACCGTCAGCGCACTCGCCACGGATGGCGGCACGGTGCAAGGCGTCGTCGACGCCGTTCGCTACACCGAACTGGGTCCGGTCCTGGACATCGGGGGACAGGAAGTCTCCTTCGACCAGGTCACCGAGATCCGCATCTCCGACGCTGCCTGACACCCCAGGCGAGAGGAACCAACCATGCTTCGCTCCATGTTCTCCGCGGTCTCCGGACTGCGCTCCCACCAGACCATGATGGACGTGACGGGCAACAACGTCGCCAACGTCAACACCGCCGGCTACAAGGCCACCCGCACCACCTTCCAGGAGACCCTCACCCAGGTCGTCCGCGGCGGCGCCGCGGGCGGCGCCGCCAACGGCGGCGTCAACCCGATGCAGCTCGGCCTCGGATCGGGCGTGGCAGCCACGGACCTGATCTTCACGCAGGGCGCGTCGCAGATCACCGGCCGGGCCACCGACGTTGCCATCCAGGGCGACGGGTTCTTCGTGGTCCAGGACGCGGCGGGCGGCAACTTCTACGCCCGCGGGGGTGCCTTCAACGTCGACAACGCCGGCAACCTCGTCAACCCCGAGGGCCTGCGGGTGGTCGGTGCGAATGGCCCGATCAACCTCGGCACGGATGCGACCGACATCGCCATCGGCCCCAACGGCGTCATCACCGGCAAGGTCGCCGGCGCCGCCCAGGACCTCGGGCAGATCGCCCTGGCCCGATTCCCCAACCCGGGCGGCCTCACCCGGGTCGGCAACGGCCTCTACGAGGCGGGCGACGCCGCTGGCGACGCGATCGTCGGCACCCCTGGCGACGCCAACGGGCTGGGCTCGCTGCAGGCGGGCACGCTGGAGATGTCCAACGTCGACCTGGCGTCGGAGTTCACCAACCTGATCCTCGCCCAGCGCGGGTTCCAGGCCAACTCGCGCACC
>JBBDSX010000262.1:0-2388 GCA_040904725.1 Egicoccus sp.
CTGGCGCGACCTCGCCTCGCGTCCCGATGTCACGCCGGGCACCGAACCCCATTAGTCGTCGGGTGTCTCGTCGCCGTCGGCACCCTCGGCCCACTCGGACCAGCGGGCGCCTTCCTCGAGGTCGCCGTCCTCCGGGCCCTCACCCACCACCTGCTCGAGCAGTGCCGTGTCGTCGCTGAACTCGACCACACCGACGCGCCCGTCCTGCACGTCGGCGACATGGACGACCGCGAGCCGCCACCAGGTCGTGCCGTCGTGTTCCCACAACACGCCGACGTCGACGTCGTCGACCGACCCGCGGGTCAGGCACGCGCTGGGCCGCCGCGTCCACAGGTCCTCGAGAGCGGTCGACAGGTTGTCGCGGTCGCCGCCGAGCAGGCCGGGGGCCTCGCCGTCGGCCGCCACGACCTCGAGCAGGGCGTCGAGGTCGCGGGCGTTGAACGCCTCGGCGAGCGCATCGAGGGCGTCGGCCGCATCGTCGTCACGCACGCCGGGCTCGAGGTCGTCCTCGGGCAGTTCACCTTCGGGATCGTCGAGGTGGAAGCCGTAGTCGTCGGCACCGACGCTGCCCGGCGCGGGCGCGTCTGGCCCGTCCGATCCACGGTCACCGTCGATGCGGTCCAGCTTGGCCTCGGCTCCCGCCGCCAATCGATCGACCTCGGACACGAGCGGATCCTTTGCGTCGGCTGCCGTTGCGTCACTCTGCCGCGTGCCGCACGACTCGACAACCGGCCGCACCCTGCCCGACCGACCTGACGTCTCCCTGCCCGACCGACCTGACGTCTCCCTGCCCGACCGAACCGGGGGGCGGGGGTCGACGTGAGGACCGGCGGCCGCTTGGCTAGGAGGCGAATGGCCCCGGCGGTCGATGACCGACGCCCCGGTCGCGTGGCGCCGACACCGCCTACAACGGTGTCCGACACGCGTGCCGGACCACCGGCACGCCTTTCCTGTGCTTTTTCGAACGACGAGCGAGGCCGCTTCCATGGAGCCGCACGACCACGTACTGCCCGACGGCACGACCGTCCGGATCCGCCCGATCACCCCTGACGACAAGATGTTGCTGCTCGGGATGTGGGCACGGACGTCGGCAGAGTCGCGCCGGGCCCGGTTCATGGGCACGTTCAACCTCGACGAGTCGAACGTGGCGCGGTTCACCGATCTCGACCCGAAGATGCAGCATGCGCTGGTCGCGACCCGGGGACGCGGCGACAACGAGCAGATGATCGGCGTCGCCCGCTACGAGCGCGACCCGGATCGGATGAACACCGCCGAGTTCGCCGCCCTGATCGAGGATGCCCATCAGGGCCGCGGCGTCGGCACCGCGCTGGTCCGCGAGTTGGCCCTGGCGGCCGCCGACCACGGCATCACCCAGTTGACCGGCGACATCCTGTCCGACAACACCCGCATGCTGAACCTGGTGCGCGAACTGGGCCTCGAGTACCAGTCGGACCGCGACTCCGGCGGCGTGGTCCGCAGCGACCTCGAGGTCTCGATCTCGGAGCACTTCCTGCAGGTGGTCGACGAGTCCGAGCGCGAGGCTGCGGAGGCCGGCCTGCGGCGCTTCTTCCGACCCGAGAAGGTCGCCGTCGTCGGTGCCTCGCGCAACAAGTCCTCGATCGGCGGCCTCGTCTTCAACAACATCCTCGAAGGCGGGTTCTCGGGCGTGGTCTACCCCGTCAACCCCAACAGCCCCTACGTCCAGGGCGTGGCCGCCTACCCAAGTCTCGCGGACTGTCCCGAGGTCCCCGACCTGGTCTTCATCTGCGTGCCGTCGCGGTTCGTCAACGACCTCGTCGACGAAGCCGGCGAACTGGGCGTCAAGGCCGTCTGCGTCGTCACCGCCGGGTTCTCCGAGGTCGGCGAGGAGGGCGAGCAACTGCAGGACGACCTGATGGAACGGGCCCGCGGGTACGGCCTGCGCATCATCGGCCCCAACTGCATGGGCCTGCTCAACGGCAACGACGAGTACCGGATGAACGGCACGTTCTCGCAGACCTTCCCGCAGGAGGGGCGCGTGTCGATGTCGTCGCAGTCAGGCGCGCTCGGCCTCGCGGTGCTCGAGCACGTCAACGCTCTCGGGCTGGGGATCTCGACCTTCGTCTCGGTCGGCAACAAGGCCGACATCTCCGGTAACGACCTGCTGCAGTACTGGGAGCAGGACCCGGACACCGACGTGATCCTGATGTACCTCGAGTCGTTCGGCAACCCGCGCAAGTTCTCGCGCATCGCCCGCCGGGTATCGCGCAAGAAGCCGATCGTGGCGGTCAAGTCGGGCCGCACCAGCGCCGGCGTACGGGCCGCGTCCAGCCACACGGCCGCGATCTCGTCGGGCGACACCGCCGTGCAGGCGCTGTTCCGCCAGACCGGCGTGATCCGCACCGACAC
>JBBDSX010000263.1:0-2381 GCA_040904725.1 Egicoccus sp.
TTGGCGCTGACGAGCGCCACCTCGTGTCGGCGCTGACGGGCGCGTAGCTTTCGGGCACCGGGGCTAGAGGACGTTGTGCTCGCGGGCGTGGTCGAGTTCCTCGGGCGTCCACAGCACGTCGCGCGCCTTGGAGCCCTCGTTGGGCCCGACCACGCCGAGTTCCTCGAGTTCGTCCATCAGCCGGCCGGCGCGGGCGAAGCCGATCCGCAGCTTGCGCTGCAGCATCGAGGTCGAGCCGAGGCCCGACACCACGACCTGCTCGGCCGCCCGGCGCAGCAGCGCCTCGTCGGAGTCGTCGTCGCCCGAACGGGCCGAGTCGGCCTTCTCGGCCGCCTCGCCGGTCTTGATGACCTCTTCGCGGTACTCGGCCTCGCGCTGCTGCTTGCAGTAGGCGACCGCCGAGGAGACCTCGCGTTCGGTGACCCAGCAGCCCTGCAGGCGTGACGGCTTGCCCTGGCTGGCGGGCAGGAACAGCATGTCGCCCTTGCCGACCAGCTTCTCGGCGCCGCCCATGTCGAGGATGGTGCGCGAGTCGGTCTGCGAGGCGACGGCCAGCGCGAGACGCGACGGGATGTTGGCCTTGATCAGGCCGGTGATGACGTCGACCGACGGGCGCTGCGTGGCGATGACCATGTGGATGCCGACGGCGCGGGCCATCTGCGCGATGCGGCAGATCGCGTCCTCGACGTCGCGGGGGGCGACCAGCATCAGGTCGGCCAACTCGTCGATCACGAGCAGGATGTAGGGCAGCTCGCGCGGCTGGATCTCCTCACCGTCGGGGCCCGGTCGCGGGGCGACCTCGTCGGCGCGGATGGCGTCGTTGTAGCCGTCGATGTTGCGGTAGCCGAGATGGGCGAGCAGTTCGTAGCGCTGCTCCATCTCCTTGACACACCACTGCACGGCGTCGGCGGCCCGGCGCGGATCGGTGACGACCGGGGACAGCAGGTGCGGCGTGCCCTCGTAGCCGTTGAGTTCGACCCGCTTGGGGTCGATCAGGATCATGCGGACCTGGTCGGGACGGGCCCGCATGATGATCGAGGTGATCATGCCGTTGAGGGTCACCGACTTGCCGGAGCCGGTCGCACCGGACACCAGCAGGTGGGGCATGGTGGCGAGGTTGACCAGCGCCGGGTTGCCGGCGATGTCGACGCCGAGTGCCACGGTCAGCGGGTGCGGGTCACGTTGGGCCTCGGGCGAGCGCAGGATGTCGCCCAGCGTGATCAGGTCGCGCTGGCGGTTGGGGACCTCGACGCCGATGGCGGACTTGCCCGGGATGGGCGCGACGATGCGCACGTCGGGGGCGGCCAGGGCATAGGCGATGTCGTCGCCCATGTTGGCGACCTTCTTGACCTGTACGCCGGGGCCGAGCTCGATCTCGAAGCGGGTGACGGTCGGCCCGCGTGACCAGCGCGCGACGGTCGCGTCGATGCCGAACTGGTCGAAGGTCTCCTGCAGGGCGGCGGTCTGCGCCTCGATGGTGCGCGTCGACTCCTTGCCCAGCTTCTTGCCGGTTGCGAGCAGTTCGATCGTGGGAAGCTGGTAGTCCTCCCACGACGTGACCGGCGCGACCTTCTTCGCCTTCTTGGTGGCCGAGGACGCGACGGCGCCCCGGGCGGCGTCGACCGGCGGGTCGGGCACGCGTCCGGCCAGTTGATCGGCGGCCGTGGCACCCGCGTCGGCCTCGCCGTCGGCAGCGGCGGCGCGGGCACGCTGCCCCTCGGCCAGCTCGGGCTGTTCGAAGGCCTTGTTGGCCAGGGTGGCGCGCACCCGGGTGGGCCGCACGTCCTCGGCGTCCCCGTCGGTGGTCGTCTCCTCGGCGCTGCCCTTGCGACGGCGGGGCTCGCGCGCGACCTTCTGGGTCGCACCCGGGTCGGACTTCCCCCCGGGGCCCACCATCCCGTCGGCGGGTTCGTCGAGGTCGGGACGCTCGCGGACGAAGACGCCCTTGACCGCGGCGATCACCGCCGAGAACGGGGTCTTGGTCACCACCAGCAGGCCGAGCGCGATCAGGGCGATCACGACGGCGCCGGCGCCCCACACCGACAACGCGGCCGTCAGCGGCGTGCCGATCGCCCAGCCGAGCAGTCCCCCGGCCAGCCACAGTCCACGGATGCCGTCGGCGGGCGCCGGGCCGCCGGCCATCAGGTGCAGGCCACCCAGCACGCCGATGCCGAGCATGAACGACCCGACGCCGATCCGACCGATCTCGGGGCTGGGCCGACCGATGACGACGAGCAGCCCGAACCAGGCCAGCAGGACCGGGACGGCGTAGCCGAGCAGCCCGAGCAGGCCGAGCGCGACGGCCTCGAGGAAGTTGCCGACCGGGCCGGCGGCGTCGGCGTAGGTGCCGAGGCCGGTCAGGACGCCGAGCAGGATCAGCA
>JBBDSX010000264.1:0-2374 GCA_040904725.1 Egicoccus sp.
GAACCGCGAACTGCACCGACCGAGCAACCGCCACGCCACCCAGCCGCTTCTCGCCCGACGCGACGAGCACCCGTGGCCACCGAGGACGACATGCGCACCTACTCGCCAAGCGCCAAGGACATCACGCGCGACTGGTACGTGGTCGACGCCGAGGGCCAGACCCTCGGCCGGCTCGCGACCCGCATCGCCACCGTCCTGCGCGGCAAGCACAAGCCGACCTTCGCCCCGCACATGGACATGGGCGACCACGTCATCGTGATCAACGCGGACAAGATCGTGCTGTCGGGCGCCAAGGGCGAGCAGAAGCTCTACCACGCCCACTCCGGCTACCCCGGTGGGCTGCGCTCGGTGCCCTTCGCCACCATGCTCCAGAAGAAGCCGACCGACGTCGTCGAGAAGGCCGTCAAGGGCATGCTTCCCAAGAACAAGCTCGGCAACGCCATGGGCAAGAAGCTCAAGGTCTACGCCGGCGCCGACCACCCGCACGTCGCGCAGCAGCCCAAGCCGCTGCCCGACCACATCTGAGGACCGACTGCATCATGGCGGACAAGATCTTCACCGGACGTCGCAAGTCGGCCGTCGCTCGTGCCCGCGTCACGCGTGGCTCGGGTCAGTTCGAGCTCAACGGCCGGCCGCTCGAGAACTACTTCACCACCGAAAAGCTGCGCGCTGCGGTCGTCGAACCCTTTGCCGTGCTCGAACAGGCCGGGCAGTGGGACGTCAAGGCGCGCATCCACGGTGGCGGGACCACCGGACAGGCGGGCGCACTGCGCCTGGCCATCGCCCGCGCCCTGGCCGAGGACAGCCCCGAGTGGCGCGCCCCGCTCAAGAGCGCCGGCTTCCTCACCCGTGACTCGCGCAAGGTCGAGCGCAAGAAGTACGGTCTCAAGAAGGCCCGTCGTGCCCCGCAGTTCTCCAAGCGCTGAGCGACGCGCGAGACCCCGCACTTCAGGACGCCGCCCCTCGTGGGCGGCGTTCCTGCGTGTCGTACGCTGCCGGTCCGGCACCGGGACGCAGGGGAGTCATCTCACGTGGGTTCGATCTTCGGCACGGACGGCGTACGCGGGCGGGCCAACGCCGACCTCACCCCCGAACTCGCGCTGGCGCTCGGCCGGGCGGTCGTCGTGGTGCTGCGTGAGGAGGGTGCGAAGCGGCCGTCGATCCTGATCGGCCGTGATCCGCGCTGGTCGGGCGAGATGCTCGAGTCGGCCCTGATCGCCGGGATCACCTCGGCCGGCGGCGACGCCGTGTCGGTCGGGGTGTTGCCGACCCCGGCCGTCGCACACCTGACCGCCCGCTCGGCGGCCGCGGCCGGTGCCATGATCAGCGCCTCGCACAACCCGGTCGGCGACAACGGCATCAAGTTCTTCGGGCCCGAGGGCTACAAGCTCACCGACGCCGAGGAAGCCCGGCTCGAGGAGTTGATCGTCAGGGACGGGGGCGACCGCCCGCTCGGCACCGCCATCGGCCGCCGCCTGCGCGATCATGCCGCGGTGGCCCGCTACGTCGAATACCTCGCCTCCATCGCCGACGTCGACCTGTCCGGGCTGCGGATCGTGGTCGACGGCGCCAACGGGGCCGCGTCGAACGTGGGACCGCAGGTCTACCGGCAGCTCGGTGCCGACGTCATCACGGTGCACTGCCGCCCCGACGGTGCCAACATCAACGAGGACTGCGGCTCGACCCATCCCGAGGTGATCTCGGCGGCCGTGCTCGAACACAACGCCGACGCCGGCATCAGCCACGACGGCGACGCCGACCGGCTCATCGCGGCCACCCACGAGGGCGGCGAGGTCGACGGCGACGTGATCCTGGCCATCCTCGCCCGCGACGCGAAGCACCGGGGCTCGCTCGCGCAGGACACCGTGGTCACGACGGTGATGACCAACCTCGGGTTCAAGCGGGCCATGCACGACCTGCACATCGAGGTCGTCGAGACCAAGGTCGGTGACCGCTACGTGCTCGAGGCGATGCGCCGGCAGGGCCTCAACCTCGGCGGCGAGCAGTCCGGCCACCTCATCGACCTCGACCACGCCACCACCGGGGACGGGATCCTGTCGGCCGTGCGGCTGCTCTCGATCGTGCGCAACACCGGCGCATCGCTGCGCGAACTGACCGGCGTGATGACCCGCCTGCCCCAGTTGCTGGTCAACGTCAAGGGCGTCGACCGGTCCCGGCTGCAGGACACCGAAGCGATCTGGGAGGCCGTGCGTCGGGAGGAGGAGCGCCTCGGCGACACCGGCCGCGTGCTGCTGCGCCCGTCCGGAACCGAGCCGCTGGTCAGGGTCATGGCCGAAGCCGAATCCGAGGCGGATGCCCAGCTCGCCGTCGACCGCATCGCCGACGCCGTCCGTGACCACCTGACGTTGTAGCG
>JBBDSX010000265.1:0-14115 GCA_040904725.1 Egicoccus sp.
GCGGCGATCGAGAGCACCGAGACCGTCAAACCCGCCAGCGTCAGCCACGCCGGCCGCCCGCGTTGCGGGGGGTTCGGCGCAGCGGGGGAGGGCTCGGTCACGGGGGTCCTGGCCGGTCCTGGGCGGGCGACGGGGCGCGAACCTATCCGGGGCGACTCGGGCCGAGACAGCCGCCACACCGACCGCTAAGCTTTGTTGCAAGTCATTCGCAACAACGTGCCCGTCCGGCGGCCAGGAGACCTCGCCATGCACGCCCCCGATGGTTTCCTCACGGTGCCCGCCGCCGTCGGCACCGGCCTGATCAGCGCCGGCGCGGTCGGCGCGGCGCTCCGGCAGTCGCGGGAGCAGCTCGGCGAGCAGCAGGTACCGCTCGCCGGCCTGACCGCCGCGTTCGTCTTCGCGGCCCAGATGGTCAACTTCCCGGTCGCCGCGGGTACGACGGGCCACCTGATGGGCGGCGCGCTGGCCGCGGTGCTGCTCGGCCCGTGGGTCGGACTGCTCGTGGTCAGCGTGGTGGTGATCGTGCAGGCCCTCGTGTTCGCCGACGGCGGCATATCCGCCCTCGGCTACAACCTGATCAACATGGCTGTGGTGACCTCCCTCGGCGGGTGGGGCGTGTTCCGTCTCGGTCGGCGCGTGCTGCCGAAGACGCGTGTCGGCGTCGCCGTCGCCGCGGGCCTGGCCGGCGGCGCCTCGGTGGTCATCTCCGCCATGGCGTTCAGTCTCGAATGGCTGGTCGGCGCCAGCGTCCCCGTCGCCTTCGACCGCGTCTTCGGCGCGATGGTCGGTGTCCACACGCTGATCGGGATCGGCGAGGGTGCGATCACCGGCCTGGCCGTCGCCGCGGTACTCGCCTCGCGGCCCGACCTCGTCACCGGTGCCGTCGGTCTCGAACCACCGCGCGGGCCCCGGACGCGGGTCCGGCCGTTCGCCATCGGTGCCGTCGTCGTCTCGCTGCTCGTCGCCGCGGTCGTCGCGCAATTCGCCGTCGACGACCCCGACGGCCTCGAGCGGGTCGCCGAGGACACCGGCTTCGCTGCCTCCGCGCAGGACCACCCGCTCGGCAACTCGATCTTCGCCGACTACGCGACCGCCGGCGTCGCCGACGAGTCCACGAGCCTCGCGATCGCCGGGATCTCCGGGACGCTGCTGACGTTGGCCGTCGGCGGCGGCCTGTTCTCCGCCGTCCGCCGTCGTGGCCCGTCGACGTCGTCGCCCACCCAGCCGGTCGGCTAGCCGATGGGGGCCGGGCACACGCATGCGCTGTACGTGCACGAGCATTCGCCCGTCCACGCCCTGCCGCCACACGTCAAGGTCGTCGCGACCGTCGCATTCGTCGTGACGGTCGCCGTGACGCCGGCGTCGGCCGGGCCGGTGTTCGCCGTCGCGGCGCTGCTCCTGGCCGCGGTGACCCGGCTCGCGCGCGTGCCGTTGCGTTTCGTGGTCGCGCGGCTGGTCGTCGTCGTGCCGTTCCTGCTGGTCGCGCTGATGGTCCCGTTCGTCGCGTCCGGCGAGCGGACCGAGGTCCTGGGCGTGTCGGTGGCCGCGGAAGGCCTGGTGGCCGGGTTCGGCATCGCGGCCCGGGCCAGCCTGGGCGCCACGGCCTCGATCCTGCTGGCCGCGACCACCGAGGTACCTCGCCTGCTGCGCGGCCTCGAGCGGCTGCGGGTCCCGCCCGTCCTGACGCAGATCGCGACCTTCATGGTGCGCTACCTCGAGGTGGTCGCCGGTGAACTCGGCCGGATGCGGACCGCGATGGTCGCCCGCGGGCACGACCCGCGGTGGCTGTGGCAGGCGCGACCGGTCGCCGCGGCCACCGGCGCACTGTTCGTCCGCAGCTACGAACGGGGCGAGCGGGTGCACGCGGCGATGCTGGCGCGCGGCTACACCGGCACGATGCCGCAACTCGACGAGGAGTCCGAGGTCACGACGGCGACGTGGGCCCGTGCGCTGGCGCCCGCCGTCCTGCTCGTCGCCGTCCTCGTGGTCTGGGCGGTGCTCACGTGAGCCACCTCGGCCCCGACGACCCGGCCGGCCTCGAGGTGTCCGGGCTCCGCTACACCTACCCCGACGGCACGGCGGCCCTGCACGGGCTCGACCTGCGGGTCGAGGTGGGCGAACGGGTTGCGGTGCTCGGCCCGAACGGCGCCGGCAAGACCACCTTCGCGCTGCACTGCAACGGGTTGCTGCGCGGCCAGGGCGGCGAGGTCGTCGTCGGGGGGCTGCGGCTCGACGACCGGTCGCTGACCGAGATCCGCCGCCGGGTCGGGTTCGTGTTCCAGGACGCCGACGACCAACTCTTCCTCGGCACCGTGCGCGAGGACGTCGCGTTCGGCCCCGCGAACCTCGGGCTTCGCGCCGAGGAACTGCAGGCCCGCGTGCAGGACGCGCTCGCCGCGGTCGAGGCCGAACACCTCGCCGGCCGCGCACCCCACCACCTCTCGGGCGGCGAGCGCCGACGGGTCGCGCTGGCCACCGTGCTGGCCATGCGTCCCGCCCTGCTCGTGCTCGACGAGCCGACGTCCAACCTCGACCCCGCCGGTCGCCGCGAACTCCACGACGTGCTGGCCCGACTGCCGGTCACGCAACTGGTCGTCACCCACGACCTGCCGTTCGCGCTGGAGCTGTGTCCCCGCGCCGTGATCGTCAACGGCGGACGGGTCGTCGCCGACGGTCCGACCGCGCACATCCTCGCCGACGAGGCACTGCTGCACGCCAACCGGCTGGAGCTACCGTTCGGTTTCGACCCGCGCACCACGCGGCGGGGCTGAGCACGACCATTTCACGTCGAGGGGGCGCCGTGCGGCTGGTGACCTGGAACGTCAACTCCCTGGGTGCCCGTATGCCGCGGGTCTTCGAACTGCTCGAGCAACTCGACCCCGACGTGGTGTGCCTGCAGGAGACGAAGGTCACGCCCGAGGCCTTCCCGCACATGGAGCTCGCGATGGCCGGCTACGCCGCCGTCGAGCACTCCGCGGGCCGCTGGAACGGCGTCGCGCTGCTGGCTCGCGAGGACCTCGAGGTGGACGGCGTCGTCCGCGGCCTCGAGGGTGAGCCGGACGCGAGCGAGGCCCGGTGGATCGAGGCACGTATCGGCGGTGTGCAGGTCGTGAGCACCTACGTGGTCAACGGCCGCACGCCCGACCACCCGATGTTCGCCGCCAAGCTCGACTTCTTCGCCGCCGCCCGCGACCGTGCCCGTGCGCTCGTGGCCGGCGGTCCGACGGTGATCGCCGGCGACCTCAACGTGACCCGCGACGACCGCGATGTCTTCGACCCCCGGGCGTTCATCGGGTCCACGCACGTGACGCCGGAGGAGCGGGCCCACTTCGAGGCGGTCCTGGCGGTCGGGCTGGCCGACGCCTGGCGGATCGTCGAGCCGGACGCGGCCGGGTTCACCTGGTGGGACTACCGCGCCGGCGCGTTCCACAAGAACCTCGGCATGCGGCTCGACTACGCGCTGGTCAGCCGCCACCTCGGCGTCCGCAACGTGCTGGTCGAGCGCACCTTCCGCAAGAACAACCGGGCCGGCGACAAGCCGTCCGACCACGCTCCGCTGGTCGTCGACCTCGACCGGCACGAGGCCTCCGGGTCCCAGTAGGGTCGCGGTCGACGTCGTCGAGGAGGGTGCGTCGTGGCCGCCGACTGCCTGTTCTGCAGCATCGTGGCGGGGGACATCCCCGGTGAGCGCGTGGCCGAGTCCGACGCGGCCATCGCGATCCGCGACATCGCGCCGCGGGCGCCGGTGCACGTGCTGGTGGTGCCGCGCGAGCACGTGGGGTCGGCCCATGACCTCGGCGAGCAGGACGCCGGGTTGTTGTCGGACTGCTTCGCGCTGGCCCGCGAGGTGGCCGAGTCCGAGGGCATCGTCGACGGCTACCGCGTGACGACCAACGTCGGCGAGCGGGGCGGTCAGTCCGTCCACCACCTGCACTTCCACGTGCTCGGTGGGCGTCAGCTCGGCCATATCGACTCCGGCTCGCCGGAAGCGCCGGCCTGAGCCGGCGTCAGAGCTGGTCGTGGTGGCGGTGGTCGTGGTGATGTGACTCGTCGAGGACCACGGTGCCGTCGTCGAGCACGTGGACGTGCCCGCCGTAGGCCTCGGCGAGGTGTTCGGGCGTGAGCACCTGTCCCGGTGGGCCAGCGGCCACGACACGTGTCGCCATCAGCACGGTCATGTCGGCGAGCTGGGCGGTGCCGACGTCGTGGGTGGTCAGCACGACGGTCGCGCCGCGGGCCCGTTCGGCCTCGATGACCTCGCCGATCGTCTCCTGCGTGACCATGTCGAGGCCGGTGATCGGCTCGTCGAGCAGCAGGACGTCCGCACGCTGCGCCAACGCCTGGGCCACGTAGACGCGCTGGCGTTGGCCGCCGGACAACTCGAGCAGTTGCCGGTCGAGCAGGTCGCCGATGCGTAGTCGGTCGACGGCGTCGGTCACGGCAGCGCGGTCGTCGGCCGCGAGCGGCCGGAGCGGGCCGACCCGGCCGTAGCAGCCCATCCGCACGGTTTCGCGCACGGTCAGCGGCACGGCCTCGTTCGCGACGGTCGTCTGCAGGACGTGGGCGACCTGCCGTCGCGCGGATCGCGGTGACCGGCCCAGCACCTCGACCCGCCCGCGGCTCGGACGCACCAGGCCCGAGATCGTGCCGAGCAGGGTCGACTTGCCGGACCCGTTTGGCCCGATGATCGTCACGACCTGCGCGGCGGGAAACTGCAGGTCCACGGACGCCACGGCGGTGTGGGTGCCATAGCGGACCTCAAGGCCCTCGAACACGACCGCGGCCCGGTCGGCTCGGCCGCGGGTCGGGTCCGACGCGGGGGAGGTGGCGGTCATGTGCGCTCGCTTTTAGGAACAGTTCCTATTATCCTCATCGAAACCGCCGACGCAAGCTCGCCGCACCTGACAGGTTCCCGTCATGCAACGACCCCAGCGCGCCCGCGCATTCCGTGCGACCGTCGGCGTCGCCGTGCTTGGCCTGCTGCTCGCCGGTTGCGGCGGGGACGACGGCTCACTCAGCGGCGGTGCGGGTGACGGGCAGACCGGCGAGGAACAGCCAACGGCCACCCCCGCTGACGACGCGCTGCTGGTCGTGGCCTCCACCAGCATCGTCGGTGACGTGGTCGCCAACGTGGCCGGCGACGAGGCCGTGGTCGAGGTGCTGATGCCCGCCGGCGTCGATCCGCACGGCTACCAGCCCTCCGGCGCGGATGCGGCCACCCTTCGCGAGGCCGACCTCGTCGTGGCGATCGGGCTGGGTCTGGAGGAGAACCTCGGTGACGCGATCGCCGCCGCCGAAGCCGAGGGGGTCCAGGTGCTGGAACTCGCCGGACGTCTCGACCCGCGGCCCTACGAGGACGACGCCGACGAGGACGAGCACGCCGACGAGGAGATCGAGGAGCACGCGGTCGACGACGGACACGACCACGGGCCGCTCGATCCGCACGTCTGGTTCGACCCGGTGCGCATGGCCGACGGTGCCCGGTTGATCGGCGACGAGCTGGCGGCCCTGGCCGACGGCGACTGGACCACCCGCGCCGATGCCTACGCCGCGGAACTGCAGGCCGTGCACGAAGAACTCGAGGCCGGCTTCGCCGCGCTACCCGAGCCGGCCCGACGCCTGGTCACCAACCACGATGCGCTGGGCTACCTCGCCGACCGCTACGACCTCGACGTCATCGGGACCGTCGTGCCCGGGACCTCGACGATGGCCGAGGCCGATGCGCGCGCGTTCGCCGAGCTCGTGGAGACCATCGAGGACGCCGGCGTCGACGCCATCTTCACCGAGAACATCGAGACGGCCGCGCTGGCCGACCAGCTCGCCAGCGAGGTGGCCTCGCGGGGCGGCCCCGAGGTCGAGGTCGTGTCGCTGTACACCGACGCGCTCGGCGAGCCGGGCAGCGGCGCCGAGACCTACCTCGGTCTGTTGCGCGAGAACGGCCGGCGCATCGTCGAGGCGCTCCGATGACGTGGCTCGACCTGCTCACCGAGCCGTTCGCCTACGACTTCATGCGCAATACTTTGGCCGCCGGGCTGCTCACCGTGGTCGCCAGTTCCCTGATCGGCACCTGGGTCGTTATGCGCGGGATGTCGTTCATGGGCGACGCGCTCGCGCACGGCGTCCTTCCCGGCATCGCGATCGCCTACGTGCTGGGCGGCAACCTGTTGCTCGGTGCGGCGATCTCGGCTGCGGTCATGATCGGCGGCGTCAGCGTCGCCAGCGCGCGCAGCCGCCTGGGCGACGACACCGCGATCGGCCTGCTGTTCGTCGGGATGCTCGCGCTGGGTGTCGCGGTCATCTCGCGCGGTGGGGCCTACGCCGGCGACCTGACCACGATCCTGTTCGGCTCGCCGTTGGGCGTGACGTCCGCGCAGGTGCGCACCGTGGCGGTCGCGACCGGGGTGACCGTGCTGATCACCATCGCGATGTACCGGCCCTTCCTGGTGCTCTCGTTCAGTCGCGCCAAGGCCGAGGTCCTGGGACTGCGACCCGCCGTGACGCACGTCGTCATGCTGGCGCTGGTCGCGATGGTCATCATCAGCTCGTTCCGCGCCGTCGGGACGATGCTGGTCTTCGCGTTCATCGTGGCCCCGCCGGCCACGGCCGCCCTGGTGTCGCGCCGGGTGCCGGTGATGATGCTGGTGGCGATCGCCCTGGGTTCGCTCGGGGTCGTTGCGGGGCTGCTGGTCAGCTTCCACCTCGGCCTGGCTGCCGCGCCGACGATCGCCGGACTGACCGTGGCCGGGTTCTTCGTCGTGCTGACCGCCCGCGAGACCGTCGAGCGCGCCCGCGTCATCCGCCACCGTCGCCACCACCACGCCCCTGCCCACTGACCCGAGCGCCGGGCCCGGGGTGGTCAGCCGCAGGTGGCGCAGGTGCCGACGAGTTCAAACCGGTGCGAGTCGACGTCGAAGTCGGTCTGGCGTCGGGCCTCCTCGGCCGCCTCGGCCAGGGCCGTCTCGATCCGGGGCGGGAGCACGACGTCCTCGAGCCGACCGCACAGCGAGCACAGCAGGTGGTGGTGGTGCTCGGAGAGTTCCTCGGTCAGCTCGTAGCGCGTCACGTCGTCGGACGAAATGATCCGTCGCACCGCGCCGCACTGCTCGAGCGTGGCGAGGTTGCGGTACAGCGACGACTGCGACTGCGCGGCCCCGATGTCCTGTAGTTCCGGGATCGTCACGGGCCGGCCCGCGTCGATGAGCAACTGCACCAGCTGCCGACGTCCCCCGGTGTAGCGCTGCCGGGCTCGGCGCAGCTGGTGGTCGACCGTCTCGTGCACGTCGGTGGTCATGAAGCCAGCATAGGTCACGTTCTCGGAATGGATTGCGGGGAGTCTGATCCCCGTCGAGGGGTGGTTCCCGCGCCCTTGCTGGGTTACGGTAAGGCGCACCTTACCGAGGCCGACCGCTCGGGCGCCCGTGAGCACGGCGACAACGCTGCGAACGCCGGGGCGCGCCACGTCGAGGCAGGTGTCCGACGCGCTCGGCCACGCCGCGGGGCTGAGACGGTGGGGGACCTCGTCGACCACGCCGGGGTGTGCTGCACCTGGCGCGTGCGCAACTCGTGCTGCAAGGCGTTCGAACTCGGCCGGTACGACTACTGCGCGGGTTACCCGATGCTGCGCGCCGACGACCAACGCTCGCGGTTCGAGGCGCTCAACGAGGCCAGGGCGTCCGCCGCCTCGGCCTGATCCTGCAGGCGTCGGCGTCGTCCACCGCCCATGACGACGGGAGCCGGGCCCGTCGGACGAGTAGACTTCGCGCCGACGCGCGTCTGTCCGTCGTCATGTCCAGGCCGTTCGCCGGCCGCCCGCACCTGCTGGAGTGTCTCGCCGTGCGTATCCGCTCGTTGTTGTCCGTCGCCGCCATCGCGGCACTGCTGGTCGGTTGTGGAGGCGCCGGATCGGCCGGGGGCCCGGCGGCCACCGTCGACGACCACGAGATCTCCCGCGAACGGCTCGAGGAGGCGGTGCTCGAACTCACCGGCGATACGTCGGACCTCGACGCGGAGCAGCGCAACGAGACCGTCGCGGCGACCCAGCGTCAGGTGCTGAGCTTTCTCATCACGGCCCAGATCATCCTCGACCTCGCCGAGGAGCGCGGCATCACGATCGAGGAGGGTGCCGCGGAGGACCGCTTCCAGCAGGACCTCGAGACGTTCGGCGACGAGGCCGCCCTCGCGGAGGCGCTCGCGGCACAGCAGAACGGGTTGACGCTCGAGCTCTACCGGGACGTGCTGATCCCGGCCAGCCTGCGCATCGACGCCATGCGCGAGGAGTTCGTCGGGGAGATGGACGTCGAAGAGATCGAGACCCGGACCGTGCGCCACATCCTGGTCGAGACCGAACCCGAGGCCGAGGCGGTCGTCGCCGAACTCGCCGACGGTGCCGACTTCGCGACCATCGCCCAGGAGCGCTCGATCGACCCGGGTAGCGGCGCGCAGGGCGGCGAGCTCGGCGAGCAGCCCCGCGGCGCCTACGTCGAGTCATTCGAGGCCGCCGTGTGGGACGCCGAGGTCGGCGAGGTCGTCGGTCCCGTCGAGTCCGACTTCGGCTTCCATGTGCTCGAGGTCACCGACACGGGCACGCAGCAGCAGGCCGCCGGTGGTGGCGACCTGAACCAGGCGGCCCAGGCCGAGGTGCAGCAGTTGCTCTCCGGGGCCTTCGCCGATGCCGACGTCTCGGTCTCGGCCGGACTGGGCGAGTGGGACCCCGAGGCCCAGCAGGTCGTCGCGCCCGAGCGCGTCGGCCGGGGCGCGCCGGCCCAACCGCTGGGGCCGGACACCACCGACCCCCTCGAGGAGTCGGGCGACGCGCCGGTCGAGGAATGACGGCGGAGCACGCCACCACGTCCGCTGACGGCCCGCCCCGGGTCGTGCTGGTCGAGACCTCCGACGCGCTCCCGGGCCTGCTGCCGTTCCAGGCCTGGGACGCGCTCGGCACCGCGTCGGTCGTGCATCTGCGTGATCCCGAGACGCATCCGAGTGCGCCGCACCTGTACTTCGCCGGTCTCGATCTCGAGCCGCTGGCGCCGGCCACGCTGGGACGTGCCGAGCTCGACCTGACCAAGCCCGGCAGCCCCGAGGACCGGCGGATCGCCAAGGCGCTGCTCGAGCACGCCGCACGCGAGGGGGTGGCGGTCTACCTGCTCGGGCCCGGCGACGAGGGCCTCGGTCCGACGCTCGGCGGCCAGGCGCCCGAGTACGACGCCGAGGTCGAGTTCGTCTTCCTCGCCCAGCAGCCCGCCGGCGCCGAGTTCGTCCGACTCGTCGACGTGCTCAAGCGACTGCGTGACCCCGACGACGGCTGCCCGTGGGACCTCGAGCAGGACCACGTCAGCCTGTCGAAGTACCTCGTCGAGGAGGCCTACGAGCTCATCGACGCGATCGAGCGTGGTCACGACGTGGACATGGCCGAGGAACTCGGCGACGTGCTGCTCCAGGTCGTCTTCCACGCCCAGGTCGGCAGCGACCGACGCGCGTTCAACATCGACGACGTCACGCGCGGGATCGTCGACAAGCTCGTGCGCCGACACCCGCATGTCTTCTCGGACACCGAGGTCGAGGACGCCGACGAGGTCAAGCGCAACTGGGACGAGATCAAGAGCCAGGAGAAGATCGGCCGCACCGGCCCCTTCGACGGCGTACCACCGGCGCTGCCCGGCCTGATGTTCCTCGAGACGCTCGAGAACAAGGCCGCCAAGCGTGGCTTCGACTGGAGCGACCCGTCCGAACCCGTGGCGCGCGTGCGCGAGGAACTCGGGGAACTGCTCGACGCCACGACCGACGACGAGCGGCACGAGGAACTCGGGGACCTGCTCGGTGCGGTCGTCGGTCTCGCGCGCGCCTACGGCATCGATCCCGAGGAAGCCGCCCGCGCGGCCGGCCGCAAGTTCCGCGCCCGGTTCGAGAGCGTGCTCTCCCTGGCCGAGCGGCGCGAGCTTCCCATCGACGACCTCAGCCGCGACACCTGGCTCGAGCTGTGGGACGAGGTCAAGTCCCCCGACTGACCGCCATCGCGGCCCGGCAGTAGGCTCGCCGCCCAGCCCCGCCCCGACCCGTCGAGGACCCATGCCCGCCGAGGAGGACGTCACCGACGCCGTGGCGCCCGACACTGCGAACAGCGTCCGGCCCCCGGACCTCGCTCCCGACCAGGTGCGCACCGCCGACGACGTCCTCTCGGGATGGGACACCGACGCCGAGGCGGCCGACCTCGCCCGATGGCAGCTCGACCGACCACCGTTCCCGACGGACACGGTCGTGGTGGTCGGGGCCAAGGTCCTCGGTGCCGCCATCGGCGCGACGCTGGACCGGCGTCGCGGCCGCGGGTTCGTCCTCGGTGCCGCCGCCGGTCTGACGGTCGCGGTGGTCGCCCGACAGCTCTGGCGCCTCGACGTCTGACGCCACGGGGGCCGGGTTCCCGCCCGCCCCCGGACGCTCGCCCGTGTCGACCTTGTTTCCAATGGCCGAGGCGCTGACGTACCGTCCTGACCGGACCGGCGCGTCCCTCGCGCCGCCGCGGCCGTGCGCTCGCCCTTCCCCCCGTCCCGTCGAGGCAGACCCATGGAACCGACCACCATCGAACTCGTGCATGCCCGCGAGATCCTCGACAGCCGTGGCAACCCCACCGTCGAGGTGGAGGTGGCGCTCGTCGACGGCACCATCGGCCGCGCGGCGGTTCCCTCGGGGGCGTCGACCGGGGAGGCCGAGGCCGTCGAACTGCGCGACGGTGGTGATCGCTACCTCGGCAAGGGCGTGCGCAAGGCCGTCGGCAACGTCGAACAGACCATCGCGCCGGCGCTGCTCGGCCGTGACGCGACCCGCCAGCGCGAGATCGACGCACTGCTGCTCGACCTCGACGGCACCGACAACAAGGGCAACCTCGGCGCCAACGCGATCCTCGGTGTGTCGCTGGCCACGGCCAAGGCGGCGGCTGCGTCGACGGGCCTGCCGCTGTACGCCTACCTCGGCGGCCCCAATGCCCACCTGCTGCCCGTGCCGATGATGAACGTGCTCAACGGCGGCAGTCACGCCGAGTCCAACGTCGACTTCCAGGAGTTCATGATCGCGCCGATCGGCGCGCCGAGCTTCGCCGAGGCCCTGCGAATCGGCGCCGAGGTCTACCACCAGCTCAAGAAGGTGCTCAGCTCACGCGGGCTGTCCACCGGCCTGGGCGACGAGGGCGGGTTCGCCCCCGACCTCGAGTCGAACGCCGCGGCCCTCGACCTGCTCATGGACGCCATCGACGCGGCGGGCTACACGGCCGGTACCGACATCGGGCTGGCCATGGACCCCGCCACCTCCGAGCTGTTCAAGGACGGCCGCTACCACCTCGAGGGCGAGGGCCGCGTGCTCAGCTCCGAGGAGATGGTCGAGTTGTGGGCCGACCTCGTCGACCGCTACCCGATCGTGTCGATCGAGGACGGTCTCGACGAAGGCGACTGGGACGGCTGGAAGCTGCTGACCGAGCGCCTGGGGCACAAAGTCCAACTCGTCGGTGACGACCTGCTGGTCACCAACCCCGCGTTCGTGCGCCGCGGCATCGACGAGCGGGCCGCGAACAGCGTGCTGGTCAAGGTCAACCAGATCGGCTCGTTGACCGAGACCCTCGACGCGGTCTCGATGGCGCAGCGTGCCGGCTGGACCGCGATGATCAGCCACCGTTCCGGCGAGACCGAGGACGCCACCATCGCCGACATCGCCGTGGCCACCAACGCCGGACAGATCAAGACCGGCGCGCCGGCCCGTTCCGACCGGGTCGCCAAGTACAACCAGCTGCTGCGCATCGAGGAAGAGCTCGGTGACGCGGCCCGCTACGCCGGCCGTGACGCCTTCCCCCGGTTCACCCCGTGACCACCGAGCAGCGCTCCCGCGCGCACACGTCGACCGGCCCCCGTCGCGGTGGCCGGCGGCAGGCGCCTGCGGTGCTGCAGCGGGCGGCCCGTCGCGTGGTGCTCGGGGTCGACCGCGTGCTGTTCGCCGGCCAGCGCGCCGTACGTGGTGACCGGCCGCTGGTGTTGATGCTGATCGGCGCCATCGCGCTGTCCGTGTTGATGCTGGCCGGGCCGGCGCAGCGCTACCTCGACAGCAGCGAGCGGGTCGAATCGCTCGACGCCAAGGCGGGCGCGCTCGACGAGGCCAACGCCGACCTCGAACAGCGCCAGCAGGACCTGCAGGACCCGAACAAGATCGAACTGCTCGCCCGTGAGCAGCAGGGCTTCATCCGGCCCGGCGAGGTGCCCTACACCCTGATCCCGCCCGAGGTCGAGCGGCCGCGGATCACCGCACCGCGTGACGGTGCGCAGGCGTCGACCGAGGCCGCGTGGTACGAGCGGGTGTGGGCGCGGATCGACGGCTGGGTCGGCTCCTGACCCGTCACTCGCCCTGATGCATCGTCTCTGCGAGTTCGGCGGCGCGTGACCCCTCGGTCGGGACCTGGTGGCCGCCGGACCGGGCCGCGAGCAGTGCCTCCATCTCCTCGGCGATGCGCTCGTCGTTGTCGGACAACTCCTGCACGTCGAGGTCCTGGAACTGCATCACCCCCATGTCCACGAACGCCGCCTGGACCTTGGGACCCCACAGGCCGATGTCCTTGACGGTGGGGACCACGCGACTGAACAGCGCCCTGCGGAACTCGGTCATCATCTGGTGGCGGTCGACGTAGGCGCACAACTCGTCGGCGTCGAAGCCGAGGTGGTCCCACACCTCGCGCGCCAGGAACCGGTCACGCAGCAGGTAGCTCGCCTCGACCACGAACTCCTCGCGCTCGGCCCGTTCTGCCTCGGTGAGTTCGGCGTAGGCATCCTTGAGTGCGAGTCGGCCGAACGCGATGTGGCGGGCCTCGTCCTGCATGACGTAGGCGTTGATCGACTTGGCCAGCGGGTCGCCGGTGAAGTCGCGGATCATGCTGAAGGCCGCCAGCGCCACCCCTTCGATCATCACCTGCATGCCGAGGTAGGTGAAATCCCAGCGGGGGTCGGAGATGGTGGTGTCGAGCAGCGCCTGCAGCGAGCCGTTGATCGGGTAGGCCAACTGCAGTTTCTCGTCGAGGTACTTCGCGTAGGTCTCGACGTGGCGGGCCTCGTCCATGGTCTGGGTGGCGGCGTAGAACTTGCTGTCGAGGTCGGGCACGGTGGACACGATCTTGGCCGAACAGATCAGCGCGCCCTGCTCACCGTGCAGGAACTGCGAGTTGCTCCAGGCCATGTAGTGGTGTCGGACCCGGTCCTTGTCGGCTCGCGAGAGCTTGTCCCAGGTCGGCGAGCCGAAGATCGGCACGACCTCGTCGGGCACCATGTCCTGGTCGGTGGGATCGGGGTCGTGGGACCAGTCGATGCGGTGCTGGGTGTCCCACTGCTTGTCCTTGCCCTTCTGGTACAGGCTGAGCATGCGGTCGCGGCCCTGGTCGTACTCCCAGGTGAAGGCGACCGTCGACGTCCGGTCGGGCAATTTCCACCCGGTCTGCTCGACTGGCACGGCGTAGCGGCGTTCCATGTCACTCTCCTCGACGTGCGATGGCCTCCCGAACACCGGGCCAGCGCGTTACAAACTTACGTTATCTGTAACATTTTCGGCGCGTCGTGGGTGGCGTGGCCCGGTGTGCGCTCGCCGCCGTGCGGTGCCCGAGGTCGATGGAACGCAGCACGGTGTTGCTCACCGACCCGGTACTCCGTACCGTTGGGGGGTGCGGGCGCCGTTGTCTGGCCCCGTCATCGCGCGCCCGGACGGGCCAGTCCAGTCCGGGACCCTTCACCGCCAGCCGCCGAAGCGCGGCTACGACCGGGGCCCCCAGGCGTTTCGCGCGAGCGCCCCGCGCCCCACAGGAGTTGGTCCAACTGCAGGGACAGATCGTCAAGGGCAAGGTCGTCCGGCTCGAGGAGTACGGCGCATTCGTCGAGGTTCCGACCGAGGACGGAGGCATCGTCACCGGGCTGGTCCACGTATCCGAGGTCGACGCCGACTTCGTCGAGAACATCTACGCCTACCTCGCCGAAGGCGACGAGGTCGACGTCAAGATCCTCGACGTCAAAGAAGACGGCAAGGTCGACCTGTCCATCAAGCGCGCCGACCCGGAATGGCAGGACGAGGAGTCCGTCAACCTGCGGTCGAAGCTGGACA